>NZ_CP051630.1:848782-1159424 GCF_012848855.1 Pyruvatibacter mobilis
GCCGGACCGCATCCAGATCACCAACGATTTCATTTCCGCCAAGCAGACGACGACGCTGGATTACACGGCCAACCTGCCGTCCTTCCCGAAGACCGTTACTGCGGATGCCGCGGTGGCCAACTCGGAACTGATGCTGGACGCGACCTTCACCAATGATCCGACGACATTCGGTGGTGACGGCTTCGTGCAGGCGCAGGACGAGCAGTTGTTCCTCGACCGCTCGCTCGCCGGCGGTGCCATCACCATGTACGACTCGATCGGCAATCCGGTGAACGTGGAACTCCGCTGGTCGAAGGTGAACAACACGGCCAACGGCGCCGGGCAGGGTGCCGGCTCGGAGACCTGGAACCTGTTCTACCGTACCAGCACCACGGCCACGGGCGCGGCTGCCAAGTGGAACAATGTGGGCCAGAACTACACCTTCAACTCCTCCGGTGTGGCCACGCCGCCCATCACCTCCACGACCGTCACCAACCTGACGGTGGATGGCATCAACCTGGGCAACATCACCGTCAATCACGGCTCCAACCAGATTTCGCAGTTCGCGGATTCCAACGGCTCCGTCTCGGTGAAGGATATTGAGCAGGACGGCTTTGCTTCCGGCGCGCTGGCCTCCATTGCCGTGTCGGACAATGGCCGCGTGGTGGGGACCTATACCAACGGCAAGCAGCTGGACCTGGCGGAAGTGACGCTGGTGAAGTTCAACGCCGACAACAAGCTGCGCAAGCTTGATGGCGGTGCGTGGGCTGCGACGCAGGATTCGGGCGAGGCCATCCAGGGCGCGTCCGGCCAGATCGTGGCGGAAGCGCGCGAGACTTCCAACGTGGATATTGCGGACGAGTTCTCGAAGCTGATCGTCACCCAGCAGGCCTATTCCGCGACGACCCGCATCGTGACGACCTCGGACGAGCTGGTCCAGGAAACGCTCAACATGAAGCGGTAATCCGCTTGCCGGCGGCGGGCTGACCTAACAGCCCGCCGGACGGCGCTTCACTCGGTTTCACCCGCACAGTTCATCGCACCAAGAACACAGCAGTTACCATGTCTCTCACCACAGCGCTCCATGCCGCCGTATCGGGTCTCAAGGCCAACCAGGCCTCTGTGGACCTCACGTCGCGCAACATCGCCAATGCGACGACGGAAGGCTACACGCGCAAGGTGTCGAGCCAGTCGAACGCGCTGGTGGCGGGCGAGGGCATTGGTGTGTCGGTTCGGGCCGCGGTGCGCGAAGTGGACAATTACCTGCTGGGGCAGCTCAACCGCTCCAGCGGTGTCAGCGCCAAGCTGGATGTGCGGCAGGAATTCCTGACGCGGGTCGATCAGCTGTTCGGCACGCCGGACGGTGAGACCTCCATCGCCTCCTATATCAACCGTCTCGGCACGTCGATCCAGGATCTGGCGACGACGCCGGAATCCACGGTGACGCGTGAAGCGGCGCTGGCGGCGGCCGATGAGGCAGCCATCGAGCTCAACCGCCTGTCGGATGAGATCCAGCAGATGCGCCGCGAAGCAGAGCGCCGCCTGTCGGACGCCGTGGCGGAGGCCAATGCGGCCCTGTCGAAGATCCACGACATCAACCTCAAGATCTCGGCCAACCAGGCAGGCTCAGTCGCTGACCTGCAGGATGAGCGCGACAAGGCGGTGGCGGAGCTGTCCAAGCTGATGGACATCCGCACCATCGAGCGCGACGGCGGCCGCATTTCCGTGTTCACCACCGGCGGTAACCTGCTGCTGGACACGGAGCCGACGGTACTGAGCTTCGACGAGCATCCGACGCTGGGGCCGTCCTCGCTGTACAATTCCGATCCGGCGCTGCGCGACGTGGGCACCATCACGCTGCAGGTGGGTAACTCCGCGCCGATCGACCTTTTGCGGGACGGCACGATCCGCGAAGGCAAGATTGCCGGTCTCATCGAGCTGCGCGATGAGCGGCTGGTGCAGGCGCAGGCGCAGCTCGACGAGATTGCCCACAACCTCGCCAAGTCGCTGTCGGAAACGACGGTGGCGTCCACGGCCCATGCGGGCCCGCCGGCGGGTTTCGACATTGATGTGGCGTCGCTGCAGAACGGCGACAGCATCAACCTGACCTATACCGAAACGCCCGCAGGCACGCAGCGCCAGGTGACCATCATCCGTGTGGATGATCCGGCCTCGCTGCCGCTGGACAACACGGTGACGCCGAATCCGGGTGACCAGGTCATCGGTGTGGCGTGGGGGACGGGTGCGGGTGACTTTGCCACCAACCTTGACGCAGCCCTGGCGGCCGCGGGCATCAATGTGGATGCCTCCAACCCGGCCGGTACGACGGTGCGCATCGTCGATGACGGGGCAGGCGCCACGACCGATATTGCCGCCGTCAGCGCGACGGTGACGGCAACCGGGCTGACCGGCCAGGGCACGGCGCTGCCGCTGTTCGTGGACGGCCGCAACGCGCAGCTTGCCTACACAGCCTCTCAGGACGGTGCGACGCAGAAGGTGGGCTTTGCCAGCCGCATCGCGCTCAATGCCGCCGTGCGGGCCGACCCCTCGTCGCTGGTTGTCTATTCGACGACGCCGGCAACGGATACGGGCGATCCCACCCGGCCGTCGGACCTGCTGGAGCGCCTGACCGGCACGGCGCGGGCCTTTGACCCGGCGACCGGCATTGGCGGGACGACCCAGCCGTTCTCAGGCGGGGTGGATGAGTTTGCGCGCCGCATCGTCTCGTTCCAGGCGAACGAGCTGGTGCTGGCGAACCGGGCGGTGGACAGCCAGAAGGTTGTGCAGCTCGGCCTTGAGGAAAAGCAGCAGAACACGTCCGGCGTGTCGATCGACACGGAAATGGCGCAGCTCCTGGTGCTGCAGAATGCTTATGCCGCCAATGCGCGGGTGATGTCGGCGGTGCAGGAGATGATGGATCTCCTCTCGACCATCCTTCGCTAGGTGACGGGTAGGGAATAGAACAATGCAGGTGCCTTCGCTCCTCCAGTCTCTGACCACGACGAACCAGATCAACACCATGCGCGCGCAGCTCACGGATCTGCAGACGCAGCTTGCCACCGGCAAGAAGTCCCAGAGCCATGCGGGCCTTGGGGTGAATGCGGGGTTGGTGCTCGACCTGCGGGCCGAACTCAACGTGATGGATGCCTATATCCGCACCATCGACCAGACGCAGCTGCGCCTGACAACGGTGCAGCAGAGCCTGTCGCGCGTGGATGACATCGCCGCGGAAATGCGCACGGCATCGCTGACGTCAGGCTATGAAACCATCGACACCAAGCAGACGCAGCTTCAGTACACCGCCGCGGAGCGGCTGGAGGAAGTGCTGGCGGTGCTCAACACTGATATCGGCGGGCGGCACCTGTTTGGCGGGGCCGCGACGCAGACGCAGCCGGTGGAAGTCTATGACACGGTCATCAATGGTGACGTGGGCCGGGCAGGCTTCAAGCAGATTGTCTCCGAACGCGCCCAGGCTGACCTGGGCTCGGACAATCGCGGGCGGCTGCAGATCCCTGTGCCGGCCGGTGATACGGTGACGGTGACCGAAGACAACGCGCCGCCCTTCGGCCTCAAATTCGATGCGGTGTCCACTGACCTCGCCAATGTGACGGCGGGTATTGCCGGGGCGCCGCAGGCCCTGTCCGTGCAGTTCGCAGCCCCGCTGCCGACCGACGGGCAGACAATCAACATCTCCTTCAACCTGCCTGACGGCACGAAGGAAACCCTGACGCTGAAGGCGATCACCACCGGCACGCCGAATGAAGGCAAGTTCCTGGTGGGGGCGGATGCCAATGCGACGGCGGCGAATTTCCAGTCGGCGCTGGCGCGGGACGTGGAAATCCTGGCGCAGACCTCGCTGAAGGGGGCGAGCGCCCAGCGGGCGGCGACCGAGTTCTTCGAGTATGATTCAGCGACGCCGCCGCAGCGTGTTGACGGCCCGCCTTTCGACACGGCAACCGGCCTGCGCGATGCCACCACCACGGATACGGTGTTTTGGTACAAGGGCGACAACACGACGACGCCGATCCGTGACAGCGCGACGGCGAAGATCGATGACGGCCGGATCATCAGCTACGCGACGCGGGCCGATGAGGGACCGACGCGGGACGTGGTGAAGACGCTGGCCGTGCTGGCGGCGCTGGAGTTCCCGGACGCAGACCCACTGTCGCAGCGTGCCTATGACGAGACCACGCAGCGCACAGGCAAGAAGTTTGCTTTCAACGGCACCACGTCGATTGCCGATTTGCGCACGCAGCTGGCACTGAAGGAAACCAGCCTGTCCAATACCAAGGACCGTCACGAGCGCACGATCAACGCTACGCAGGTGCTGCTTGCGGAGACGGAGAACGCCGACACCAACGAGGTGGGGGCGAAGATCCTGCAGCTGCAGAACCAGCTGACCGCCAGCTACCAGGTGACCTCGCTTGTCTCGCGGCTGACGCTGACGAACTACATCTAGGCGGCATCCAGGCGGCATCCGCCAGACGGGCCGTCCTGCCCAACAAGAAAGGCTCCCTCGCTGAGGGAGCCTTTTTCGTGTCCGGTGCTGTCCGTGGGCGAAGGGTGTGCCCCTTGCGGATACAACGCGGCCGCTCAGGCCGGCTTGGAATAGAGGCCGGCTGCGATTTCGCGGTTGATGTTGATGAGCACGTCCAGCTTCTCGGGTGCCGGGCTCGCCTGGACCGAGACCGTGTGCTTCATGACGAAGATGCCGAGATTGGCGATGTTCTGCTTGATCTGGTCGGGAAGGGGGTTGTCGTCACCCACAACAGAGGACGCGAAGATGCTCCAGAGCTTGCGGTTATAGGTCACCGCATCGCGGAATTTGTCACTACGCGGATCAAATGGCTCTTTCACCGCCTGGAGCTGCTTGGCGGCCTTGATAAGCAGATTGGCTTCGTGTTCACGCGGGTTAGAGACGACCCTAGCCGTCTGACCGTACGCCTGCGCCGGATTGTGCATTCGACATAAGCTCCTGCTCATATTCGATGAGCGATTTTGCTTCCTTCAGAGCTTTGTAGAACGCGCCGGTTAAGATTTGATTGTTCATACGCTCTATGTATTCGAGCGTGCTGGGGGCAGCCTGGATGATGTCGTTGGTGAGCTGGAAATAGAGCGAGTGCTGCTCGGACGGATCATTGCTCAGATACATCAGCTGGACGGCCAGGTAGAGCCGCTTGCAGGGGCTGTCGGCCTCCTCCGGGCGCATGATGTCCTTCTCGCGCAGGATGGGGGCTGAGCCCTCCACGAAGAGGCGGGTGCGCTGATCGTCATTGGTGATGACCGCATTGCCGAGGATGAAGCGTTCGCCGGGCTTGAGCTCGATCTTCAGCGCCATATGCGTTCTCCATGGTCGCGAGGGTGATCACATGCGTGGCCGTGCGGATGCGGTGCCGGATGAGCATCGGCCGCTGCCTTCCTGGCAGGCCATTGATTCGTGCGGATAAGTATAGGCGGTAAAACGGCTTTCCGGGACGTGGAAAGCGGCCCATGAATGCAAATCAAATCCACTCACGGGGCTTTGGGTGCCCCGGTGGCGCCTGGCATGGCTGCCGGGGCAGGGGCCAAAAGAAAAGAGGCGGTGCGTTCTGCACCGCCTCTCTCTTGTCGTTGAAACCAGATGGCGCCGCCGTTCCTGGCTTTGCCGCCTGTGGTCTGATTAGAACAGACGCAGGACGTTCTGGTCGGCCTGGGATGCCAGCGACAGGGTCGTGGTAGCCAGGGACTGACGGGTCTGAAGGGCCAGCAGGTTGGCGCCTTCGACGTTGGTGTCGGCCAGGGTGAGCTTGCCGGCACCGGTTTCGAGCGTGTTGATCAGGCTGTTGGTGAACGTCTGACGGTTCTCCACGATCGACAGGCTGTTACCGAAGGAAGACGACTGGCTGCGGAGCGTGCCGATAGCGGCGTCAAGCTCGGCAACAGCAGCTTCGATCGAGCTGTCGGAAGCGAAGTTCGACTTGGTCTGCTGCGAGATGTTCAGACCGCTGGAAGACGTGTCGAGCAGCTTGGACTTAATCGTCAGGCTGGACGTCTGGTCTTCGTTGAAGTTCACCGTCAGGTTGTTGTTTGCCTGAAGCAGGTTGACACCCTTGAAGGAGGCGTCACCGGCCAACTGGTCGATCTGCGTGCGCAGTTCGTTGAAGTCGGTCACGAAGGAGTTGCGGTTCACACCGTTGGTCTTCGTGCCGGACACGCCCAGATCGTTGGCGGTGGAGCCAGAGGCGTCGGTGATCTTCAGATCTTCACCATTGGTGGTTTCGATCTTGATCTTGCCTTCGCTGGTGATCGACGCCGTCACGTTGGTGACGCCGGCGATGGACGCAACGATGACGCTGAGGTCCTGCGTGGAGGTGGCGATGTTGATGGTCACGGCCGTGGCAGTGCCCACCTGGATGGTGAAGCTGTCGCCAGCGTCAATGCCGGTCACCTGGGAGGCGTGAGCCGTACCAGCGAAAGCATTGAGGGTCGAGGACGACACGTTGGCGCCCTTGATCTTCGTGGTCAGAGCCTGGTTGGCGGTCGACTTCAGGTTTTCGACGAGCGTGGTGATCGCCTTAATACCTTCGTCAGCAGCCTGCAGCGTATCAATCGCGATACCGATGTCGTCACCGAGGGTGGCGAGGTCGGATGCGCGGTTGTTGAGGCCCTGGGCCGTGAAGAACGAGGTCGGGTTGTCAATCGCGCCGTTCACCTTCAGGCCCGTCGACAGACGTTCCTGGGTCTTCGAAAGCAGGGAGGCGGTGGACTGGAGCGAGTTGAGGTTCGTACGCAGAGCGTTCGAGAGAGCAATTTCAGCCATTTGCTGATTTCCTTTCCTAGGAAAACTATGTCACTGACCCTCGTTCTGAGGTGTCGAGCGAAACTCTCGGCGAAAGGTCTTAAAGCGTCGTTACCCCAATCGTACACACACCGACCCCTTACAGCGCGGCACGGGGGGCATGTGGAAAAAACAGCGGAAAACAAAGAAAAAACGGCTGCAAAAAAATTGCAGCCGCTTCGATCTTTTTTGGCCGGAGGCTCTTTTTAGAAGAGCTGCAGCACGTTCTGGTCGGCCTGGGAAGCCAGCGACAGGGCGGTGGTGCCCAGGGACTGGCGGGTCTGCAGGGCCAGAAGGTTGGCGCCTTCCTCATTGGTGTCGGCCAAGGTGAGGTTGGCTGCACCGGTTTCCAGCGTGTTGACCAGGTTTTCGGTGAAGTCTTCCCGGGTCTGCACCACGGAGAGGTTGCCGCCGAAGGTGGAGGCAAGCTGCCGCAGATTGGCAATGGCCCCGTCCAGCTCATCGATGGCACCGCGGATATTGCCGTCGGTGGCCCAGCTCTTGGCGGTGATCTCGGAGATGCTCAGACCGTTGGTCGAGGTATCCACCAGCTTGGAATTGATGGTGAGGCTCGAGGTCTGGGATTCGTTGAAGAACACCGTCAGGTCGTTGTTGGCCTGGAGCAGGTTGACGCCCTGGTAAGAGGCGTCGGCCACCAACTGGTCCATCTGCGTGCGCAGCGCGTTGAAATCGCTCTCGAAGGAGTTGCGGTTGACGCCATTGGTGAAGGTGCCGGCAATGGCCAGGTCGTTGCCCGTGGAGCCGGAGACATCGGTGATCTGCAGGTCTTCGCCGTTGGTGGCTTCGATCTTCAGCTTGCCGTCCGAGGTCAGGTAGGCCGTCACATTGGCCACCGCGGCGATGGACGCGATGATTGCGCTCAGGGCCTGGGTGGAGTTGGCGATGTTGATGGTCACGGCAGCGGCGGTGCCCACCTGGATGGTGAAGCTGTCCTGCGCGTCGATGCCGGTGATCTGGGATGCGTTCTGCGTGGCGACCAGCCCGGTGGTGGTGCTGGAAACGGAACTCGGAATGATCTTCGCCGTCAGCGCCTGGGTGGCCGTGGCCTTGGCGTTTTCGATCAGCTTGATCACACCCTTGATGCCCTCGTCGGCTGCTTCCAGCGTCTGGACGGCACGGTCCATCGAGTCCAGCAGTGTGTTCAGGTCACGGGCCCGGTTGTTGAGACCCTGAGCGGTGAAGAACGATGTGGGATTGTCCACCGCCCCGTTGACCTTAAGGCCCGTCGCCAGACGGTTCTGGGTCTGATCCAGAAGTTTGGCGGTGTTCTGAATGCTCAGCAGGTTCGAACGGATACCTGCGGAAAGAACGACGTCACTCATATCTCATGCCCTCCTAGGACCAAATCCAGCGCCCTCATCCACGAGGGTAGTGTCCCAGTTCGTTACGCTGGATACTGCGCGTTAATGCTTAATCGCCCGTAAACAACTCCGCCTGCGGATCGCCATTTCGGGACAGCCGGGGAATAGCCCGTTGGCCCTGGAGATCCTTCAGCACGGTCGGGTGACCAGCACTTGGCCCTGTAAGAGCATGCGGCGTGCCAGTTTGAAATCTCAATAAAATCAAGGAGTTATGTGAATTCCGCCGAGGCCCACCCGGCAGTGATTGCCGTCAGCGGCAGAATTTGCCCGGCAGTTTGCAACCCAAACGCAAACGGGGCCGCCCAATGGGCAGCCCCGTGATGCAGGTAATAATCTGTGGATATCAGGTAAGTTCGCCGGCCTGATGCTTCCGGGCCAGGCCGATCACCTCGCGGGTGATCGTCTCCACGATGGGCTGCATGGTGGAGCCGGGCGGGCGGCTGAAGAAGACCGAAGAGGGGTACCAGGGGAAGCCGTCGGTGCCGAGCTGCATGGCGTGCAGGTAGTTGCCGTAGAACAGCACGGGCACGCCGAGGGCGCCGGACATGTCGGCGACGGAGGTGCCGGCCGACACGACGAGGTCACAGGCCTTGGTAAGGGCTGCCGCCTCGTCCAGTTCGTCCTTGAGATCGACACCTTCCATGAGATGCACCTTGAGGCCCGTGTCGCGCTCCAGCGCGGCGATTTCCTCGTCGGGCTCATGATATTGCAGGCTGATGCAGGTGATGCCGTCCGCAGCGATCAGCTCTGCCCAGTCGGCAAGCTCCGTATAGACCATGTCGCGGGAGACATTGCGGTGCATGGAGCGCCATGACAGGCCGATGCGGATGCCGTCGCCGGCCGCCTCGACCTTTTGGCGCCAATAGGCCACGCGCTCGGAGTCCGGCTTCAGATAGCCCTCATGCTGGGGAAATTTGTCCAGGGAGCGGCGCAGATGGACCGGCAGCTGGCCGGCGGGCGTGTGGTAGCGGAACTCGCGCGGGCCGACAAAGACCATGTCTTCCTTCGGCGTCTGTTCCGGCCGCACCGTCGCCTCGGGGAAGGAGCGCTGGTAGAGCGTGACCAGGCGCGGGTCCGTTTCGATGATGACGTGGCCGGCGCGGGCAATGAGATCCGGGTAACAGGAGGCAAAGCGCATGTCGTCGCCGATGCCCTGTTCCTTCCAGACCATGATCTGGTCGCCGGAGATGTCCTCGTTCTGCCAAAGGGTGGCGTCGATGAAGCGCTGGGGGCGGCGCATCTGGGCATTGAAGCCGTGGCCGTAGAGATCCCAGCCGTCCTCGATCTCGCCCTGGGCGAGCAGCAGGTGCGACAGGTTGGAGCCGACGCTGTGATATTCGGGATTGACGTTGAGCGCCCTGCGGTAGAGCTCCTTGGCCTGATCCCAGTGGCCGGCGCGCTGGAACACGACGGCGAGATTCAGATAGGTCTGCTCGACATCCGGGTTGATCCTGAG
Organism: Pyruvatibacter mobilis; assembly: GCF_012848855.1. NCBI lineage: Bacteria > Pseudomonadati > Pseudomonadota > Alphaproteobacteria > Hyphomicrobiales > Parvibaculaceae > Pyruvatibacter > Pyruvatibacter mobilis. The sequence continues at coordinate 858,417 of NZ_CP051630.1, forward strand.
GGCGTCCATGCCCTCGGTGACCGCCTTGTCATACTCTTCAAGCTCGGTATAGACCGCGCACAGATTGGACCATGAGCGGGCCTCGCGCGGCTCCTGCACCTTCAGCTTCTCGTAATGGGCGATCGCCTCGTCGAACATTTCGAGGCGCTGATAGACGAAGGCCAGCTTGAGCAGGGCGTTGGAGTTTTCCGGCGCTTTTTCGTGCACGAACTGGAGGACGGGCAGGGCATCCTTGAAGCGCAGCATATTGGCCAGCGCGATGCCGAGCTTCAGCTTGGTCTCAACGTCGTCCGGATACTCTTCCAGCAGCTCATCAAGAATGGGAACCGCGTCCAGATTGCGGTCGCTGTCGATCAGCAGGCCGGCAAGCAGGGTGCGGCACTGGCGGTCCTTGGGTTCGATCTCGAGGGCGCGGCGCACCAGGATGATCGCGTCTTCGCGGTCCTCATTCTGGACACGGAGGATGGCGAGGTCGCGCAGGGCTTCGTGGGGGCGGGAGGCGCTTTCGGTAAGGCGCGCGATTTCTTCTTCGGCTTCCTCGCCGCGGTCGAGATCGAGCAGCAGCCCGGCGAGCGAGCGGCGCACGGAGGTGACGTCCGGCTTGAAGGTCAGCACCTGCCGGAGGGCGGTGACGGCTTCGGCCTTCTTGTCGAGCTTGATGAGCAGGTTGGCGCACAGCACCCAGCAATCCACGTCCTGGGGGATGAGTTCAATGGCCTGGCGGACAGCGAGGAGCGCTTCTTCATGCTGCTCCATCTCGTTGAGGCAGCGGGCCAGATTGTAATGGGCGGGGGCCATGGCCGCGTTTTGCTCGAGCGCCTGGCGCATGAGCTTTTCGGCCTGCTCGTAATTGCCGCGCTGGAGGTCGATGACACCGAGCAGGTGCAGGGCGTCGGCGTGATTGGGCGCTGCCTTGAGGACGCGCTTGTAGCCGCGGCGCGCCCGGTCGAGCTTGCCTTTCTGATGCTGTTCAACGGCGCGGTTGAAGTCTTCGGTGATGGTCTGCGCGTTGAGCTGCAGTGGTGAGCCGGCCATGAAGCACCCTCTGACGGATCGCGGGGGAAAGTCCCATGCGTCAGAAGTGGCAGATCGTGGTTACCGGCGTCTTAACACCTGGCGAGTCAGCGGACCGTCGCACGGTTTGCCGCACGGTTTGCCGGATGGTCCGCCGGGGCCGGATCAGGCGTTCTCGTCGACAGCGAGGCCGAGTTCTTCCCGCAGGCCGCGGATCAGCTTCTGCATTTCCTCGGTGGGGAATTCGATCACGGTTTCGCCGGTGAGCGTGCTGGTGCCGCGTACGACTTCGCGCTTGATGCTCTTGTCGTAGGTAATGTCGAAGCTGACATTGACCGGCAGCTTGCTCTCGAGCTCGGCAATGGCGCGGTCCAGCGCCTCGCGGTCGGAGTTGCGCTGTTGCGGCAGGGCCGACGCACCTGCCGGGCGGCGGGGCGTGTTGACGGCGGCTTCTGTCTTCTGAACAGGCGGAACGGCCCCCTGTCCGGTTGGGCCTGAAGCGGCCGGGACAGTGGCACCTGGTGAGGAGACGGCGATGTTGACAGGCTTCTGGCCTGAGATTGCGTCCATGGCGGCACCCATTTCTTGGGTCGCGCCCCCCGGGGTTGAGCGGAGTTCCCAGTCATCCGCCCTTCTGCACGTGCAGAAGTAGGCAAAATTTACCGGTGAGCCCGTTAAGGTCCGGCTAACATTTGGGGCGGGATTTCAGCGGCCGCTGCAAGGGTGCCTTAAGCATAAAGGCCGCGCGGTTCTCCGCGCGGCCGATAGGCTCTGAACGGTCTGTCGTCAGACGCGCTTGTCCAGCGCGATAGTGGCGGTGGCTGCCACGGGGCGGGCCTTGGCGGTGGACTTCGGCGCGTAGCCGATGGTCGGTGCGCGGGCCTCGCTGGCGGCGCGGGCGGCGGCCTTGACGATGCCCTCGGACACATCCTTGGCGGCACCCAGCAGCATGCGGTTTTCCTCCAGCTTGCCTTCCAGGCTCTGGACGGCGGCGCGGAGGCGGCCGCGGGTTTCATCCGAGGCTGCGTGCAGCTTGGCGGGATCAGCCTTGAGGGCGCGGGCGTGGCGGTCATAGTCCACGGCGATCTTGGTCTTTTCGGGGGCCAGTGCGCCGATATCCATCAGGCGGTTTTCAAGCGCCAGGGCGTTTTCCCGGGTGATGATCCGGTCCAGCGCCGTGGCGAGGGCGGCCATGTCATCCAGGAAGGTAACGGGCGGCTGCCACTGCTTCTGTTCCGGGCGGGGGTGCAGGCTGGGCATGGGACTACTCCTCAATCAGTGTTGCGGCAGGCTGGGTGGCGGCAGGGTGGGGCGCCGGGGCTGCCTCGGTGGCGGCGCGGGTGGCCATTTCCTGCTGCGCGAGCATGGAGCGATAGACATTGTCGGCGATGCCGATGCCGCCGGAGGCGGCGATGGTGTTGCCCATTTCGGACGCAAGCTGCGAGCGCCACATATCTTCTGCGTGGCCGCCGCCGAAGGGAGCTTCGGATTTGAGGCCGGAGAACATGGTCTGGGTCATCTGACCGATGAAGACCGCTTCGAACTCGCGGGCGACGCGCTGCATTTCCTGCTGCTGGGCAGAGGTGAGATTGCCGGGTGCCTTCGGCGTGGAGAGCATCTGGCCGGGGAGGCCCGCGATGCTGCCGGTGGCGACGGGGGCTGAGAGGGCGAAATCCATTACAGCACCTCCAGCTCGGCCTGCAGGGCACCGGCGGCGCGGATGGTCTGCAGGATGGAGATCATGTCGCGCGGGCCGACGCCGAGGGCGTTGAGGCCATCGACCAGGCTTTCCAGCGTCACGCCTTCGCGCAGCAGGCCGAGGCGGTTTTCGGCATCATCGTCAACGTCGATATTGGTGCGCGGCACGATGGCGGTCTGGCCCTGTTCGGCGAACGGGTTGGGCTGGCTGACCTGCGGTGTCTCGGTGACGCGGATCGTCAGGTTGCCCTGGGCGATGGCGACGGTGGAGACGCGCACATCCTTGCCCATGACGATGACGCCGGACGCTTCGTCGATGACCACCTTGGCGGGGCTGTCCGGGGAGACGCGCAGCTGCTCGATCTCGGTCAGCATGCTGACGACGGCGTTCTTGCCGTTGCGGGGAATGCTGAGCGCCACGGTGGACGGGTCGGTTGCGGTGGCGGTGTCGCCGCCGATGAAGGTGTTGATGACATTGGCCATGCGCTGGGCGGTGGTGAGATCCGGGTTGTGCAGCGACAGGCGGACGGTGCTGAGGTCATCCAGCGCAAAGGCGATCTCGCGCTCGATGATGGCCCCGTTGGGGATGCGGCCGGAGGTGGCGACACCGCGCTTGACGCTGGCGCCATCGCCCTCGGCGCTGAAGCCGGCAACAGCCACCGGGCCCTGGGCCACGGCATAGACTTCGCCGTCGGCACCCATTAGCGGGGTGACGAGAAGCGTGCCGCCGAGAAGCGACGTGGCATCGCCGAGGGTGGCGACGCTGATGTCCATGCGGCTGCCCTGCGCGCCGAAGGCAGGCAGGTTGCCGGTCACCATGACGGCGGCCACATTATCGGTGTTGAGATTGGCGTCACGGGTGTTGACGCCCAGACGCTCCAGCATGGCCTGCAGGCTCTGGCGGGTGAACGGCGCGTTGCGCAGGCTGTCGCCGGTGCCGTCGAGGCCGACCACGAGGCCGTAGCCCACAAGGTGGTTTTCGCGGATGCCTTCGACCGAGGCCAGATCCTTGATGCGGGAAGAGGCCTGCGCCGGGCCGGCCAGCAGGAAGACCGCAGCCAGAGAGGCAGCGACCAAAGCGGCGGGGACGGCCAGCAGGGCAGGGCGGAAGATTTTCAGGTCTGCGAACAGCATTCGGGTCTGGTGTCCGTTCTGTCGGCGGCCCTGTCGGGATCAGGCGGGCGCCGGAGATGGGTCTGTCTGGGCGGTACCTAGCGAAAGCCGTGCCATTCCGGCGGTTTTTCCAATGTGCTGAAAACAAAGGATAAATCCGCTGGGCGGTGGCGGTCCGGCTGCCTCAAGGGGGAGTTTGCTGCCGGGAGGGCGGCAATTTCTGCCCAATGTGGTGAATAGCGTTAAGCAGGCGTTAAGCAGTTTGGCGCAGCGTGCGGAATGAGGAATTGGCGGTGCGTCGCAGGGCGCGCCTGATTGGCAGGAGCCGAGCAATGAAGGTTGGTGGCGCCGGACGTGCGCAGGGACCAGCTAAGACGGGCGGGGCCGGCAAGGCCCGCCCGGGCAGCGGCGAGCGTTTCAGCATCGACAGCGCGGCGGAAACGGATGCCCCGCGCGGCAGCCATGCCGTTGGCGGTGTGGCCCCGGTCGACGCGCTGATCGCCCTGCAGGAAGTGGGCACCGCCACCGACGGCCGCAGCAAGGCCGTGGCGCGGGCCGAATCCATGCTCGATATTCTCGACGATCTCAAACTATCTCTGCTGGCCGGGGACATTCCCAAGCAGAAGCTGCAGCAGCTTCTGAAGCTGGTGGACCAGCGCCGTGATTCGCAGACGGAGTTCCAGGACCCGCGTCTGTCGCAGGTGCTGGACGAAATCGAGCTGCGCGCGCGCGTGGAGCTGGCGAAATATGAGCGCATCCTGACGGGCTGAAGCGGCTGAATTCTCAGCAAAAAGCCTTGCGCTTCGCGTGCCTCCATAGGGTGCGCGGCCGGGATGTCCACGCGAAATTATACAAATAATTCATGGGGTAAGCCGTTTGCGGCGTGTTGTGCGCGGGCGGCGCTCTCTATATATATGCGCGCCACACCGGATGCCCGTGACTGCTGAAAGCGTTTGGGGATGCTTTGGGGGTATGAGGCGGACATCCGGCACCTGTGAAGGGAGAACACTGGTGACCGCTGAGTTGACTGAAGATTACCGGCCGTCAGACGACGAGCCTTTCATGAATGACCGGCAGCGGGAGTATTTCCGCCGCAAGCTTCTGGAGTGGAAGGAAGACATCCTTCGCGAGACCCGGGAGACCATCAACAACCTGCAGGAAGACACGAGCCACCATCCGGACCTCACCGACCGGGCGTCGTCCGAGACGGAGCGGTCGCTGGAACTGCGGGCGCGTGACCGGCAGCGCAAGCTGATCAACAAGATCAACGCGGCGCTGAAGCGGATCGAGGATGGCACCTATGGCTATTGCGAGGAGACGGGGGAGCCGATCGGCCTGAAGCGCCTGGAAGCCCGTCCGATTGCCACCCTGTCGATCGAAGCCCAGGAGCGCCACGAGCGGCGTGAAAAGGTCTATCGGGACGAATAGGGCGGGGCGCTGCCTCACCACTGCCGCAACAACAAGAACGGCGCGCGAGTTCCCGAGCTCGCGCGCCGTTTTGTTTGCACCTCCTCCCATGCCGTGCGGCACGGGTCCCGATGGCGGTGCGGGATGGAGCGGGCGGCCTGAACGCCCGCTCCCTCAGCCGGGTTGGTGTGCCTGAGACGGCAGCACCTGATCGGCAGACTGGTGTGAAGGGCCTGGTGCCTAGAACGGCATCAGGATGTCGAAGACCTGCTGGCCGTAGCGCGGCTGCTGGACGTCGGTGATCTGGCCGCGGCCGCCATAGGAGATGCGGGCTTCGGCGATCTGGGTGTGCTTGATGGTGTTCTGGTTGGAGATGTCTTCCGGACGGATGACACCGGCGACGAGAAGCTCGCGCACTTCGAAGTTCACACGCACTTCCTGCTTGCCCTGGATGACGAGGTTTCCGTTGGGCAGGATCTGGGTGACGATGGCGGCCACGGTGAGGTTGACCTTTTCCTCGCGGTCCACGGTGCCGGCGCCACGGCTGCGGCTCGTGGAGTCGAGGCCAACGAGATCGGTGTTGCTGACTTCGTCCGGCAGCAGACGATCCAGGTTCTGGGCGTAGCCGAACAGGTTGTCGAGGCCGGCGTCTTCGGAATTGGAGCGGGTGCGCTCGGTGGTGTTGTCGATCTCGGCCTTGTCGGTGATCTCGATCTGCACCGTGAGGATGTCGCCGACGGTGGCGGCACGCTGATCCTTGAAGAAGCCGCGGGCGCCTGAACGCCACAGGGAATTTGGCTTGTAGCTGACTGTTTCCGGCTGCGGCATGGGCAGGGAGACGGTCTGCACCTCGTTGCGCATGGCGGGGTTTTCAATCGGCGTCAGGTCCGGGGCCTTGCCCACATTCTTGAGGCGGTCGGCAGCGCTGCAGGCGGCGAGCGACAGGGCGAGGGCGCCGAGGGCTGCCAGGCGGAGCGTGCGGGAAGCTTGGATCGTCATGGGATGTTCCTTCAGGCTGGAACCGGCTTTCGGGCTGGCCGGTGACGATTGGGGCGGATGATCGGGTGAATCGGGATCAGTTGAGGGTGTGGGCGAGCTGCATGGGCAAGTCGCTTTCCACGACCACGCGGTCCGGTGCCACGATACGGGCATGAATGGTGCGGCGGGAGCGGGTGTTCAGCACCCGGATGAGGCCGCCCATGGGGCCGTCCTCGAGGGCGCGGCCGGTGGCGGTGAGGATCATGCCCGGCATCTCGAAGGTGATGGAGACGCGACTGTCCTTGGAGACGGCGACGGGCAGGCGCAGGTCAGCGACGCGGACGGGCTGTCCGGCGCGCAGGGCGGTGCGCGAGCTCATGCCGATGATTTCGTCCACCGTGAGGGCTGTGCCCGGGGCGATGCGGGCGGCATCCATTTCTACCATGGACACCATGCCTTCGGTGATGGTCTCGCCGCGGCCGATGGCGGTGACCGGCATGGGCACTTCGCGGATCTGCCGGGCGCGGCCGGTGAGGGTCAGGGTGCGGGCCTTGCGGGCCGGGGTGGTGACGCGGGCAGTAAACAGGCCGGTGCGGGCATCATATTCGAGGCCTGCGACAACGGCTTCCGGCGTGGTGCCGCGGGCGACATGCAGGGCGCGGGGCGTCTTGTCGAAGCTGACGGCGTAGCGGACATCTGCCGGGGCGGCGGTTGCCTGGCTGCGCATGATGGCGTCGGCCACAGCATCGCGCTGCATGTCGGCGGGCACTTCCAAGCCGTCGCGCTGGACGATGAGATGGGTGTAGCGCTCGTGGTTCGGCCACAGGAGACCGGCGGCGCGGGCGGCATTGACGACGTGGCCGGCTGCGATGGCGGCACGTTCGCCGGGGGCAGGGGCGCGGGAGACGGGCCTGTCTGCCGTGTCGCCCGCATTGAGGAACAGGTCGCCCAGGGTCACCGTGTCGCCGGTAACAACGGCGCGGGTGCGCAGCACGGCTTCTTCCGCGGCGGCGGCAAGCGCCGGTGCCAGGGTGGCGGCGGCGATGACGAGGGCTGCGATCAGGGACTTGAAGGAGGTCATGATACGGGCCCGTTAGCGGAGGTTGGAGGCGACGGAGAGCATTTCATCCGTCGAGGTGATGACCTTGGCGTTCATCTCATAGGCGCGCTGGGCGCTGATGAGATTGGTGATCTCGCCAACCGAATCCACGTTGGAGGTCTCGAGATAGCCCTGCAGCAGGGTGCCGTAGCCGACGGAGCCGGGGGTGGCGGCCACGGGGGCGCCGGAGGCGGGCGTTTCGAGATAAAGGCTGCTGCCGCGGGCTTCGAGGCCGGCCTTGTTGAAGAAGCGCACGATCTCAAGCTGGCCCAGCACGGTGGGGTCGGTCTGCCCATCGAGGAAGGCCTCGATCTGGCCCTGGGTGTTGATGCTCACATCGCGCACATCCTGCGGCACGGTGATGGCCGGGGAGAGCGGGTAGCCGTCGGTGGTGACGATCTGGCCCGTCGCATCGAGCTGGAAGGCACCGGCGCGGGTATAGGCATCTTCGCCGGTGGGCAGGGTGACGCGGAAATAGCCTTCGCCCTGGATCGCCAGGTCATAGGTATTGTCCGTGGGCGTCAGGTTGCCCTGGCTGGAAATGCGGTAGACGGAGCCCGCCTTGACGCCGACGCCGATCTGAACGCCGGTGGGCACGATGGTGCCGGCATCGGACGAGGTGGAGCCGACGCGGCGGATGTTCTGATAGATCAGATCCTGGAACTCGGCCCGCTGACGCTTGTAGGCCGTGGTGTTCATGTTGGCGATGTTGTTCGAGATGACCTCGACATTGAGCTGCTGGGCCAACATGCCGGTGGCTGCGATGCTGAGTGACTTCATTTCGTCGTCTCCTCTTTCAGGGGCCGGGAAACCCCGTCATGGGAATTGGGTGGCGCGGTTGCTAGTTGGGTTCGCGCCCGAGCTGGCGGATGGCGGACTGCTGAAGGTCGCCCATGTCGTTGATCGTCTTCTGGGTGGAGGTGTAGGCGCGCATGACCTCGATCATGCGGGTCATCTCCACCACCGGCTTGACGTTGGAGCTCTCGATGAAGCCCTGCATGACCGTGGCGTTTTCCACGGGCACGGCGTCCTGCTCGGTTTCCAGGTAGTTGTCGCCGGTCTTCTTCATGGCGCCGGGGTTCTCGACATTCACCACGCCGAGACGGCCGATGGTGTTGCCGCCAGCGGAGATGGTGCCGTCGCGGGCGATCTCGACGGCGCCGTCATCCGGATTGATGGTGATGGGTGCACCGGCATTGGACAGCACCGGGTCGCCCATGGGCGTGACCAGCTGGTTGGTGTTGTCGACGGTGAAGTGACCGGCACGGGTGTAGCGCACGCCGTTGGCGGTCTCGACGGAGAAGAAGCCGTCGCCGGTGATCGCCACATCGAAGGGGTTGCCCGTATGGGTGATGTTGCCTTCGGCGAGATCGCGGTGCGTGCCGGTATCCAGCACGAAGGACAGGGCCGCCGCCTTGCCGTAGCCGCGGTCTTCCGCCTCGGCTTCCGGCATCAGGAATTCGTTGAACACCGGGGATTCCGCCTTGTAGGCGGTGGTGTTGGCGTTGGCGATGTTGTTGGCCACGATATCCATCGCGCGGCGCAACGTCATCTGACGCGACAGGGCAATCGAAACTGCTTGTTCCATAACGGACCTCAGGCTGGTCATGTTTTCCACAGGGCGATCGGGAAAAAGCTCTGTGGACGGAAAGTCATTTTGGTCGTGTGGCGGCGTCGGGACCGCTGCCACGCCCCCTGAAGTGCATCGGGCGTGCCAAGTGAAAAACGGCTGAACACTGCGGAAAACACGGGTGTGGGCCACGGCGGCGGCTAGGCAAGAGGTCGCGTTTTGCCCGGCACCCGGCATTTTTTGCCGGTTTTTTGCCTGACCTGCGGGTTTGTAAAACGCTTCGTTAACCGCGTCGGACGCACACTCGCCCGCATGATCCTTGGGGGGCTTGGTTCGCGCGGCATCCGCGCGCTGATGGCCGGCCGCCCTGAAGGCTCACCAGACTGGCCACAGGCAGAATGCGTATGTGGCGGACAATTCAAGCGCAGGGTGCCAAGGACGGCCGGTCTGCATTGGGGATGGTTCGCATCACCGGGCTTCAGTGACGAAGCGGGTGACACATATGCAGGGTTCTCACGATGAGTGACGAAACGGCCGCAGAAGACATCGAAGACATCGACGGCGACGGTGAAGAAGAGGGCGGCAAGAAGAAGCTCTCCGGCAAGACGCTTGTGCTGTTCATCGTGCTGCCGCTGCTTCTGGTGGTGGGCGGCGTCGGTGGTGCCTTCATGATGGGGGTGTTCGGCGGCGGTGAGGAAGAGGAACAGGCCGAAATGGGCGCGGACGGCAAGAAGGTCGTCGATCCGTCCAAGGTGGTGTTCTACGAGCTGCCGGAACTCATCATCAATCTGCGCTCCAAGGAGGAGCGGGCTTCCTTCGTGAAATTCCGCGTGACGCTGGAGCTGCATGACGCAACGGCGCTGCCGAAGATCGAGCCGCTGATGCCGCGCATCATGGACAATTTCCAGGTCTATCTGCGCGAGCTGCGGCCCTCAGACCTTGACGGCTCGGCGGGGCTCTTCCGGCTCAAGGAAGAGATCCTGCGCCGCATCAACATGGATGTGCGCCCCTATGAGGTGGCCGACGTCCTGTTTACCGAAATGATCATCCAGTAGCGGCTTTCCGCTTCCCGACGGACCCCGCATACGGACAGGCAAGAATTCATGGCTCCCGAAGACGACGATCTCGACCAGGACGAAATGGCTGCAGCCTGGGAGGCTGAGGCTGCCGGTGACGGCGGCGACGATGGCGCTGATGGTGGCGCTGAAGGTGGCGATGGTGATGACGGCGATGCCGACGCCATGGCTGCTGACTGGGAGGCCAGCCTTTCGGAAGACGAGGAAGAGGAAGCCATGCCGGGCATGTCCGGCGCGGCGGAACGTGTTCTCAACCAGGATGAAATCGACAGCCTGCTCGGCTTCGAGATGGATGATGACGCGGGCGGGGACAAGACCGGCATCCGCGCGATCATCAACTCGGCGCTTGTGTCCTATGAGCGCCTGCCGATGCTGGAAATCGTGTTCGACAGGCTGGTGCGCCTGATGACCACAAGCTTGCGCAACTTCACTTCCGACAATGTGGAAGTGAGCCTCGACAACATCACGTCGATCCGTTTCGGCGATTATCTGAATTCCATTCCGCTGCCGGCCATCCTGGCGGTGTTCCGGGCGCGGGAATGGGACAATTTCGGCCTGTTCACGGTCGATTCCAACCTGATCTATTCAATCGTGGACGTGCTGCTGGGCGGCCGCCGCGGCACGGCTGCGATGCGCATCGAGGGCCGTCCGTACACGACCATCGAGCTCAATCTCGTACAACGCATGGTGGAAGTGGTGCTGCAGGACGCCTGCGCGGCATTTGAACCGCTGTCGCCGGTGAATTTCGAGCTGGACAGGCTGGAAACAAATCCGCGCTTTGCGGCGATCGCGCGTCCCGCCAATGCGGCGATCCTGGTGAAGCTGCGCATCGACATGGAAGACCGCGGCGGGCGCATCGAGCTGATGCTGCCTTATGCGACGCTCGAACCCATTCGTGAGCTGCTGCTGCAGATGTTCATGGGTGAGAAGTTCGGCCGTGACTCGATCTGGGAAGGCCATCTGGCGACCGAATTGTGGTCCACGGAAGTGGAGCTGGACGCGCTGCTGGACGAGCAGGTGATGTCGCTGCGCGACGTGATGAAATTCGAGGTCGGCCAGACGCTGATGCTCAACTGTACCGGCAACAGCACGGTGCAGCTGCGCTCCGGCGGGGTGCCGATCACCACCGGGCGCATGGGCCGGGTGGGTAATTACATGGGCGTGCTTGTGGACAAGCCCCTGAAGCAGACCGCCAGCCGGGTGGAAGCGATGGGCCTGCGCGGGGACAGGGACTGATGAGCGCTTTTTCGATCAGCATGATGGTTGAACTGGTGGTGGGTGTGCTGCTTGTGGCCACCATCGCCTATTGCTTCGTTCTCGACCGGCGCCTGAAGGCGCTGCGCGACGGGGAAGGGGAGCTGCGCAAGATCATCGTGGCGCTGGACAAGGCAACCACACGGGCGCAGGGCGCGGTGACGGACTTGCGGGTGAGCTGTGACGGGCTGACCCGGGACATGGACCGCGACCTGAAGAAAGCCCGCGCGCTGGCGGATGAGCTGGCGGTGATGGTGGAAGCTGGTGATCACATTGCCGAGCGGCTCGGCTCCGCATCGAATGCGGGCGCGCGCAAGGCAGCCTCGGATCTGCGCGGCGAGGATGGCCCGCGTGCCGACGAGACGACACGGGATGCGGGTGACGAAGACGACCCGCTGGCGGAAACGGGCCTTGCGGCTGCCCTGCGGCAGATGCGCTAGGCCAACGCGGAGTTCAAGGACATGAACAGCTATTCGCCCGACAAACTGCGCCTGCTGCCCGCCGTGATGGTGGGCGCGGCATTGCTGCTGACCCTCAAGGTGACCGCCGTGGTGACGGGTGCGTCGCCGGTGGTGAGCGAAGTGGCGGCGGCTTCCGAGCCCTCCGAAGAGGAGGCTGCGGGCGAAGACAGCGCCGCGGCGGAAGACGGGGCTGAAGGCGAAGAGAATGCACGCCCGCCGGTTGACCTGGCAGCGCGGCCGGAACCGGTGAAGGCGCAGAGCGCGGATGTGCTGGAAGCGCTGGCGGACCGCCGCAAATCGCTTGATGCCCGCGAGAACGACGTGGCCATGCGCGAAAAGCTGCTGGCGGCGGCGGAAGCGCGGATCGACGAGAAGATCGCCGAATTGAAGACCCTCAAGGGACAGATCGACACGGTGTTCAAGGCCGAAGAGACCGAGGGCGACGCCAAATATGACAGCCTGGTCAAGGTCTATGAGAACATGAAGCCGAAGGACGCCGCTGCGGTGTTCGAGCGGCTGGACATGGCCGTGCTGCTGGAACTGCTTGAGCGGATGAACGAGCGCAAGCTGGCCGCGATCATGGCGGCGATGGACCCGGAGCGGGCCCAGGCCGTGACTGTGGAGCTGGCGACGGCGAACGAGAATCGGATGACGGCCGTGCCGATGCCGGAGCGGCCGGCACCGCTGGGGCTGGACGAGCTTGAGCCGATCGTGCCGGGGAATGCCGGTTAAGCCCCTGTTTCTGCGGCTTATTGGCCTTTCCGGCGATAATCCTTAACGGCTGTTTAACCGCTGTGACCGTAATCTCGCCCTTCATGTGCGGGGGCGCGTCGCTTTGGCGATTCGCGCGCCCGGAACCCGGATGAACCGGGCAGGTCGGGCAGGAGGCTCACCGGTGACGGCAGACGTGCGGATGGAAGCACGGGGCAGGGAGCAATCCGCTGCGCAACAGGCGCAGGCGGCAACGCTTTATCTCGCCCTGTTTCTGGCACTGCTGGCCTTCTTCCTGTTTCTCAATTCGCTGACGAGCTTTGACCCGGCGCGCACGGTGAGCGTGCTCGACTCCGTCGAGGCGCATTTCGCCCACCAGCGCGAAAGCGTGACGGGACCGCAGGCGCTGACGCCGCATTTCGCCGGACCCGCGGGCATGCGCGTGGTGGCGGACACGGATTTCATCACAGCGGCGATTGATGCCTTCGCCCCGCTCGAGGCGGGTCGGGAAGATGTTCCGCTGACGGAGGGTGCTGCGTGGCACGGGGTGCGGCTGCCGGTGGAGGCGCTGTTTGTCGGTGCAACGGCGGCCCTGGCACCTGCGGCCCGTACGGCGCTGACCGATGTGGCAACGGCCATGCGGGCCGGTGAGGCGGAGGGCGGTGACGCGTTGCGCCGCGTCGAGATGGCCGTTGGCGGCGGTGACGAGCTGGCCCTGCGGCGCGCAGTGGCGCTGGCCGCGGCAGTGACGGATGTGGCCGGGCCTGAGGCCGTGGCGGTGCGGACGCTGCCCGGGCGGGACGTGGCCGAGTTTGTTTTTTACGCCGCAAGCATGGGGGAGGCGCGCTGATGACTGATGCGGCGCTTGCCCTGGATGCTGTGCAGACGGATGCCGTTGAGGCTGCAGGTGATGCGGCTGCTGTAACCGCTGCAACCGCTGTGCCTGACAAGGGCGCGCGGCGTGCGGCTGGTGATATGCCGGTGGGCCTGCGCTTTGCGGGTGCGCCGCGCTGGATGGTGGTGTTTGCGGATCTGACGGCGCTGCTGATCGCTTTCTTCGTTCTGATCCTCTCCATGTCGTCCTTCGAGCCGGACGCGATTGCGCGGCTGACGGGGGTGCCGGTGCAGGCAAGCGGGGACGGCACGTCGCCGGACGACGCCTCCGGGCGGCCGCTGGTGCCGGTGACGGCTGCAGCGGAGGGCGCAGGTGCGCGCTATCTCGGCGGGCTCCTGGTGCAGCAGCTTTCAGCGCTTGAGCCGGATGCGGATGTGACGCTGCGGGTCGGTGACACGGGTGTGGTCGTGCTGGTGCCCGAGGACATGCTGACGGGCATGACCGGCTATGGCGATACGGGCGTTGTCCTGGAACGCGTGGCGCGGGCTGCTGCCGGGCGGGTGACGCTGCTGGCGTCCTCGGCGCTGGGGCAGGCGGACAGGCTGGAGGCTGCCATGGCGGCGCTGCCGCGGATCGGCGGCGGCACCGGTATTGGATTTGCGGGCTGGCTTGCGCCCGGCCAGGCAGCGATCGCGATTGCCGAGGAACCGGCGGGAGGGCGCTCATGACCCTCACGCGCATCTTCGTGGCGGGGTTGCTGGCGGCGGCCCTGTCGGTGATCTCCATCCTCGCGGCGCTGCCGGCGCATGCGCAGGATGCTGTCTATATCAAGGGGCAGGAGCTGCCGGGCTTTGCCCGCATCCGCTTTGAGTGGCCGGAGCCCGTGGAGGTGGTTTCGCAGGAAACCAACGGGGTGATTGTTCTCAAATTCGCGCGGCCGTTCAAGGCATCGCTGAATGATCTGCCCTCGGACCTTCCCAATTACGTGGCGCTGGCGCGGCAGGACGCGGACGGGCGGACGCTGCGGCTGGCGCTGAAATTCCCGTTCCGGCTGGAAACGCTGACGGCGGCCAATGAGGTTTATGTGAACCTGGTGCCGGATGCCTGGCAGTCGGCCGAGCTGCCGGGGCTGCCGGAAGAGGTGGTGGCGCGCGAGAAAGCAGCGCAGGAAGCCGCGGCTAGGGCGGCGGCGGCGCGCAAGGCGCTGGCGTTGCTGGAGCTGCCGGATGTGCCGGTGCGGGTGGGGGTGCATGAATCCTACAGCCGCATCGTGTTCGAGTGGCCGGAGGACGTGAACTACAAGGTGACGCGCGACGGTGAATTGCTGGAGCTGGAATTCGATTCACCCGGCCACATGAAGGTGGGCCGGCTGCGGGTCGATCCGCCGCCCTTCGTGGTGGCGGCCAAGGCGGACACCAACACCCAGTCGGCCACGCTGCGGCTGATGATTTCTCCGGAAGCGGAGTTCCGCATGTTCCGGGAACCGACGGGCATCGTGCTCGACCTGACCGCGGCGTCGGAAGATGCAGGCGCGCTGGCAGCGTTCGCGCTGAGCCAGAATCCCTATTCCGGCGTGGCGCCGGCGGATGCGGCGGGCAAGGCGCAGAAGCGGGACCGGGTGGACCCGATGCCGGAGGTTGCCGACAACGCGGCCGCGGGACAGCCGAATGCGCAACCTGGTGCCCAGAACGGCGGGCAGGCGGGGGCGGTGACCATGATCGACCCGCGCCGTATCGGCCGCCCGGACCCGGCGCGGATCACCAAGGATGCGGGCTATGCGGAAGGGCCGCGCGAGACCGCGCCTGACCGTGGCCAGAGTGGCGGCACGGCCCCTGCTTCGGCAGGGTCAGCCCAGGACAATGTGGCCGCAGGCCGTCAGGTGCGGCCTGACGTGACTGCCCCGGACGTGCCGACCGACAGCATCGAGGTGGAGACGCCGCGCATCGTGAAGCCTGCGGGGCAGGCATCTGAAGGTGCACGCGTTGCCGAGGTGGCTGCGCCGGAAGCGGCGGCGGGCAATAGTGGTGCGGCGGACGCGCCTGCGCCCAAGACGCCTGCAGCTGAGAGCTATCCGGAAGCGGCGGATGTGGCCGAGCGGCGGGCGGAAGATCAGCCGGGCAGCGTGAAGGTGCGCCGCCGCGGCGAAATCGTGACGTTCACCATTGCAGGGCTGGGCGCAGCGCCCGCAGCCGTCTTCGAGCGCGACGGGTTCGTCTGGGCGCTGCTTGATACGGAGACGGACGTTGCCCAGCCAGAACTGACCGAAGAACACCAGCGCTATGTGCAGGACGCCGAGGCGCTGACATTCGACAATGGTCTGCGCGGCCTGCGGCTGCGGCTTACCGGCAACGCGCTGGTGACGGCGCAGTCGGAGGATGACGACTGGCTGGTGAGCGTGGGTGAAACCGTGCTGCAGCCGCCGGGACCGCTGCCGGTGCAGCGCGGCGTGCGCGAGGATGGCGGCGGTCGCCTGTTCGTGATCGCGCCGGATGCCGGGCCGACCTTCCGCATTCAGGACCCGCTGGTGGGTGACGAGCTGGCGCTGGTGCCGTTGCCGGCACCGGTGCGCGGCGTGGTGTCGCCGCGGCAGACGGTGGACCTCGAAGTGCTGCCTTCGGCGCATGGTCTGGTGTTCCGTCCGATCGCGGATGATGTGGAGATCGGGTTTAACGGTGAAGGGCAGGTGACGGCCTCGCGCCGCTCCGGCCTGGTGCTGACCGCCAATCCGCGCCGCCCGGCGAAGGCCGAGCTGGGGCGGCAGAACAATATCTTCGCCCCGGGCATTGTCGGCTTCCGGCTGGCGAGCGGTGACCCGGATGATTTCCATGCGGGCGTTGCGACACTGAACAAGGAAATCTCCGACGCGCAGACGCCGGAGGAGCGCAAGATCGCGCGGTTGGCGCTGGCGCGGTTCTATCTTGGTTATGAATATGCGTCCGAGGCGCTGGGCGTGATGGCGCTGATGGTGCAGGACGACGAGGAACAGGAATATGACCCGGAATTCATCATGCTGCGCGGCATTGCCAACCACATGCTGCACCGGGACGACCTGGCGCTGGAAGATCTGAGCCGCCCGGTGCTGGCCTATGACCCCAATGCGTCGGTGTGGCGGGTGATGGCGCGGGCGCGCAACGGCAAGTTCGTGGATGCGCGGCCGGACCTCAACCGGGCGCGGACGGTGATTTCCGATTACGGCCCGTCGATCCAGGCGCGGTTCCACCTGGCGGCCGCGCAGGTGTCGCTGGGGGTGAACGACATTCCGACGGTGGAAGGTGATCTGCGCAAGGTGCCGGACAAGGGTGTGGACCCGGAGCTTGCCTCGGAGCGCACGCTGCTGATGGGGCAGCTGGCCAAGGTCAAGGGTAACCGCGACGAAGCGCTGTCGCTGTTTGAACAGACCATCGACATGGATTACCGCCCGGTGGCGGCACGGGCCATCCTCGCCAAGGCCGCGGTGCTGCGCGAGATGGGCGGCGAGGCGGGTGAGGGTGCGCTTGATGAGGTGGTGAACACGCTTGACCGGCTGCGCTTTACCTGGCGCGGCGGCGACGTGGAACTGGAAGCAGCTTCCGAGCTGGCCCGCATTTACGAAGCCAAGGGCGATTACCGCGCGGCGCTGGACGTGATGCGGTCGGCGGCGACGGAATTCCCCGGCACCGAGAAAGGGCGGCAGATCTCCGACGACATGATGGATCTGTTCCGGCGGCTATTCCTGGATGGCGAGGTGGACAGTCTGCCGCCGCTTGAGGCGCTGAGCCTGTTCTATGATTTCCGCGAACTGACCCCGGTGGGGGCGGATGGTGACAGGATGATCCGTGCACTGGCGGACCGGCTGGTGGCGGTGGAGCTGCTAGACCAGGCAGCCGAGATGCTGGACCACCAGGTAACGCATCGCCTGCGCGGGGTGGCGCGGGCACAGGTTGCGGGCCGTCTAGCGGCGGTGCATCTGCTCAACAGTGCGCCGGCGGAAGCGCTGGCGGCGCTGCGCAAGACACGCCAGGCGCAACTGCCGCGCAGCATCGCCGATGAGCGGCTGCTGCTGGAGGCCAAGGCGCTGAGTGCGCTTGAGCGCCATGACCATGCGCTGGAGCTGCTGAGTGAGAACAAGTCTGACCCGGCCCAGGCGCTGATGGCGGACGTGCTGTGGGATGCGGGCCGCTACGCGGAAGCGGGCACGGCCATGGAAGACCGGCTGGGCCTGCGCTGGACGCGCGATGATCCGCTGACGGATGACGAGCAGTTTGACGTGCTGCGCGCGGCCATCTCCTATGTGCTGGCGGGCGATGATGCGGGCATTGAGCGGATGCGGCAGAAATATGCATCCAAGATGCAGGAAGGGCCGCAGGCGGCCTCATTCTCCATCGTGGCAAGCTCAAGCGACGGGCGGGGCATCGCCTTCCGCGACCTGGCCCGCGAGATTGCCCAGGTGGACTCGCTGGAGCGGTTCATGCGCGGCTATCGCGAGCGCTATGACGCCGCCCAGGCGGGCGAAGAGGCCATCAACTAGGCAGCGCTTTGGCCTGCTGCGCGCGAGACAAGCCCGGACACCATCACCGGAAGAGCTGCGTGGGCCTCGGCTTGCGAGGCGGCGAAGCGCTCGTCGCCGAATTCCTGGTACTCGATGCCGATGTGATGGATGTCGTCGACACCGAGATACTTCGACACTGTTTGCAGATGCGATGTCAGGTGGTTGGCGTGCTCATTGGGTTCGCCGGGGCCGAAGCCGAACTCGCCCCATGAGGTGAGCATGACGAGTGTCTTGCCGCTGAGGATCGGCTGCAGCGGCTTGTCGCCGCGCGCGAGATCGAAGGTGAAGGTCCTGTTGATCCGGACAACCTGATCGACCCATGCCTTGAGGTGCGCGGGCATTCCGTAATTATACATCGGCGTTGCGATGGCGATGATGTCGGCGGCTTCGATCTCCCCGATCAACTGGTCGGATTCCGCTATCAGCGCCTGTTGCTCCGGGCTCAGTTCCTCAGGGTCCGCAAAGACGGCTGCGATCCAGTCTTCGGTGATCAGGGACGGCGGGTTTGTCCCCACATCGCGCTCGATGATGCGGGCTGTAGGGTCAGCCTCCCGCCACTGGTCGATGAAGGATGTGCTCAGGGTGCGCGTGAGGGACCGGCTCTTTCGGGCGCTGGCGTCCAGTCGGAGGATCGTGGTCATGGGAGTTTGCCTCGGTGCTGGGTTTCACGTCGGTAGATGAAGGAATTTTTGGCGTAGCGGCCTTGGTGAGCGATAGGTTGGCTGTAATACCGGGAGTGACAAAGGAAAGAGCTTCATCTATAAAACCAAATAGCTCATCCATGAGATTGACCGATGCGGTTTCCCTCTGCCTCAGCTCTCCGGGTTTTCGATGCCGCCGCCCGGCTCGGCAGCTTCAAGGCTGCCGCTGAGGAGCTGGGCGTGTCGCCGACGGCGGTGTCGCATCAGATCCGCACGCTCGAGGAGCAATTGTCGCTCGCGCTGTTCGTCCGCAGGACGCGCCGGGTGGAGTTGACGGAGGCGGGGACAAGGCTGGCGGCGGCCACGTCGGTGGCGTTTCAGCAGATCACGGACGCGCTCGAGGACCTGTCTCACTCAGAACGTATGCTGACGGTTTCGACGGTGCCGGCCTTCGCGGCGCTGTGGCTCGCGCCACGGCTTGGTGCGTTCGAGGCGCTTAATCCTGATATCAGCGTGCGCGTGGAGACCTCGACGGCGCTGGTTGATCTCGCCCGTGACCGGCGGGTGGATCTTGCTATCCGCTATGGCTGTGGTGACTACGTAGGGCTTGAGACGATGCCGCTTGCGACAGAGACGTTCGGGGCATTCGGGGCGCCGGACTATGTCCGCAGCCTGACCCGGTTGTCGGACGCGGCGTTGATCAGCACCCGTTGGGTGTCACCGGCACTGCCTGCTTTCACCTGGGCTGACTGGGCAAAGGCTGCGTCTGAGAAGCAGCCTGAGACCGGCCTGCGCCAATTCGATCAGGAGCAGGAGGTGATCCAGGCGGGGCTGGCAGGGCAGGGGCTGATCCTGATGAGCTCGCTTCTGGTCGGAGACATGGTGCGCCGCGGCTGGCTCGAGCCCTACAGGCCTGACATCGTGCTTCCAGGCCTGACCTATACCGCTGTTACGACCGAGGCCCATGCCGGTGTCGGCAAGGTGCGGCGGTTTCTGTCCTGGATACAGGAAGAGGCATCGGCCAGCGAATAGGCTGACCGAGAGAGCCGGGTCAGGTGCCGAAGCTTTGCACCAGTGAGCCTGCGACGAGCCGCCAGCCATCCACCAGCACGAAGAAGATGAGCTTGAAGGGCAGGGAGATCATGATGGGCGGCAGCATCATCATGCCCATGGACATGAGGACGGAGGCGACCACCAGGTCGATCACTACGAAGGGGATGAACAGCAGGAAACCGATCTCGAAGGCGCGGCGCAGCTCGGAGATCATGAAGGCCGGGATGAGAATGTGCACCGGCGTGGCTTCAGGCGTTTCGGGGCGCTCGGTCTTTGAGAGGTCGAGGAAGAGCTTGAGATCATCCTCGCGGACCTGGCTCAGCATGAAGCTGCGGAAGGGGCCGGAGGACAGCTCCCAGGCTTCCTCGGTGGAGATTTCATCGGCCAGATAGGGCTCGATGCCGGTGCGGTAGCTTTCCTGCAGGACCGGCGCCATCACGAAGGCGGTGAGGAACAGCGCCAGGCTGATGAGCACGGAATTGGGCGGGGCCTGCTGCACGCCCATGGCGGTGCGCAGGAGCGACAGCACCACGGCGATGCGCACGAAGCTCGTGACCATCACCAGAATGGACGGCGCGAGGCTGAGGATCGCGACCAGTAGGACGAGCTGGATGATGCGCGAGGTGAGCGCGCCTTCTTCCGGCAGGGCCAGGCTGATTTCCTGGGCCTGGGCGGGGACGGCGAGGAGCATCACGGCGGCCAGGGCCGCGGCGATCAGCGCAACAAAGGGAACCGGGCGGGCGAGGCGTGTCACGCGCTGTCTCCTGCGGCCTTGCGCTGCTCGGCGCGGATGGTGGTGCGCTGGCCCGGCACGGACCGGCCGGTGCGCAGGGCAACGGCGCGTTTTTCGTTCATCAGGTCAGCCACCTTGCGCAGGCGGGCGAAGATATCGTCATCCTCGCTGGGCGCGCTTGCGGGGCTGGGGGCCTTATGGGTGGTGGTGATGTCGTGGCTGGGCGCCGCGACGGGGGCCGTGCTGGTGAGCGGGGCCGGACGCTCGATACCGGTTTCGAGGACCGTTTCGCTGTCCGTACCCAGAAGAATGAGATGTTCGCGGCCGTCGCGGCGGACCAGCATCATGCGGCGCTTGGCGTCCAGCGTGATGGTCTCGACGATCTCCAGGCGCTTTTCGCGGGACGAACCGCCGGTGGCGGCGCCGGGCACGAAGCCGAAGCGGCGGGCGAGAATGCCGGTGCCGGCAATCAATCCGACCACGAACAATAAGGCCACGAAGAAGCGCAGATATTCGGCAATTTCCATGTGCGGAACCCGCTGGGATGCCGCGGCGTGGCGTCCTGCGAGGGGACTGCCGGTTGGCCGCGATGGTGGACATCAACTAGGCAGGATTTTCCGCGTGCGTGCTTAACAAGCGATTAAGCCTAATCAAGCGTTGCACGATTTTGCATTGGCGACGGGCACTTGGCGAAAAACCGCGTGTGTATGACCGGTTTAAGCCCTTCTTAATTCACCCGGCAGATACTGCCTACTCATGACGAGCCCAGGACGGGTTTCGCCGTGCTCGAAGCAGCACAAATATTCACGCCAGAAGTTTCTCCCGCGTGAGAGTCCGTCCGTATGCCGATGAAATTCTGTCGGCATTGTCGCTTTGACTAGCGAGGTTCGTTGGAATGGCACTTTCCGATATTCCGCTTTTCGGCATGCTGCGCGAACGCATGCACTGGGTGCAGGCGCGCCAGAGCGTGCTATCGCAAAATGTCGCCAATGCGCATACGCCCGGCTATGCGGCGCAGGATGTGCGCGAGTTCAATTTTCGTGACGCTTTGAAGAGCACGACGTCCGGCCAGCTTCATATGGCCTCGACGCGGGCAGGGCACCTGTCCGGCTCGGCCACCAGCATGGCGACGCGCGGGGACTTCAAGTCCGAGAGCGCGCCGGACAGCGAAACCTCCGCCAATGGCAACTCCGTCGTGCTCGAAGAGCAGATGATGAAAGTTGCCGAGAACCAGATGGATTATCAGACCGCCACCACCCTCTACACCAAGGGGCTGGGCATGCTGCGCATGGCGGTGACCGGTCGTTCGCAGGCGTAAGCGCTGCGGGACACGGTCAAGTAACAGGAGCAGGATTATGGACCTCGTCAAATCGATGATGATTGCCGCGTCAGGCCTCAAGGCCCAGGGCGGCCGCATGCGGGTGATCGCCGAGAACATGGCCAATGCGGGCTCGACCGCAAAGACGCCGGATGGTGAGCCCTATCGCCGCAAGATCCCCACTTTCGCCAGCGAACTGGACCGGGCTGCCGGGGTGGAGCGGGTGAAGATCGGCAAGATCGAACGCGATACCGGTGCGTTCGGTGAACGCTACGAGCCGGGCCACCCGGCCGCCAACGAGCAGGGCTATGTGAAGACGTCCAACGTCAACACCATGATCGAGAGCATCGACATGGGCCAGGCGCAGCGCGGCTATGAGGCCAATCTCAATGTCATCAACACGTCGCGCCGCATGCTGAATGCGACGATCGACCTGCTGCGCCGCTAAGGCCGGCCCAGCTAGAGGAGCAGTTCCATGAGCATCAATATCGCAAGTGCCGCCGGTGCCTACACGGATGCCATCAAGCGCATGGCCGAGGCCACGCAGGGCGCCGATGGCGGGGCCGTCAAGAACCCGGTGCAGAGCTTCGGCGACGTGCTGGCCCAGCAGGTGACCAACCTTGAAAGCACGGGGAAGGCCAGCGAAGCGGCAGCCACCAAGGCTGCGGCCGGGCAGGGCAATCTGGTGGACCTCGTGACCCAGGTGGCGGAAGCCGAGCTGATGCTGCAAACGGCGGTCTCCGTGCGCGACAAGGTGATTACGGCCTATCAGGAAATCATGCGGATGCCGATCTGACGGCAGGTCCGTGGGGGGCACCGCCTTGAGGGGGGCGGGCGCTCCGGGGGAGAAAAGTTCATGCTTACGGGACCCGAGGTTCTGGATATCGGCCGCGACGGCATCTGGCTGCTGCTGCAGCTTGCCGGGCCGCTGATGATTGTCGGCCTTGTGGTCGGCCTCGCGGTGGCGCTGGTACAGGCGCTGACGCAGGTACAGGAAATGACGCTGGTGTTCGTGCCGAAGATCATTTCCATTTTCCTGGCGCTGCTCGTGGCGCTGCCTTTCATGGCGCAGGTGCTGCACGCCTATATGGCGCGCATCAGTGACCTCATCATCGGCATCTGACACCCATGATTTTCACCCTTCCCGCCGACATGCTGCCGGAGACGGCGCTGCTTTACGTGCTGGCCTTTGCACGTATTGGCGGGGCGATGATGGTGCTGCCGGGGCTGGGTGAAATCAGCATTTCGGCGCGCATCCGACTGGTGATGGCGCTGACGGTGACGGTGGCGCTGACCCCGGTGGTGGCGTCAGCCTATCCGTCGGTGCCGCTGGGTATCGGCCCGATGGCTGGCAGTCTTATCTCAGAGATTTTCACCGGCCTGTTCATGGGGCTGACGGCGCGCATCTTCATGAGTGCGCTGCAGGTGGCCGGTACGGTCATCGCCTTCCAGTCGGGCCTGGCATTCGCGATGAATGTGGACCCGTCGCAGGGCACGCAGGGCGCGATCATCGGTAACTACCTCGTGGTGCTGGGGACGGCGATGGTGTTTGCCACCAACACCCACCACCTGATGCTGATGGCGCTGCATGACAGCTACGTGCTGTTTCCGCCGGGGGCGGCGTTTCCCGTGCATGACTTCCTGACGGTGGCGATCAGCAGCATGTCCAAGGCGTTTGCGCTGGGCATCCAGCTGGCGACACCGTTCATCGTGTTTTCCCTGATCTTCTACCTGGGCATCGGCATCATCTCGAAGCTGATCCCGCAGGTGCAGATCTTCTTCGTGGCGATGCCGGCCAATATCCTGGTCGGGTTCGTCCTGCTGCTGTTGCTGTTGAGCGCGCTGATGCTGTGGTTCTTCGACCACTTCCAGACGATGCTGCGGCAGTTCATTCTGTAGGCTGAGGAGGCGTCCGGGCGATGTCAGATCAGCCGGATCAAAGTGAAAAGACTGAAGAGGCCTCCTCCAAGAAACTGGAAGAGGCCCACAAGAAGGGCGACGTTGCCAAGAGCCAGGAGGTAAGCGCCTGGTTCGGCCTCATTGGCATTACCATCATCGTGGTGCTGCTGGCGGGGCCGATGGCCGGGCAGCTGGCCGCGCCGCTGTCACGCTTCATTGTTCAGCCGCATGCCTTCGCCGTTGACGGCAGCACGCTGCTGCAGATTGCCCAGCAGCTGGGACTGCTCGTGGTGGCGGCGCTGGCGCTGCCGATGCTGGTGGTGATCGTCGCGGCGATCGTCGGCAATCTCGTGCAGCACAAGCCGGTGTTCACGGCTGAAAACATGAAGCCGAAATTCTCCAAGATTTCGCCGCTCGCCGGTCTCAAGCGCATTTTCGGGCCGCAGGGGATGGCGAACTTCCTCAAGGCGCTGGCCAAGCTCACCATCGTCAGCGTGATCGCGTTCCTGGTTATCTGGCCGGAGCGCGAATTGCTGTTTGCCCTCATCCGCATGGAGTTGGTGGCGGTGCCGGTGGTGCTGCAGGAACTGGCGCTGAAGCTGCTGGGCGGCGTGGTGGCGGTGATGACCATCATTGCCGGGCTCGATTTCTCCTTCCAGAAGGCGCAATGGCTGAAGAAGCAGCGGATGACGCAGAAGGAAGTGAAGGACGAGTACAAGCAAATGGAAGGCGATCCGGCGGTGAAGGCGAAGCTGCGCCAGATCCGGGCGGAGAAGGGCCGCAAGCGCATGATGGCGCAGGTGCCGGATGCCACCGTGGTGGTGACCAACCCGACCCACTACTCGGTGGCGCTGAAATACGAAGACGGCATGGCGGCGCCGGTCTGCGTGGCCAAGGGTGTGGACCAGGTGGCCTTCAAGATCCGGGAAATCGCCAAGGAACACGACGTTCCGCTGGTGGAGAACGTGCCGCTGGCCCGCGCGCTTCATGCGACGGTGGAAGTGGACGACGAGATCCCGCCGGAGCACTACAAGGCCGTGGCGCAAGTCATTGGCTATGTGATGCGCCTCAAGGGTAAAATGCGCCGCAGTTCCGCGCGCGCGTGATTCCCTGACCCCCTGTCATGACAGGGCCTCATGTGGCTGTCAGGATGGCGCGCATCCGCCAGCTCCGGACGCCGGCAAGGACCGCTCCGGGGACCCATGAGGAGGCCAAGAATGGCACGCCCGGCAGACCCCGCATCCGCAGCCGCCGACACATCCGATACGCCTGACACACCCAAGACGGCTGAGACAGCTATGACGGCTGAAACAGGCGGGACCGGCATCGCTGCTGATGGTGCCGTGCTGCAGGATGGTGCGGATGAGACCGGTGACGCGCCTGCTGCCGCAGCGGCGGAGGCCGGCGAAGCGGGTGTTGCGGTGTTCGAGCCGGCGCCGGAGGATCTGGACGCGGGCACGCGGCCGACGGGGCGCTGGCTGGGGCTAGTGCTGTGCGGGGTGGCGCTGGTGGCGGTCGGCATCGCGCTGGCGGAGCCCGGTGCGCTGGGGCAGTTGGCGCTTTACATTCTCGGTGGTTTCGGGGCGCTTGGCCTGCTGGTGATGGCGGGCATCTTCGGTGGTGTCGTGCGGCTTGATCTGCGCGGGCGGATGCTGGGAGAGCGGCTGGCGGCGGGGCTGGCTGAAACCTCCGACACCGCGATGGCCGTGACCAATGACCGGGGGCGGATGGTCTATGCCAACCGGGCCTTCATGGCGCTGGCGGGCGGGCGCAAGGTGCGCACGGCGGAAAGCGCGCTGGCAGGCGTCAACGCAGCGGATGCCGCCGAAGAGGATACGGCGGCGGCGCGGGCCTTCCGCCTGGCGCGGGCGGCACGGGCCGGTGTGGAGGCGCAGGAAGACATCTCGATTGCAGTGCCGGGTGCCGAGGGCGCAGCGGACACAACGCGGTTGGTGACGGCGCATGTGTCACCGCTGCCGGACCACCTGGCGCCGGGCACGGTGGGGCAGGCCTATGCCCTGTGGCGGGTGACGGACCGCTCAGCGTCGCATGAGAAGCTGGAGGCCAGCGAGCGCGAGGCGGGGCGGCTGGATGCCTATCTCAACGGGCTGGTCTCCGGCATCTGCGCCCTCGATGAGCAGGGGCGGGTGCTTTACCTCAACGACACGCTGGCGCAGTGGGTGGGGCTCGATGCCAAGGCGTTTACGGCAGGCGCGCTTGAGTTCGACAGCCTGCTGGCGGGGCCACGGGTGCCGCTGTCCAAGACGGCGGATGAGGCGGGTGTGCGGGTGCATGACGCGGACCTGAAGCCGCGCGGCGGGGCTGCGTCGGCGGCGCCGGTGGTGCCGGTGCGCATCGTCGAGCGGGCCGGGGAAATGCCGGACGGGCGCAAGGTGACCTTCCTGGTGCTGCATGACCGGCGGACCAATATGGGCCACGATCTGCTGGACGCGGCTGAAGTGCGGTTTGCGCATTTCTTCAACAACGCGCCCATCGGCATGGCGACGGTGGATGACGAGGGGCGGCTGGTGTCGGTCAACCGGGCGTTCCGCGACATGCTGGACATGGCGCTGCCGGACGGTGCACTGGCCGGTGACAAGGACAAGGCGGTGACCCTGTCGAGCCTGATCGCGCATGAGGACCGGGCGGCGTTTGATACGGCGATCCTGGACGCGGCGAAGGGTGAACCCATTAAGGGGCCCGTGGATGTGCGGCTGCTGCAGCCGGAGACGGGCGACAAGGCCGCCGACAAGAAGGCCGCCGACAATGAGAAGGTGCTGCAGGCCTATATCAGCCGGGCGGGGGCCGCGGCGGACGGCGCGGGCAAGCCCGCTGCCGGCGGCACGGCCAGGGATGCTCAGGATACGGAGAAGGCCCCCGAAGAGGCTGCGCGGATCATGGTCTATTTCGTGGACATGACCGAGCAGAAGACCCTGGAAGTTCAGTTTGCCCAGAGCCAGAAGATGCAGGCGGTGGGTCAGCTTGCGGGCGGGGTGGCACATGATTTCAACAATCTGCTGACGGCGATCATCGGCTTCTGCGACCTGTTGCTGGTGCGGCACCAGCCGGGGGACCCGTCCTTTGCGGATGTCATGCAGATCAAGCAGAACGCCAACCGGGCGGCCAATCTTGTGCGGCAGCTGCTGGCGTTCTCGCGGCAGCAGACCTTGCGGCCGACGGTGCTGACGCCGACGGATGCACTGGCAGACCTCTCTAACCTGCTGCGGCGGCTCTTGGGCGAGATGGTGGAGCTCAAGATGGTGCATGGGCGCGATCTTTGGACCATCAAGGCGGACCAGAACCAGTTCGAGCAGGTGATCATCAACCTTGCCGTCAATGCGCGCGACGCGATGCTGGAGCCGGATGCTGAAGGCAATGTGGGCGGTACATTGACGATCCGTACCGCGAATGTGACCCAGGAAGATGCTGCGGCGCTCGACCATGCCATCATGCCGGCGGCGGAATATGTGCTGATCGAGGTGAGCGATACGGGTTGCGGCATCGCCAAGGAAAATCTCGGCAAGATCTTCGAGCCGTTCTTCTCCACCAAGGAAGTGGGCAAGGGGACGGGGCTGGGGCTGTCCACCGTCTACGGCATCGTCAAGCAGACCGGCGGCTTCATCTTCCCGTTCTCGACTGTGGGCAAGGGGACGAGCTTCCGCATCTATATCCCGCGCCACATCGAGGTGGAGAAGCCGAAGGAAGAAGTGGCCGAGACCTCAAAGAAGCAGGCGGACCTGTCCGGCAAGGGCACGGTGCTGCTGGTGGAAGACGAGGACGCCGTGCGCAGCTTCGCCGTGCGGGCGCTGGAAACGCGCGGCTACACGGTGCTGGAGGCAGCCTCCGGCGAACACGCGCTGGATGTGGTGGACGAGTTTGACGGCGAGCTGGACGTGGTGGTGTCGGACGTGGTGATGCCCAACATGGACGGGCCCACCATGGTGGGCGAGCTCGCCAAGATCAAACCGGGCCTCAAGATCATCTTCATCTCCGGCTACGCGGAAGAAGCCTTCAAGAAGAACCTCGACAAGGACGTGGAATTCCAGTTCCTGCCCAAGCCGTTCTCGCTGAAGCAGCTGGCGGCGAAGGTGAAAGAGGTGATCGAGGGGGAGTGAGGTCAAGTGAGGGCAGGGGCCTGATGTGAGGGCCCGTCCGTCTCATACGCTGGCCTCTCTCTAGCGAGTCAAAGGTCTGCCGGTTGCCTCTCCTCATCCGTGTCCCTCCGGCTTGACCCGAGGGTCTACTCTCGGGGCTGCTTGCCTCAGGGTTGGTTGGGGCTGGCGCGATGCTGCGCAGGTTTGAGCCAAGAGCGGATGCGAGTGGGCCCTCCGGTCAAGCCGGAGGGCTGCGGGTTTTTCTGGGTGTTGGCGGCACGTCACCTCTCCTGAGGGGGGCTGGAAAGACTTGCGGTCTTTGGCGCGGCACTTTCGGGCTTCGCGGGTGTTCTGGTGAGAGGACCGGACCATGCGAGGGGTTTGTGATGCTCGAGGCACTTATCGGGAAGCCGGAAGACCTGTTGCCGACCGTGGTGGCGGCGATGCTAATCTATCCAGCGATTGTTCTGTTCATCCGGGTCGGCGGCAAGCGGTCGACGTCGCAGATGAACAATTTCGACTGGATCGTGACGGTGGCGATCGGCTCGCTGGCATCGTCGGGCATCCTGCTGTCGGAAGTGAGTGTGGCGGATGCGCTGGCGGGCATGGCGGTGCTGATGGCATTGCAATATGTGCTGACGCGGGCGGCTTTCAGCAGCGAGTGGGTGGCGCGGCTGGTGAAGGCGGAGCCGCGGCTCCTGTTCCACGACGGGAAGTTCCTGCGCGCGGCCATGCGCCGGGAGCGGGTGACGGAGCCGGAGATCATGAGCAAGATGCGCGAGCAGGGGATCGCTGATCTGTGCGATGTGCATTCGGTGGTGCTGGAAACGGATGCGTCGGTGAGCATCATCACCCGCCACGCCCATGCCAAGGCGGGCCTGGAGACCTCCCTGCTGGGCAAGCTCGATGCCGCCGAATAGCGGTCTCCAACCCTGTGCCCCCAGCAGGTGTTCCCAAATGGCTTCAGAGGCCCATGCGGGTGAGCCACCACTGGTTCATCTGCCAGATGCTCTTTTCCAGCGGTGACAGGCGGCCCTGGGTGGTGAGGGGGGCTGTGAGGCCCTGCCAGACGAGATTGTTGGCCGCGATGTCTTCCTCGTGGATGACTGTGACGAGGGCGGCGACGGCGTCGGCCGTTTCGTCCCACGCTTCCGGCGGCACGGTGCTGCGGGGAAGCAGCACGTGGATGCGCAGATCCACTTCGTCGTGGGCGCGGGGCAGGAGCTGATACCAGACAGCGCCATTGCCCTGGATGCCGAGCAGGAAATGAGGGAACAGGACCGTGGCCAGCAGGTCATGGGCCTGGGCGTCGGTGAGGCCTGGGAGGGTGCCCTCGGGATGCGGGCCGGAGACATCGGCGGCCGGCATGTGGAGGATCGACCAGGGCTGGCCGTCATTGTCGGGGATGTGGGAGTCACGGGCGTGGAACACCGGCTCCAGCGTCGCTGAATGGGTGGCGATGTGGTGATAGGCCTCCATGAAATTCTCCACCAGCACCTTCCAGTTCCAGTGGCCGGGGAAATCCAGGGTGCGGGCGATGGCCATGTCATCGAGGCGATAGGGCGCCACATAATCGGTGAAGCCCGTGACCTGCGGGGCGAAGGGGGCGGCCGTCTCGTCCAGGGTGGCGAGGATGAAGCCCTGCCAGATCTCGGAGCGGAGCTGCGGCAGGCGGCAGTTCCGGGTGTCGAAATGGTCGGCGCCGTCCATCAGCGGGGCGCGGATGAGCTGGCCTTCGGTGTCATAGCTCCAGGCGTGATAGGGGCAGCTGAACAGCCGCCGGTGGCCGGGGCCGGGCTCCGCCAGGGGCGCTGCGCGGTGCAGGCAGACATTGGAGAGGACGCGGATCTCCCCATCCATGCCGTGCACCACCAGCACAGGCTGGTCCATCAGGTCCATGGCGATGTAGTCGCCGGGTTCGGGGATCTGGTCGAGGCGGGCGAGGGGGAGCCAGGCCGAGGCGAAGAGGCATGCGCGCTCGGCGGCGAAGATGGCCGGGTCGCGATAGGCCTGCGGCGGCAGGGTGGCCGCCGAGGCCAGGGGCGCGCGGGCGCGGGCGGTGGCTTCAGGGGCAAGAAGGGGCGGGGACGCGGTCATGGTCGGCAGGCTCCGGGGTGGGGTCACTGACCGTCAGGGTAGGCAGGGCGCGTGGGCAGAGTCAATTATTTAGACCAGTTGAAATAAAATAGACCATCAACCCCGCGGGCTGTATGAGGGGGGCATGGTGAGCGAGAGCGGAAAATCAGGCCGGAAGGGGGGACGTCCCCCCGGACGTCCCGTTGGACGTCCGAGAGGCGACGGGCGGCCGCATCTCACCCGCGAAGAGGTGTTCGTGGTGACGGCGCGGCTGGTGGCGCAGCACGGGGTGTCGGGCACCAGCATCCGGATGATCGCCGGGGCGCTTCAGGCGTCGCCCGCCTCGCTGTTTCACCTGTTCGGCTCCAAGGCGGGGTTGCTGAACGACATGATCGCCTATGCGGCGGGCCCGTCCGGGACCTTTTACGAGGCGCTGTGCCAGCTCGACCTGCCGGCGGAGGTGGCGCTCTACAAAAGCATCTACGAGGAAACCCGCGTGGTTGCGGCAGCCGACCGGGACCAGGCGGCGCTGTTCTACCTGCCGGAACTGCGGCTGCCGGATTTCGCCCCGGCGCAGGCAGTGCGCGAGGGGCTGGTGGTGCATTATCACTGGCTGATCGCCGAGGGCTGCATGTCCGGCGCGCTGGCGGTGGCGCATCCGTCGCTGGCGGCGGAGCAGCTGTTTCAGCTGTCGGAAACCAGCATCCTGGCCGGCGAGATGGCGCAGGACATCCCCGCCGCAGCGCAGGCACGGGCGACCGCGGATTTCTGCCTGCGCGGGCTGCTGACGGCCCCGGAGCGGCTCGACTCGGTGCGGGCACAGGCCGATGCCGTCCCGCTCACGATCGAGATACCGGCGCTTGTCGACGGCTGACGGCGGGCGCGGGCGGGATTCGCCGAAACCGGCCGTGAACGCTGTGCGAACATGTTTTGATAAGTGCTTTTATTTCAATACCTTGATGGATGTTCTCCAAAGCGCTTGCTGGTGCGAACAAAATGTGTACATTAACCCCAATCACGGCAGGCGACCGGCTTTTCCGGTTCTCATTGCCCCGGCTCCGGGGCTCTGACATAAGGGGTGGCACATGGCTGAAAACGTAGTGCAGTTGAAGGATCGGGACATGGACAAGTCGAAAGCGCTGGAAGCGGCCCTGAGCCAGATTGACCGCGCCTTCGGCAAGGGCTCGATCATGAAGCTCGGCAAGGAAGGGCAGGTCGTCGAGATCGAATCGATCTCAACCGGTTCCCTGGGCCTTGATATCGCGCTGGGCATCGGCGGCCTGCCGCGCGGCCGCATCATCGAGGTGTACGGGCCTGAATCCTCGGGCAAGACGACGCTGGCGCTGCACACGGTGGCCGAAGCCCAGAAGCGCGGCGGCATCTGCGCCTTCGTCGACGCCGAGCACGCGCTGGACCCGGTCTATGCCCGCAAGCTGGGCGTGGACGTGAACGAGCTGCTGATTTCGCAGCCGGATGAGGGCGAGCAGGCGCTGGAAATCGCCGATACGCTGGTGCGCTCGGGTGCCATCGACGTGCTGGTGATCGACTCCGTGGCCGCGCTGACCCCGCGCGCCGAGCTTGAAGGCGATATGGGCGACATGCAGCCGGGCATGCAGGCGCGGCTGATGTCCAAGGCGCTGCGCAAGCTGACGGGCTCGATCTCCAAGTCCAACACCATGGTCATCTTCATCAACCAGATCCGGATGAAGATCGGTGTCATGTTCGGCAACCCGGAGACGACGACGGGCGGCAACGCGCTCAAGTTCTATGCCTCCGTGCGCCTCGACATCCGCCGCATCGGTCAGATCAAGGACCGCGACGAGGTGGTGGGCAACCAGACCCGCGTAAAGGTGGTCAAGAACAAGGTGGCGCCGCCCTTCCGGCAGGTGGAGTTCGACATCATGTATGGCGAGGGCATCTCCAAGACCGGCGAATTGCTGGATCTCGGCGTCAAGGCGGGCGTGGTGGAGAAATCCGGCTCCTGGTTCTCCTATGACAGCCAGCGGATCGGCCAGGGGCGCGAAAACGCCAAGAAGTTCCTGACCGAAAACCCGGATGTGGCCGACGAGATTGAGCACAAGGTGCGGGCCGAGGCCGGCGTGGTCGCCGAGCTGGCGGGCGAGGAAATGACCGCCGATGAAGAGGGCGGGGCGGAAGAAGCCGTGTAATGCCGGGCCGCAGGCTCGACGCGGGTTTCCGCTTGCGATAACAGATGTCTGACCGGCAGGTCACACATCCCGGTCATAAGGGCGCATGGAGCTTCCATGCGCCCTTTGTCTGTATAAATGTCTATATATTGGGCCGTCGCGGGCCGGGGCGAATCCCCGGAGCCGCTTCCGTCCAGTCCACTTGAATGCAGGTTGTAAGTCATGGCGAGCGTCAACGAGATCCGACAGACGTTTCTCGATTTCTTTGCAGGCAAGGGCCACGAGCCCGTGGCCTCGGCACCGCTCGTGCCGCGCAATGACCCGACGCTGCTGTTCAACAATGCGGGCATGGTGCCGTTCAAGAACGTGTTCACCGGGGCTGAGAAGCGCGACTATGTGCGCGCGGTCTCGTCGCAGAAATGCGTGCGCGCCGGCGGCAAGCACAATGACCTCGATAATGTGGGCTACACGGCGCGCCACCACACCTTCTTCGAGATGCTCGGCAATTTCTCCTTCGGCGACTATTTCAAGGAAGACGCCATTGCCTTTGCCTGGGAGCTTCTCACCAAGGATTACGACCTGCCGGCGGACCGGCTGACGGTCACCGTCTATCACGAGGACGAGGAAGCCCCGGACCTGTGGAAGAAGGTGGCAGGCCTCGGCGATGACCGGATCATCCGGATCAAAACATCCGACAATTTCTGGTCCATGGGTGACACGGGGCCGTGCGGGCCGTGCTCGGAGATTTTCTTCGACCATGGCGACAAGGTGCCCGGCGGCCCTCCCGGCTCGCCGGACGAGGATGGTGACCGGTTCATCGAGATCTGGAACCTCGTCTTCATGCAGTTTGATCAGCAGGCGGACGGGTCGCGGCTGACGCTGCCCAAGCCGTCGATCGACACGGGCATGGGGCTTGAGCGCATTGCCGCGGTGCTGCAGGGCAAGCATGACAATTACGACATCGACCTCATGCGCGCGCTCATCGAGGCATCGGCGGAGGCCTCCGGCGTGTCGCCTGACGGGGAACATGCGGTCAGCCACCGGGTGATCGCCGATCACCTGCGGGCCACCAGCTTCCTTATTGCGGATGGTGTGCTGCCCTCCAATGAAGGCCGCGGCTATGTGCTGCGCCGAATCATGCGCCGTGCCATGCGGCACGCGCATATCATCGGCGCGCGCGACCCGCTGATGCACCGGCTGGTGCCGGCGCTGGTGGCGCAGATGGGCACGGCGTATCCGGAACTGCAGCGCGCCCAGGCGCTGGTGACCGAAACGCTGAAGCTCGAGGAAGAGCGCTTCCGCGTGACGCTTGATCGCGGCCTCAAGCTGCTCGACGAGGAAGTGGCGCAGCTCTCCGGCGCGACGACTTTCCCCGGCGAGACAGCGTTCAAGCTCTATGACACCTATGGGTTTCCCCTCGATCTCACCCAGGATGCCCTGCGTCCCCGCGGCATCGAGGTCGACACCCAGGCCTTTGATGCCGCCATGGCGCGGCAGAAGGCGGAAGCCCGGGCGGCGTGGTCCGGCTCCGGCGAGGCTGCGACGGATACTATCTGGCTTGAACTGCGGGACGCGCATGGCGCGACGGAGTTCCTCGGCTATGACACGGAAGTGGCGGAAGGCCAGATCGTGGCGCTGGTCAAGGATGGTGCGGTCGTCGACAGCCTGAAGGCGGGCGACGAGGGTGCGGTCATCGTCAACCAGACCCCGTTCTATGGGGAATCCGGCGGCCAGATGGGCGATACCGGCGTGATGATCGGCGCCGAGGGCACGAGCTTCGCCGTCACCGACACGGCCAAGCGGGCAGGCGATCTGCATGTGCATCTGGGCAAGGTGCAGGACGGCACCCTGTCGACCGGCGGCATTGTCGAATTGCGGGTGGATGGTGAGCGCCGGGCGCGGCTGCGGGCCAATCACTCGGCCACCCACCTGCTCCACGAGGCACTGCGCCGGGTGCTGGGCGATCACGTGACGCAGAAGGGCTCGCTTGTTGCCGAAGACCGCCTGCGTTTCGACATTTCCCATCCGCGCGCCGTCACGGCGGACGAGATCGCGCAAGTGGAGGCGATCGTGAACGGCGTCGTGCGCGACAATGGCGATGTGACCACGCGGCTGATGACGCCGGATGAAGCGATCGAGGCCGGGGCGCTGGCGCTGTTCGGCGAGAAATACGGCGATGAGGTCCGTGTGCTGAGCATGGGCCATTCCGGCGACCAGGACCGGGCAGGTTTCTTTTCTACCGAGCTGTGCGGCGGCACCCATGTGCGCCGTCTCGGCGACATCGCGCTGGTGAAGATCGTGTCCGAAGGGGCTGTGTCCTCCGGCGTACGCCGCATCGAGGCGCTGACCGGCGAGACCGCGCGGCAATATCTGATCGCGCAGGAAGCCCGGGCGCAGGAAGCCGCCGATGTGCTGAAGACCAAGATCGATGACCTGCCTGCCCGCGTGGCGCAGCTGGTTGACGAGCGCAAGAAGCTGGAGCGCGAGCTGGCGGAGGCCCGCAAACAGGCGGCGCTGGCGAGCGCGGGCGGCGGGGGCGGTGCCCCGGCCGCTGCGGTGCAGGAAATTGCCGGTATCAAGGTCATGGCGCGCCGCCTGGACGGTGTGCCTGCCAAGGAGCTGCGCGGCCTCGTTGACGAGGGCAAGACCGAGATCGGCTCCGGTGTGGTCGCCATCGTTGCGGTGGCGGACGGCAAGGCGGCGGTGGCCGTCGGCGTCACCAGTGACCTTACCGACAGGCTGTCGGCGGTTGACCTGGTGCGCGCCGGGTCGGCGGCGCTGGGCGGCAAGGGCGGCGGCGGCCGGCCGGACATGGCCCAGGCCGGTGGTCCGGACCCGGACAAGGCCGATGATGCACTGGCAGCCATCACCTCGCTGGTGGCCGAGCCCGCCAGCGCGGCCTGACGGTACGGCATGCCGCAAGCGGGCACGGTTCCTGACCCACGGCCGCGCACGCGGAGCCTGAAAGCGCGGCTCTACCACATTCTCGAAGCCGGCAAGACGACGGACCGGGCAAGCCTCATCTTCGATGTGTCGATGACGCTGCTGATCCTCGCCAATGTTGTGGCCTTCGCGCTGGAAACGGTGGAGGACATCGGCACTGCCCACGCGGTGTGGTTCGATGCATTCAACCTGGCGTCGGTGGCCGTCTTCACGGTGGAATACGTGCTGCGCCTGTGGGTGTGTACGGAGCATCGGCCCTATGCGCGGCTGGGCGCTGCGGGGGCTCGGCTACGCTTTGCCGCCACGCCGATGATGGTGATCGACCTTCTGGCGATCCTGCCCTTCTACCTGTCCTTTCTGCTGCCGATCGACCTGCGGGTGCTGCGGGTGTTCCGCATGCTGCGCTTCTTCAAGCTGGCGCGCTATTCTCCGGCGCTTGACTCTATCAACCGGGTGATGTGGCAGGAGCGCCGTGCGCTGGGGGCGGCGATCATTGTGATGACCGGCGCGCTGCTGGTGTCATCGACGCTGCTTTACTTCATCGAGCGCGAGGCGCAGCCGGAGGCCTTCGGCAGCGTGCCTGCGGCCATGTGGTGGTCGATGGCGACGCTGACAACCGTGGGCTATGGCGATGTTGTGCCGGTGACGGTTGCCGGCCGCATGGTGGGGGCGCTGGTCATGCTGTTCGGGCTTGGCATGTTCGCGCTGCCCATCGGCATCATCGCCACCGGTTTCAGCCATGAAATCCACCGGCGTGAATTCGCCGTTACCTGGGGCATGGTGGCGCGGGTGCCGCTGTTCGCCAATCTGGATGCGGAGCAGATCTTCGTGGTTATGGGCAGCCTTGAGGCCGTGACCCTGCCGCGCGGCACTCATATAGCGCATGCGGGCGATGAGGCGGATGCGATGTATTTCATTGTCAGCGGCGAGGTGACGGTGGAGCGCGGGCAGGGGGCGCTGACGCTGACCGAGGGGGATTTCTTCGGCGAGATCGCGCTCTTGCAGAAGGCGCGGCGGCAGCACACGCTCATCGTCAGCAAGGATACCAATCTGCTCAAGCTGAGTGCGGATGATTTCGCCGTGCTGTCCCGCCGCCACCCGGAAATCCGCGAAGCCGTGCTGGCCGTGGCGCGCGAACGGGCCTGGGAGCTTGAGGCTTTCAGCGAAACCGAAGAGCTGGAAGAAGCCGCCCAGGACGACTGACCGGACGTCCCGGCTGAGGTTTGCGATCTGAGGCTTTGGTGTGGTGAGAGGGGGAATTTTATTCCGCATCCCTCCGGCTTGACCGGAGGGCCCACTCGCCTTTGCTGCTGGGCATGGTGTCTTTGGCTCTTGCTCCGCCGGTCCCATGCGCTGCGGCAGGCGGCACCAAGAGTAGACCCTCCGGTCAAGCCGGAGGGATACGGGGTGGGGGGTGACACGTCACCTCTCCCCTTGCGGGAGAGGTCGGTGCGCGAGCACCGGGTGAGGGGTGGCTGCGCAAGCAACTGGTGGGGCATTGGTGGGGCGAGAGGGGTCTCCCCCTCACCCTCCCACCGCTTTGCGGCGGGCCCCTCCCTCTCCCGTTGAGGGAGAGGGGGAATACTTGTCGCGGCTTAGGCCGCGGACATGGCCTTTTCGAGGTTGGTGGAGACTTTGTCGAGGAAGGCCTCGGTGGACAGCCATTTCTGCTCGGCGCCCACCAGCAGCGCGAGGTCCTTGGTCATGGAGCCGCCTTCGACGGTGGAGACGCAGGTCTTCTCCAGGGTCTTGGCGAACTTGGCCAGGTCCTCGTTGTTGTCGAGCTTGGCGCGGTGCGACAGGCCGCGGGTCCACGCGAAGATGGAGGCAATGGAGTTGGTCGAGGTCTCCTTACCGTCCTGCCACAGGCGGTAGTGGCGGGTGACGGTGCCGTGGGCGGCCTCGGATTCGCAGATCTGCCCGTCCGGGGTCAGCAGCACGGAGGTCATGAGGCCGAGGGAGCCGAAGCCCTGGGCGACTGAATCCGACTGCACATCGCCGTCATAGTTCTTGCAGGCCCAGATGAACTTGCCGGACCACTTCATGGAGGAGGCCACCATGTCGTCGATCAGGCGGTGCTCATAGGTGATGCCGGCCTCGGCGAACAGGTCCTTGAACTCGTCCTCGTAGACCTTCTGGAACAGGTCCTTGAAGCGGCCGTCATAGGCCTTGAGGATGGTGTTCTTGGTGGACAGATAGACCGGCCATTTGCGCTGCAGGCCGTAATTCATGCAGGCGCGCGCAAAGTCGATGATCGAGGCGTCGAGGTTGTACATGCCCATGGCGACGCCGGGGCCGGTGAAGTTGAAGACTTCGAATTCCTTGGTCTCCGAGCCGTCCTCGGCTTCCCACTTCATGGTCATCTTGCCGGCGCCGGGCACCACGAAGTCGGTGGCGCGGTACTGGTCGCCGAAGGCGTGGCGGCCGATGACGATGGGGTCGGTCCAGCCGGGCACCAGGCGGGGCACGTTCTTGCAGATGATCGGTTCACGGAACACCGTGCCGCCGAGGATGTTGCGGATGGTGCCGTTGGGCGAGCGCCACATCTTCTTGAGGCCGAATTCCTCAACGCGGGCTTCGTCCGGGGTGATGGTGGCGCATTTGACGCCGACGCCGTACTGCTTGATGGCCTCGGCCGCGTCGATGGTCACCTGATCGTCGGTCTGATCACGGTATTCCATGCCCAGGTCGTAATATTTGAGATCGACGTCGAGATAGGGGTGGATCAGCTTGTCCTTGATGAGCTGCCAGATGATGCGGGTCATCTCGTCCCCATCGAGTTCCACAACAGGGTTATCCACCTTGATTTTCGACATGTAATCCTCTGACCCGTTCTGCGCGTGCGCCGCACGTGATTCCCGTTCAATGGAAGCATATGCGGATCGCGCATATATGACGCTGCGCTGAGATGACCTGGCGCACGCCACGCCGAAAGGGGGGTGCGCCGGAATGGGGGAGCGGCAGCCTTACGCATATGGCCTCCGCCAGCAATTTCGTATAGCACCCAAGCGTTAACGATTAAAGCAGCGCAAGCTGCGTAGGTATGGGAATTGACGGCATTTCATGGCGGGAACGGACCGGACCAAGCAAGATACTGTCGCGGCGGCGAATTCTGGCCCGGCGGTGATTCTTGTTGCACCGCAACTTGGGGAAAATGTGGGTACGGCGGCGCGCGCCATGCTCAATTTCGGCCTTACCGATCTCCGCCTTGTGAAGGCGCGTGACGGCTGGCCCAATGCGTGGGCGGAGAAGGCGTCGTCGGGCGCGCTGGAGGAGGGCGTGCGGGTGCGGCTGTTCGACCGCACGGAAGATGCGATCGCGGATCTGGAGCGCGTCTATGCGACGACGGCGCGTGACCGGGACCTGATCAAGCCGGTGATGACGCCGCAGACGGCAATTGCCGAATCACGCGGGCTGGAAGCCTCCGGGGCGCGGGTGGGGGTGCTGTTCGGCGGTGAGCGGTCGGGCCTCAACAATGACGATGTCTCGCTCGCCCATGCCATTCTCACCGTGCCGGTCAATCCGCGCTTTGCGTCCATCAATCTCGCCCAGGCGGTGCTGCTGGTGGGGTACGAGTATTTCCGCCAGACGCAGGAGGCCGAGCCGCTGATCCCCGCCGCCACAGAGGAAGACCTCGCGCCGGGGGACGAGCTGATCGGCTTTTATGAGCATCTGGAACGGGAGCTTGATAGCCACGGCTTCCTCTATCCGCCGGAAAAGCGCCCGGCCATGGTGCGCAACATCCGCGCCATCTTCCAGCGTGCCGGGCTGACGCTGCAGGAAGTCCGTACCCTGAGGGGTATCGTCGCCTCGCTGGTGCGCACCTCCAACGGGCGCAAGCCGCTTTGAGTGCGCCTCCCACCGGCGCTCCGCAGATATTGAGCCGCGCTTTCTGGCGCGGGCCGCTGGCGATCCTGTTTCTGGCGCTGGTGACGGTGGGCATTTCGCGCTCCATGCTGTTTGCGGTGCTGCCGCCCATCGCCCGCGAGATCGGCCTCAATGAATGGATGGTGGGGCTGATGTTCGCGGCTGCCGCCGGCACCTTCGCCCTGTGCTCACCGGTCTGGGGCCGGCAGGCGGACAGGGTGGGGAGGGTCAATGTCATCGCGCTGGGGCTGGCCGGGTTCGGCGTCACCATGATGCTGTTCACGGTCGCGGTCGCCGTGGGGCTGGCCGTGGCGCTGCCGCTCTGGGCTATCTTCCTGCTCATGCTGGTGCCGCGGGTGGCATCGGCCGGGGCGTCGGCGGGCGTGTTCCCCGCAGCCCAGGCCTATGTGGCGGACACGACCACGGCGCAGGACCGCACCGCGGGCACTTCCATGGTGGCGGCGGCCATGGGCTTCGGGCTCATCTCCGGGCCGGGCATCGCGGGGCTGATGTCCGCCTATCAGTTGCTGGCGC
The DNA here is from genome assembly GCF_012848855.1 of Pyruvatibacter mobilis. Classification (NCBI taxonomy): domain Bacteria; kingdom Pseudomonadati; phylum Pseudomonadota; class Alphaproteobacteria; order Hyphomicrobiales; family Parvibaculaceae; genus Pyruvatibacter; species Pyruvatibacter mobilis. The sequence continues at coordinate 897,466 of NZ_CP051630.1, forward strand.
CGATGTATCTGGCGGCGGGGCTGGGCATCATCGGCGGCATTGCTGCGTGGAAGCTGCTGCCGGAGCCGCAGCGGACACCGGCGCAGCTCGAGGCCGAGGCCAATGGCGGCCGTCCGCGCATCCGCCTGCGTGACCGGCGGATCATCGCCATGATGCCCATCTCCATGGCGATCTCCATGATGGTGGCGGTGACGCAGCAGACCTCGGCCTTCTATTTCCAGGACATTCTGGGGCTGGATGCCGCCGGCACAGCGCGGGCCACGGGCACAGCGCTGATGCTGATGGCCGGTGCCACGCTGTTTGTGCAGACGGCCATCGTGCAGCGGTTCCGCCTGACGCCGCCGGTGCTCATCTATGGCGGGCTGGTGCTGGCGCTGGCCGCCTATGGGGTGCTGACGCTTGCCGGGTCCTTCTGGATGCTGACGGGCGGGCTGATGATGGTTGGGGTCGCCTTCGGCATGGCCAATCCCGGCATCTCGGCGGCCATCTCGCTGTCGGTGGAGCCGCATGAGCAGGGCAGTGCGGCGGGCCTCAACGCCTCCATGAGCGCCACCGGGTTTATGATCGGAAGTCTTGTCGGCCCGGGCGGCTATTCCCTGTCGCCGGACCTGCCGCATTATTTCGGCCTCGTGGCGCTTTCGGTGATTCTGGTGGGGGCCTTGTTCGTGACATTCCCGGACCCCAGGACAACCGTGCCGCTTGATATGGGGGACAAGAGCGGCTGACGGGGCATTTGAAGGGGGCGGGGGCCGCCTGTTCCTGCCGGTTTTCGCAGTTTTTCGCAGTGGCCATAAGCGTTTGACACAAAGGGCTGCATGACTATACTCCGGCGCCATCTAGCGGGCTCTGCCGGAATCGGTTGGGCCCGCCTTTGATTTCCGGCAGTTTTCGGCGCTTTTTTCATGCGACGGGCTGCCTCCACACCACAAACGAGTTGAGACCGCACATGTCCAAGCGCACGAGCGCCAAATACAAGATCGACCGCCGCATGGGCGAGAACATCTGGGGCCGCGCCAAGAGCCCGTTCAACACCCGGTCCTACGGCCCCGGTGAGCACGGCCAGCGCCGCCGCTCCAAGCTCTCCGACTTCGGCATCCAGCTTCGCGCCAAGCAGAAGCTGAAGGGCTATTACGGCGACGTCACCGAAAAGCAGTTCCGCTCCACCTATGAGGAAGCGGTGCGCATGCGCGGTGACACCGGCGAGAACATGATCGGCCTCCTGGAGCGCCGCCTGGATGCGGTCGTTTACCGCGCCAAGTTCGTGCCGACCGTGTTCGCGGCCCGTCAGTTCGTGAATCACGGCCACATCAAGGTCAATGGCCAGCGCGTCACCATCCCGTCCTACCGGGTCAAGGAAGGCGACGTCATCGAGGTCAAGGACAAGTCCAAGCAGCTCGCTCTCGTGCTTGAAGCCGTCGGCTCGCCGGAGCGTGACGTGCCGGACTATCTGGACGTCGACCACAACAAGATGACCGCCACCTATGTGCGCGTGCCCCAGCTGATGGACGTGCCGTACCCGGTGTCGATGGAACCCAACCTGGTGGTCGAGTTCTACTCCCGCTAAGGCCGGTTTCCAGACCAGACGAGAAGGGCCGCTCCCGAGGGAGCGGCCCTTTTTCGTTTGGGGCATTGCACAGGATACGCGATGTGCTGGGGGTGGGGATTATGTTTCGCGGCATGTCCCGGCCGCGCCGCCCATGGGCCCTCCGGTCAAGCCGGAGGGACAGCGATTTTTTTTACTTACCCACCAACCCACCACCGCTCTCCCTCGGCTTGACCGGAGGGGCTATCTGAGAGGCAGCATGGTTCTTTTGGTGAAGCTGAACGTGGTGGCGGCGTCAGCATCATTTTCCCTCTCCCCCTGCGGGAGAGGGAGGGGCCCGCGTGCGTCAGCACGTGGGAGGGTGAGGGGGGCTGAGGCTACGGGATGTCTCACCCGCGGCAGCCCTCACCCGGCGCTGGCGCGCCGACCTCTCCCACAGGGAGAGGTTAAGGCTCTGCCAGGGCGAGAGAGATCCTCCGGTCAAGCCGGAGGAATAGCGGCTATTACATGAGCCGCCCAACCCACCACCGCTCTCCCTCAGGCTTGACCGGAGGGTCTATCCGAGGGGCGGGTGTCTCTCCCGGTCGAGCCGGGGAATGGTGCTGTGACTTGGGGAAATCCCCTCTCCCCCTGCGGGAGAGGGAGGGGCCCGCGTGCGTCAGCACGTGGGAGGGTGAGGGGGGCTGAGGATGCGGGATGTCTCACCCGCGGCAGCCCTCACCCGGCGCTGGCGCGCCGACCTCTCCCACAGGGAGAGGTTAAGGCTCTGTCAGGGTGAGAGAGATCCTCCGGTCAAGCCGGAGGAATAGCGGCTATTACATGAGCCGCCCAACCCACCACCGCTTTCCCTCCGGCTTGACCGGAGGGTCTATCCGAGAGGCTGCATGGCTCTTCCGGTTGAACCGGGGAATGGTGTGTTGTGAGTGAGGCGCGTGCTTACGCGTCGGCCTGCTGTTCCATGGGGATGTTCTTGCCGGCGAGGAAGTCGCGCAGTTCGCCTTCTTCGAACATCTCGCGGAGGATGTCGCAGCCGCCGACGAATTCGCCCTTCACGTAGAGCTGGGGGATGGTCGGCCAGTTGGAAAACTGCTTGATGCCCTCGCGCACATCCATGTCCTCCAGCACGTTCACCGAGGTGAACTTGACGCCCAGATAGCTGAGGATCTGGACGACAGTGGAGGAGAAGCCGCATTGAGGGAAGACGGGCGTGCCCTTCATGAAGAGCACCACGTCGTCGCTCTTGATGGCGCTCTGGATGATATCTAGTGCCGGAATGTCGCTCATCGGTTCGATCCTTTCAGGCGCTTACTTGGGCGCGGATGTCTGCAGGGCCAGGGCGTGCAGCTCGCCGCCCATGCGGCCCTGGAGCGCGTCATAGACGAGCTTGTGCTGCTGCACGCGGGTCAGGCCGGCGAAGGCTGGGCTCACCACATTGGCGGAATAGTGATCGCCGTCACCGGCGAGGTCCTCGATGGTTACCTCGGCGTCCGGCAGGGCCTCGCGGATCAGCTTTTCGATCTCGGTTGCTGCCATCGGCATGGAGACAACTCCTAAAGGCTTAGTTTCACTGTGGTTTTGGCGTTCAAATCCGCCTAATGGGTAGCATCCATATAGGCCGGAAACCAACCCTCATGGGCCTCGCTCAGGCTCGCGACGGATATGGGATCACAGTTCTCCGTAATCAACTGGTCGCCGCCCACCGTGCCGAGGCGGCGAGCCTCGACGCCGGCGCGCTCGGCAGCACGCAGGGCCTGCTGCACCAGATTGGCGGGCAGGGCGATCACGTAGCGGGACTGGTCCTCGCCGAACAGGGCCGCATGGGCGGGCACGCCGTCGGGCAGGGAGAACTCGGCCCCCACCTTGCTGGCCATGCACAGTTCGGCCATGGCCACATAGAGCCCGCCATCGGAGATGTCGTGCACCGCGGAGAGGCGGCCGGTGGCGATCAGCCCACGGACGAACTCGCCGTTGCGGCGCTCCGTCTCAAGGTCGATCGGGGGCGGCGCGCCGCCGTCCTTGGCGATGTCCATCCCCAGCACGTCGCGCAGATAAAGCGACTGGCCGAGATAGCCTTCCTCGGCACCGACAAGGATCAGCGCGTCGCCGTCCTTCATGCCGTCCATGCGGGCATAGATGCGGGCGTCCTCAATGAGGCCGACGCCGCCGATGCCCGGCGTGGGCAGGATGCCCTTGCCGTTGGTCTCGTTGTAGAGCGACACATTGCCGGAGACGACCGGGTAGTCCAGCGCCTCGCAGGCTTCCTTCATGCCGAGGATGCAGCCGGCGAACTGGCCCATGATCTCAGGCCGTTCCGGGTTGCCGAAATTCATGCAGTCGGTGATGGCCAGTGGCTTCGCGCCCGTGGCGACGAGGTTGCGCCAGGTTTCCACCACGGCCTGCTTGCCGCCTTCCTTCGGGTCCGCATAGCAATAGCGCGGGGTCACATCGACGGTGACGGCGAGCGCCGTGTTGGTGCCGTGCACGCGCACGACGCCGGCATCGCCGCCGGGGCGCTGCAGCGTGTCGCCCATGATGGTGTGGTCATATTGCTCATAGATCCACCGGCGCGACGACAGGGCAGGGGAGCCCACCATCTGCAGCAGGGTCTCGGCGCAATTGTCCGGCGCCTTGGCTTTCGACGTGTCGAAAGGCTTGGGCGGCTTGGTGAACTCGTAGGGCCGCTCATAGAGCGGGGCGTCATCGTTCAGGCTGTCCAGCGGCAGGTCCGCCACCATCACACCCTTGTGGCGCACCACCATGCGGCCGGTATCGGTGATGGTGCCGATGACGGCGATGTCGAGCTGCCACTTTTCGAAGATGCGGCGGGCCACGTCTTCCTTGCCGGGCTTCAGCACCATGAGCATGCGCTCCTGGCTTTCCGACAGCAGCATCTCATAGGCCGTCATGGCCTCTTCGCGGCAGGGCACCTCGTCGAGGTTCAGCTCGATGCCCACATTGCCCTTGCCGGCCATTTCAACCGACGACGAGGTGAGGCCGGCGGCGCCCATGTCCTGGATGGCGACGATGGCATCCTCGGCCATCAGCTCCAGGCAGGCTTCCAGCAGCAGTTTTTCCGTGAACGGATCACCCACCTGTACGGTGGGGCGCTTTTCCTGGCTGTCATCGTCGAATTCGGCGGACGCCATGGTGGCGCCGTGAATGCCGTCGCGGCCGGTCTTGGAACCGACATAGACGACTGGGTTGCCGATGCCGGAGGCAGCCGCATAGAAAATGTTGTCGGCTTCCGCCAGGCCCACGCACATGGCGTTGACGAGGATGTTGCCGTTGTAGGCGGGGTCGAACTCCACCTCGCCCCCGACGGTCGGCACGCCGAAGCAATTGCCATAGCCGCCGATGCCGGCCACGACGCCTTCCACCAGGTGGCGGGTCTTGCCGTTTTCCGGTGCGCCGAAGCGCAGGGCGTTGAGGTTGGCGACGGGGCGCGCGCCCATGGTGAACACGTCACGCATGATGCCGCCCACGCCGGTCGCAGCGCCCTGATAGGGCTCGATGAAGGAGGGGTGGTTGTGGCTTTCCATCTTGAAGACGGCGGCCAGCCCGTTGCCGATATCGACGATGCCGGCATTTTCGCCCGGCCCGCAGATCACCTGTTCGCCGGTGGTCGGCAGCTGCTTCAGCCACACGCGGGATGACTTGTAGGAGCAGTGCTCGGACCACATCACCGAATAGATTCCAAGCTCGGTCATGGTCGGCGTGCGGTTCAGCGCACGTTTCACGCGGTCATATTCTTCCGGCGTGAACCCGTGCTCCTTGATGACGGCGTCGGTGATTTCCGGCTCGGTCACGCCGGGGTCGGCCTGGGGCAGTTCCCGCGCGTCGTGAGAAACAGCTTCGCTCATGACAGCGTCTCCATCAGGCCTTCGAACATCGGGCGGCCGTCGCTGCCGCCAAGGGCCGGCTCCATCAGCCGTTCCGGGTGGGGCATCATGCCGAGCACGCGCAAATCATCCGAATAGATGCCGGCGATATTGCCGCGCGAGCCGTTGGGATTGGCGTCGTCGCTGGCCTCGCCATCCTTCGACACGTAGCGGAAGGCCACGCGGCCGTCGCCTTCAAGGCGCTTCAGCGTGTCGTCATCGGCGAAGTAATTGCCGTCGTGATGCGCCACAGGAATGCGGATCGGCTTGCCGGTCGCGTATTTCTTCGTAAAGGGCGTGTCGTTGCGTTCAACGCTCAGATGCACGTCCTTGCAGATGAATTTGAGACCTGCATTGCGCATCAGCGCGCCGGGCAGAAGGCCCGTCTCGGTCAGCATCTGAAAGCCGTTGCAGATGCCCAGCACATAGGCGCCTTGCTCGGCGCGCTTCTTCACCGCGGCCATCACCGGCGAGCGGGCGGCCATGGCGCCGGCGCGCAGATAGTCGCCATAGGTGAAGCCGCCGGGCAGCACCACGAGGTCGGCCTCCGGCAGTTCGGTTTCCGTGTGCCAGACTTTCGCGGGCGATTTGCCGCTGATGCGCTCAAGCGCCACCAGCGTGTCCCGGTCGCAGTTGGAGCCGGGGAAGATGATGACGGCAGCTTTCATCAGGCCGCACTCTCGGCGGAGGTCAGTTCGATCGTGTAGTTCTCGATCACGGTGTTGGCGAGGAGCTGCTCGCACATGTCCTTGACGGCGGCTTCGGCCTTGGCGGTGTCAGTCTCGTCGAGGTCGATCTCGATGACCTTACCCTGACGCACATCGCCGACACCCTTGAAGCCCAGATTGCCGAGGGTCTTTTCGATAGCCTTGCCCTGGGGGTCGAGGACGCCGTTCTTCAGTGTGACGTGCACACGTGCCTTCATGGACATGTTCCCGGCCGTTTCTGGCAGGGCTCCCTTGCTGGTCGCGCAGCCACCGGCGGGCGGAGCGGGCGCGGTTCCGAATCGAGGTGGTGCGGGGCGGCAGCATAGTGCCGGTCCCGCCGGTGCGCCCATGGTGCCGGGCGCAGGGCAGAAATGCGTCGGCGCCTATTTGACGAGCACGGGGCCCGTGCGCGGCGGCTGGGTATCATTCTCCATCAGGATGCCCAGGCGGCGGGCAACTTCCTGATAGGCGTCCATCAGCCCGCCCATGTCGCGGCGGAAGCGGTCCTTGTCGAGCTTCTCGTTGGTGGCGGTGTCCCACAGGCGGCACGAGTCGGGGCTGATTTCGTCAGCCAGCACCACGCGCATCATGTCGCCCTCATAGAGGCGGCCGAACTCGATCTTGAAGTCCACCAGGCGGATGCCGATGCCGAGGAACAGGCCGGAGAGGAAATCGTTGATGCGCAGGGACAGCGCCATCATGTCGTCGATCTCCTGGGGCGTTGCCCAGGCGAAGGCGGTGATGTGCTCTTCGGTGACCATCGGGTCGTCCAGCTCGTCGGACTTGTAGGCGAATTCGATGATCGAGCGAGGAAGGGGCGTGCCTTCCTCGATGCCCAGGCGCTTTGACAGCGAGCCGGCGGCGACGTTGCGGACCATCACCTCGACGGGGATGATCTCGACCTCTTTCACCAGCTGCTCGCGCATGTTGATGCGCTTGATGAAATGCGTCGGCACGCCGATCTCGTTGAGCCGGGTGAAGATGAACTCGGAGATCCGGTTGTTGAGAACGCCCTTGCCCTCGATGAGGTCGTGTTTCTTGTTGTTGAAGGCGGTCGCATCGTCCTTGAAATGCTGAACAATGGTGCCCGGCTCAGGGCCCTCATAGAGGATCTTGGCCTTGCCTTCGTATATTTTTCTGCGACGGGTCATATGGAGAGAATCCAGGCTGGATTTGGGCCGAAACCGGCTCTTTGCGCGCTGCGACCACTTGACGTCAAGAGTGCGCGCGCACACGTGTTGCTTTAGCGGAAATTGGGGGCTATGCCTAGCTGAACTTGGGCGGGGGTCTGCGCCTCAAGCCCGTGGTTTCAGGCGGAATTCCGCCGTTTTGGCCGTGCTTTTCAGGATGATGCACCAAAGCATGGCTCCCATTCCTACGCGGTCCGGCAAAGAGGCTTTATCCGATGAGTTCACTAGACAAGCGCGGCAAGGACTTTGAGAACAAGTTCGCCCACGATCAGGAGCTTGAGTTCAAGGCAGTTGCCCGCCGCAACAAGCTTCTCGGCCTGTGGGCCGCCGAAGAGATGGGCCTGTCCGGCGAGGATGCCCAGGCCTACGCCAAGGAAGTGGTGAAGGCCGATTTCGAGGAAGCCGGCGAGGAAGACGTGTTCCGCAAGGTCTCCGGCGATTTCTCCGCCAAGGGCGTGGACAAGTCCGAGCACCAGATCCGCCGCACCATGCAGGAACTGCTGGTGAAGGCCCGTGAGCAGGTGGCCAACGAAGGCTGACGCCTGCCGCCGCCTTTACTCAGTCGATCGACATTGCAGCCGCCACCGCGCCCACAAATTGCGCGGTGGCGGTTTTGCGTATGGTGGCCTCGTCCGCGTCGGGCTTGAGCCACAGGTCCCGGTGCCGGTGCATTGAGGGCCAGGCCATGATCTCGATGGCATTGCGGGCGGCGACGTCCACCGCGATCCCCGGCGCAGGCGCCTTGCTGATGAGGGCGATGAGCTGCTTCAGCGTCGCGCCGTGACCCTTGGTGGCCCAGAGCCGGTCGATCTCGGGGATTTCCAGCGACAGCCGGTCCATCAGCCAGATGCCGTGGCGGTTGGCGCTCTGTAAATCATACATCTCCTCGGCGATGGCCTGCAGGTCTGCCCGCGTGGGCCGGGACCGGCGCTTGAGGACGCTGGCCATCACCGGCCAGTGCGCGATGCGCGCCACATCCGCCTCCGCCATGTCCCGCAGCTTGGCGATGGACCAGGGCGCCACCGGCAGGGCGTCAGCGCCGGGCAGGGGATGCCCCATGGCGTGGAGTGCTGCGAGCGTCAGCAGGGCGTCCTTGTTGGCGGCGTAGGAGTAGAGCGCTGCCGCTGACAGTCCCGCCTTCTTCGCCACATCCGCCATCTGGGTGCGCCGGAACCCGAAGCGGCTGATGCACCAATGTGCCGCCGCGGCGACGCGGGCCAGGCGCTCCTCCGGCGTGTCGCCGCCTTTGGAGCGGCGGCGGCCGGGGGAGGGGGCAGGACTGGTGTCGTCGGTCGGCAGGTCCAAGACGGTCTCCGGAATCAGGGCAGTGGTCGGTGTGAGCGTAGCACTTGACAGGCGATCATAATTAAATGAATCATTCATTCAATTAGTGGAGATGATCTCATGCGCCTGATCCGCCTGTCTGCGTTTGCCATTCTGCTTGGTCATGCCCTTGTGGCCCTCGCCGCCGGGGAGGCGGCCGCCGAAGAGCCCGGTCAGGGCTGGGCCCATTATGGGGGCGACGCGGGCGGCAGCCGGTTCAGCGCCGCGACACAGATCACCCCGCAAAATGTCACCGACCTTGAACCTGCCTGGGTGTTCGACAGCGGCGATATGGAGCGCCGGCCGGAGGCGGTGGCCCGCAGTGCGTCCGAGGGCACGCCGATCCTCGCGGGCGGGGCGCTCACCTACTGCACGCCATTCAACGAAATCATATCGCTGGATCCGGGCACCGGGGATATCCGCTGGCGCCATGACGCTGAGATCGAGACCGACTACAACCCCGCCAACCAGTTCGTCTGCCGCGGCGTCACCTATTGGGCGGACCCGTCGGCGGAAGACGGCACGGCCTGCGTGGCGCGCATCTTCATGGGCACGGCGGATTCCCGGCTGATCGCGGTGGATGCTGCCACGGGCACGCCGTGCGCCGGCTTCGGCAATGCGGGCACTGTCACCATCGATCCCGGCATGGCGCTTCTGTGGCGCGGTGAATTCCAGATCACTTCGCCGCCGGTGGTGATCGGCGACACGGTGGTGGTCGGCTCCGCGATCAGCGACGGAGCGCGGGCTGACGCGCCCAAGGGCAGCGTCAGGGCGTTTGACGCGCGCAGCGGTGCGCCACGCTGGGAGTTTGACCCCGTGGCACGGGGGGCCGCCGAGCAGCCGGGCAGCTGGCGTGCTGAGGATGCGGCGCGCACGGGCCACGCCAATGTCTGGGCGCCGATGAGCGTTGACGAGGCGCGCGGGCTTGTCTTCCTGCCCACCTCCTCGCCGTCGCCGGATTTTTATGGCGGCGCGCGTCCGGGCGATAACCGCTACGCCAATTCCGTCGTCGCGCTCGACGGTGCCACGGGCGCGGTGCGCTGGCATTTCCAGACCGTGCATCACGATGTCTGGGACTATGACCTGCCCGCGCAGCCCAGCCTTGTCACCCTTCAGTATGCGGGTGGTTCGCGCGACGTGGTGGTGCAGGTCGCCAAGACGGGCTTTGTCTTCGTGCTCGACCGGGACACGGGCGCGCCGGTCTTCCCGGTCGATGAGGTGCCGGTGCCGCAGGACGGGGCGCCGGGGGAATGGCTGTCGCCCACTCAGCCCATGCCGCAGAAACCGCCGGCGCTGGTGCCGCACAGCATCACCCCGGATGACGCCTGGGGCCTCACCTTCCTTGATCGCGGTGCCTGCGCGGACCTGTTCGCCAAATACCGCAATGACGGTCTGTTCACTCCGCCCAGCGAGCAGGGCACACTGATGTTCCCGTTCTCCGGCGGCGGGGCGAACTGGGGCGGCATGGCGTTCAATCCCGCAAGCCAGCTCATGTATGTGAACACGTCGCGGGCGGTGCATCTGGTGAAGCTTATCCCGCGTGAGGGGTTTGCGGCTGCCAAGGCGGCTGAGCCCGGCAAGGAAATCTCGCCGCAGGCCGGCACCGCCTATGGCATGAAGCGCGACCTGATGCTGTCGCCGCTCAGCCTGCCCTGCAACAAGCCGCCCTTCGGTGTGCTGCACGCAATCGACCTTTCCACCGGCGAGATTGCCTGGGAGGCCACCCTGGGCACGGTGCGCGACCTCGCGCCTGTGCCGATCCCGTGGAAACTGGGCACGCCCAATTTCGGCGGCCCGCTGGTTACCGCTTCCGGCCTCGTCTTTATCGGGGCTGCGATGGATGACTATCTGCGTGCCTTTGATGCGGCCAGCGGCGCTGAATTGTGGAAGGGCCGTCTGCCCGGCGGCGGACAGGCCACGCCGATGACTTATAAGTGGCAGGGCCGCCAATATGTGGTGATCTCGGCGGGCGGTCATTCGCGGTCCACTGCAACGCTGAATGACCGGATCGTGGCCTTCGCGCTGCCCGAGTGAGGCCGCGCGCGGCTGAAAACAGGCTAGACTGGCGGGGACTGATTCACCCGCCGGAGCCGTTCCCGTTATGCCGACGCCCAAGACGCCGCCTGCCGCCAGCGCCTTCACGCGGCCCGCCGCCGCGCAGTCGCTGCTCGGCTATTTCTACCCGATCCACTACAAGGCCGGGATCAAGGTGGAGGACGCGCTGCGCAACAAGGGCGCGCCGGACGAACTCAGCCGCCATCAGGTGGCCGTGCTGTGGCACATCCATTCGGCAGGCGAGGGCGGCACCACGATGCGCCGCAAGGACATCGAGCAGAGCCTGCGTGCCTGGTTCGAGATTTCCGGGGCCGCCATTACCAAGGCCATCCGGTCGATGGCCGCCGAGCCGCTGGCCCTGGTCACCCAGGAAGAAGACCCGCGCTCCGCCCGCGAAAAGATCGTCCGCCTCACGCCCAAGGGCGAAGCGCACATCGCCGCCATGATGCAGCGCGGCGTCGCCGTCATCCGCGAGATCATGGAACCGATGGACGAGACAACCATCCGTGAGGGGATCAAGTTCTTCCGGGCCATCACCGACTCAGTCGCCGACATGGAACGCGACGTGTAGGCCCATTCTTCGAACCGCCTCCCTCCGGCTTGACCGGAGGGCCCACTCGCATTCGCTGTCGGGCACAGGGGTGGCGGTGCTTGCTGTGCCGTGTCCGCGCATGCTGCGGTAGGCGGCTCCGAGAGCAGACCCTCCGGTCAAGCCGGAGGGATACGGAGAAGGGGGCAGTCCTAATGTCACCTCTCCCCTTGCGGGAGAGGTCGGTGCGTGAGCACCGGGTGAGGGGGTGAGCCCATCCCCCCGCACCACCGTCAGAGATCCATTACCACCGCTGCCGCCCCCCCACCCTCCTACGGGCTTGCGCCCGCAGGCCCCTCCCACTCCCGCAAGGGGAGAGGGGAAGAAGCTCAGCGTCCGTCGCCTGTCACGAAAACGCCTTCACCGCCTCGTGGGTGTTCATGAAGTCGCGGAACTTTGACCATTTGCCGTCCTTCATGGTGATCACGTGCACGAAGTCCGACTTGATGTCGCGGCCGGTGGCCTTTGCCGTCAGGTGAAGCACCCCGGTCACCACCACCTTGTCCCTGTCTGCCAAAAACTCCTGCGGCTCGAAGATATGGATGTCCACTGACGACAGCACCGTCTCGAAGAAGCGGCGCGCCGCGTTCATCCCGTCATACATGTCGGCATACGGAATGATATCGGCGGGGCCGTAGAACTCGATGTGGATGTCATCATTGCACAGGCCGAGAATGCCGGGGATATCTCCGGCGCCGAAGGCTGCGAACAGGTTCTGCGTCGCTGCGATGTTGCGGTCCTGCTCGGTCATTCGGCGGCTCCTGCCAGGCGTGGGGTGAGCGCGAGGGTGAGATTTGCCAGCCCGTGGTTGAGCAGGCTGGCGCGCTGCGGCTCGGGGGCCGTGCCCGCAAGCTGGATATCGCCGAAGCGTTCAAGCACCGCCCGCAGCAATTCGCGTGCTTCGGCCCGCGCAAGCGCTGAGCCCAGGCAATGGTGAATGCCCACGCCGAAGGTCAGCTGCTTGTTGAGATTGGGCCGGTCGATGTCAAAGGCCTGCGGATCGGCGAACATGGCCGGGTCGTGATTGGCCGCGGCGAAGAACAGCGCCACCCAGTCGCCCTTGCGGATCAGCGCGTCGCCGATCTGCGTGTCCGCCTCGGCGATGCGGAACAGGCGCTGGGGCGGGCCTGAATGGCGCAGGCTCTCATCGATGAAGGCGTCGATCTTTGCAGGCTCCGCCCGCAGCCGCGCCTGCATGTCCGGCATGGTCGCCAGCTCATGCAGCAGATTGCCGAGCAGGAAGGTGGTGGTCTCGGCGCCCGCCACCACCAGCGTCAGGCAAAAGCGGATCACTTCGTCGGTTGTCAGCTTGCGGCCGTCGGCTTCCGCCGTCAGCAGGGCGCGCATCAGGCTGTCGGGCACGTCGGCGCCTGCCGCGAGATCCGCTTCCATCTGCGTCACGGTCCTGGCGAAATAGGTGAACAGGTCCACGTTGGAGCGCTCGCGTTCCTCCGGCGTCAGGTCGGCGGACAGCATGAAGGCGGTTGCCCAGTGGCGGAAGCGGTCGGCGATCTCCGGCGGCAGGCCGAGCAGATGCACCATCACGCGGGCCGGCAGCACCGCGCATATCTCGCCCATGACTTCAATACTCGTGGTGCCGGCCCGGGTCACCTCCTCCAGCAGGTCATGCACCATGCGGTTCACATGCGGCGACAGATCCTCGATGCGCTTGCGCGAGAAGGCGAGGTTCACCACCGCGCGCAGGCGGTCATGCTCCGGGTTGTCGTGGTTCACCAGCATCAGCGTCGGTGCCGAGGAGCTTTCCTGCAGCGGGTCGCGCGACGAGAAAGTGCGGTGGTCGCGTGCGACCTTCGACACATGGTCGTAGTCCAGCAGCACCCACGCATTCACCGGCTCGTCCGCCCCCGGCACCGTGCCCGGCGGATAATCCCGGTAGCCCTTGACCGGCGCATAGGCCCGCAGCTTGTCATAGAGCGGGTAGGGGTTGGCGATGGTGTCGCCCGTCGGCAGCGCCGCCACCAGCGCGGCGATGTCCGCCGCCTGTTCCGTGTCAGCCATGATGTCTCCTCCCTTATTGTTCCTTAAGTGTATTGTTTACATAGTGAACAATCAAGATGGAGTCCGACCCCCCACTAATACGTATCCCTCCGGCTTGACCGGAGGGCCCACTCGCATCTGCTGTTGGGCACGGCATTCGCGGCCCCTGCCGTGCCGCAGCCACGCGCGCTGCGGCAGGCTGATTTGAGAGTAGACCCTCCGGTCAAGTCGGAGGGATGCGGGAGAGGGGGCGCAGCGGGACACACCTTTTTCCCACACCCATGTGTCATTCCGCGACTTGATCGCGGAATCCAGGGCGACCAACTCATGCGGTGCCGCGTGGCCCTGGACCCCGCGATCAAGTCGCGGGGTGACATGGGGAGGGCTAACACCCCACCCCAAACAAACCGCCTTCCCTCCGGCTCGACCGGAGGGTCTCCCTCAGTCCGCCTGAGCCCGCGCCGCTTACCCCTGCCGCGCTTCCTGCAGCCTGTGCGCCAGGTCTTCCAGCGTGGTCAGGTGCCGGTCGCGCTTGGGCGGGTCGTAGGTGGTGGCGTTCACTGCGCGCACCAGCACCCGGCGGACGGCGAGACTGTCCGGGTCCTGATCGATGTCCAGCACATTGAGGCAGCAAGTGTCCTGCTCGAACTGGCCGAAGGTCTTGAGGCCCGTGCCCAGCGCCCAGCCCAGCAGCACCCGGTTGACGCCGCCATGGGCGACCAGGGTCATGTTGTGCCAGTCAGGATGCTTCAGCAGCCCTTCGAAAGCCGGCACCACGCGGCCCTCGAAATCAGCGAACACTTCGCCGTTGCGGTAACGCATGCCCGGCTCATGGGCATTGAGAAACGCGTAGGCCACCTCGCTCAGGTCGTCGGGCAGGGGCACGGGGTCCGGCGCGCCGCCCTGCTCATAGGCGGCTTGGGCGCGGTCCGAGCGCAGCTCTTCGAGATCGGGCACTTCTTCCACCGGCAGGTCGCGGTCGCCCAGAATGCGTGCCAGCGTCTGACGGGTGCGCGGCAGTCCGGAGCACACGGCCTTGTCCACCGGCACATCCGCCATCATCCGTCCCATGGCGTCCGCCTCTTCCTGCCCCTGCCGGGTCAGGTGGACCTGGCGCGGGTCCGCCACGATCGACCCGTCATTGGTCACATAGGCCACGTCCCCGTGGCGGAACAGATAGACACGCCGGCGCAGCGCGCCATCAAAAGCAATGCGGGGGGACATGGTCATGGGCTTCACTCCGAAACAGGCTGTTTGCTGGTCGCCCCCAGTATAGGCCCCCACGCGACACTTGTGTGGCGGACGGAAAAGGAGGATCGGAGAGGGTGCCCACGCCAAACCCTCCGCGCACGGCATTGCCGCTGCGGTGAGACGGGAGAGCAGGACGCGCCCGGCGCTCACGCGGCGCCGGTAGGAGCAATAAACAGATTTGGGTCGCAAGCCTCAGGCGCGTCCCGCGCGGATGGCTGCCAGCGGTGGCCGGACCGGGGCGGGGCAGGCATTACCCTGCGTGTCCAACCCCGCGAACCCTGCTTCCACCCTCCACACTTTGGAACGGGCCTGGACGCGGTGGGGCCAGCTTTTTCAGGGCGTGACCGGGTTCGGGACACCACCACCCATCTAATGCGCACCCGTTACTTGCGCATCGCGACCCGGCGCGCGTACCCCACGTTCCCAAGGGGCCGCCTCTCGCCCAACCTTCCGGGCATCCGCCCTCCCGCCCAGGTCCGGTCGGCCCGGCTGCCCGTGTGGCGGGAGGTCATGGCAACGAGTATGCGGCAGGAGGCAGGGGCCGGGGAAAACTATCGTGCGGATCAAATTCTCGCGTTAGGAAGGCTGTTGCTGAGATGTCTCGACTTCTGTCGACTCTATTATCATGGCTCTGACCTCCTCTAAGTCATTGTCCCTGAGAGGAAGTGCGAGACTTTTCAATATTCTTGCGGTTTCTAGAGCGTTCTCAGAGGAGTCAATTTCAAGGCGTGGTGCGTGCCCAAACCCACGCAAGAAATCAAACTTCAAACTCAGCAATGACGAACTTAGTCTCGTTAGGTAGATATTGTTTCTATCTGCTAATGGTGCGGCTGCTTCAGCGTCCAGTGCTAATTGTTCGCATTCGTCTGCCATTGCTTGTGTGCTTATTGGCTTGTTTCCAATACGCGTTATGTAATTCCTTGCTGCTTGAGTTTTAAGTCCTGCAATATAGCTAGCTATGCACAAATAGACTGTTATCGCTGTGCCGCTCTTGATCATTTCCCAAATAGCTTGAACCCACTCGGGCGATTGCTGCATCGCAAATATCAATAACTGGTCGATGCCAAGAAATTCAGCGAACTTCTCAATGTTTAATGCAGCAATGACGAACGCAGCGAAGCCTAAAATCCATAGAATTCTTCGTGCAAAAAGCATGTTGAACCCAAACCAAGCGTTTCAGTAAATACCAACGCCAGTTTAGGCTCATTCCGCCCATTTGCCGATACTCAGAACAGGCGCTCCCCCTAAGCCCCGAACACCCGCTTGAAGATCGTGTCGACATGTTTGGTGTGGTAGCCGAGGTCGAACAAATCCTCGAGTTCCGCGTCCGACAACACCACCTCCTCGTCCTTCTTCAGGAGATCGAGGAAATTGCCTTCGCCGCGCCACACCGGCATGGCGTTGCGCTGGACCAGCCGGTAGCTGTCCTCGCGGCTGACGCCCTTCTGGGTGAGGGCCAGCAGCACGCGCTGGGAGTGCATGAGGCCGCCGAGCTTGTTCATGTTGGCCAGCATGTTTTCCGGGTAGACCACCAGGTTCTCGATCACCCCGGCCAGGCGCACCAGCGCGAAGTCCAGCGTCACCGTGGCGTCCGGGCCGATCATGCGCTCGACTGATGAGTGCGAGATATCGCGCTCGTGCCACAGGGCGACATTCTCCAGCGCCGGGGTCACCATGCCGCGCACGATGCGGGCGAGGCCCGTCAGGTTTTCCGTCAGCACCGGGTTGCGCTTGTGCGGCATGGCGGAGGAGCCCTTCTGGCCGGCGGAGAAGAATTCCTCGGCCTCCAGAACTTCCGTGCGCTGAAGATGGCGGATCTCGGTGGCAACCCGCTCGACCGACGAGGCGATCACGCCCAGCACGGCGAAGAACTGCGCGTGCCGGTCACGCGGGATCACCTGGGTGGAGACGGGTTCGGGCACAAGGCCCATTTCCATGGCCACATGTTCTTCCACCCGCGGGTCGATATTGGCGAAGGTGCCGACGGCACCGGAAATGGCGCAGGTGGCGATGTCGGCGCGGGCCTGTTCCAGCCGCATCTTGCCGCGCTCGAATTCCGCATAGGCCTGCGCCAGCTTCACCCCGAAGGTGGTGGGCTCGGCGTGGATGCCGTGCGAGCGGCCGATGGTGATTGTGTCCTTGTGCTCGTAGGCGCGCTTCTTGAGGGCAGCCAGCACCTTGTCCATGTCTTCCAGCAGCAGGTCAGCGGCGCGGGTAAGCTGGACGGAGAGGCAGGTATCCAGCACGTCCGACGAGGTCATGCCCTGGTGGACGAAGCGGCTGTCGTCGCCGATGAATTCCGCCAGATGGGTCAGGAAAGCGATCACGTCGTGCTTCACCTCGCGCTCGATCTCGTCGATGCGCGCCACGTCGAACTCGGCCTTTGAGCCCTTCTCCCAGATGTTCTTCGCCGCTTCCTCGGGGATCACGCCCAGCTCGGCCAGCGCCGTGCAGGCATGGGCCTCGATCTCGAACCAGATGCGGAACTTGCTCTCGGGCGACCAGATATCGGCCATTTCCTGGCGGCTGTAGCGGGGGATCATGTGCGGCGGCTCCTTGGGGCGGTCCGGGCGGGACGGATGGTGAGTCTTGTGGATTTGGCCCCGTTGATACGCCAAGCCCCCGCACCCCTCAACCGCCGTTGGCGCAGGCGAGGGATGCGGGGGGCGGGACGCGTCCGGCCCGGTGCGGGAATGGAGACGACCCTAGCGGGCCGCTGCGGACGCAGTCCGGCCGGCGAGCGGGGAGCGCAGGGCATAGGCCCCGTCCCCCAGCAGCGCCTGCACGGCATTGGCGGCGATCCAGAAGACCGGGAATTCCCAGCCGCCGCCCGGGTTGGAGAACACCCAGCCATTGGGCAGGTGGACGAGGGCAGCGCCTGCCAGCACCGGGATCAGGGCCAGGGCCACGGCGCGGGTATGCAGGCCGAGGATCAGCGCCGCGCCACCGGCAAGCTCAGCCAGGATCACCGCATAGGCGGTGATGCCGGGAAAGCCCTGGCTCTCGAAGAAGGCCACCGTGCCGGCGGGGGTAAACACCAGCACTTTCAGCAGCCCGTGGGCGAGGAAGGCCGTGCCGAGGGTGAGCCGCAGCAGGGTCGCCGCCAGCGGCGCGGTGGCTGTGTCGAGGGTCGTCTGGTCAAGGAATCTGGTCAGCATGGGTCCGTCTCCATTTGCTGCCGAGGCCGTGCGCCCCGGCGATGGGGCAAAGCTATGCATTCCAGTTCTGCGAATAATCGGCTAGAATGGAACAAGATTGTTTCTCTTGCAGGGATGAACGGAGGGCAAGCCCATGGACCGTCTGGCGATGCTCGAGGTCTTCGTGGCGGTGGCGGAGCGGGGGAGTTTTTCCAAGGCCGCCGAGGCGCTGGAGATGTCCAACTCCGCCGTCTCCAAGCATGTGGCAGCGCTCGAGGACCGGCTCGGTGCCCGTCTGCTGAACCGCACCACCCGCCGTGTCAGCCTCACCGATATCGGACAGGCCTATTGCGAGCGGGCGCGGGCGGTGCTGGCGGATCTCGACAGCGCCGATGCCGCTGCCTCCAGTCAGCAGGAGGAGGCGCGCGGGGTTCTCAAGCTGTCCGTCCCGTTCTCCTTTGCCATCCGGCATCTGGGGCCGGTGGTGGCCGACTTCATGGCGCAGCATCCGCAGCTCGAAGTGGACATGGTGCTGAACGACCGCTTCGTGGACATCGTGGATGAGGGCTTCGATCTCGCCTTGCGCATCGGCGAGCTTGCGGATTCAAGCCTGAAGGCGCGGCGCATCGCGCCTGTCCGGCTGGTGCTGGCGGCGTCACCCGCCTTCCTTGACCGGCATGGCCGGCCCGCAACGCCGGATGATTTGTCTACGGATCATTTCCTGCGCTACTCGATCGGCGGCGATCAGGTGGCGCTGGCCCGCGAGGCGGCCCCGCAGGAGGTGGTTACACGGGTGCGCGCGGCCGGGCCGCTCAAGGTCAATAATGGCGACATGCTGCGTGAGGCCATGCTGGCCGGGACGGGCTTTGCCAGCCTGCCCACCTTCATCATCGGCGATGATCTCAAATCCGGCGCGCTGGAGCGCGTGCTGCCCGACTGGTGCGTGCCCCCCATTGCCCTTCACGCAGTCTATCCCCCCGGCAAGGCGCTGTCCGCCAAGGTCCGCCTGATGATCGACCACCTCGTCACCACCTTCAGCCCCGTCCCGCCCTGGGATGCGTTCGAGGGGTAGGAGCGGGCGGCACTTGCCCCCCCCCAACACCCCCGTACCCCTCCGGCTTGACCGGAGGGCCCACTCGCCTTGGAAAATGAGCACAGCGCCGGGGGGCTCCGCCGTCCGTAGCACCGCCCGCTGCGGCAAGCACCGCTGAGAGTAGACCCTCCGGTCAAGCCGGAGGGATGCGGGAGAAGGGGGGTGATCTTGTCCCCACTTTTGCATTTGTCATTCCGCGACGTGATCGCGGAATCCAGAGCAAACCGCTCAGCCCGTGCCGTATGGCCCTGGACCCCGCGATCACGTCGCGGGGTGACACAGAGGATTGGGAGAAAGAGGGTCGGGAGCAGGTACCAACACACCGCTTTCCCTCCGGCTTGACCGGAGGGCCCATGGGCAGCTCGGATAGACCCTCCGGTCAAGCCGGAGGGAAAGCGTATGAGGTGGGGTTCTCTCCCTAATCAACCACCCGCCTACAGCAACCCCAACTGCCGCAGGCTCGCGTGCTGACCCTTGCCGATCACAAGGTGATCATGCACGGCGACGCCGAGGGGCTTGGCGGCGTCTTCTATCTTCTTGGTCATTTCCACATCCGCCCGGCTGGGGGAGGGGTCGCCGGAGGGGTGGTTGTGGACGAGAATGATGGCGCTGGCGCCCAGTTCCAGCGCCCGTTTTATGACCTCGCGGGGATAGACCGGCGTGTGGTCGATGGTGCCGCGGCTCTGGATTTCATCCGCGATCAGAACATTCTTGCGGTCGAGAAACAGCACGCGGAATTGTTCGGTGGTCTCGTAGGCCATGGCCGCCGAGCAGTAATCCACCAGCGCCGACCAGCTTGAGATCGCCGGCCGGTCCATCACCGCTGATTTCGCCAGCCGCAGGGCTGCCGCCTGGATCAGTTTCAGCTCCGTCGCCACGCCTTCGGACACGCCCGTCACCTCCGTCAGCCGATCAACCGGCGCGGTGATGACTTCATTGAAGCTGCCGAAATGCGCGATCAGCGCCTTGGCCAGCGGCTTGGTGTCCCGGCGGGGAATGGCACGGAACAGCACCATCTCCAGCAATTCATAATCGGGCAGGGCGTCCGGCCCGCCCTCGATGAAGCGGGCGCGCAGGCGCTGGCGGTGGCCCGCATGGGAGGGAGCGGCTGCCTTGCTGCGGGGGGCGGATTTCTCCGCGCTGCGGGGCGCGGGCTTTTCCGGTGCACCGGTTCCGGGCGCGGGGGCGGGGTCCGCACCCTGTTTTGCGCCAGCATCCCTTGTGTCAGGTTGCAGGCGCGGGAGCGGCTTACCGCCTGTGTCCTCGAAACCTGACATCAGCGCGCCTGGAGCCTGTTGCTAGAGATAGGGCGGGCAGTCGAAGCCGCCCGGGGAGCCGGTGAAGATCTCAACGCCATCCGCAGTCACGCCGACCGAGTGCTCGAACTGCGCCGACAGGGAGCGGTCGCGGGTCACCGCCGTCCAGCCGTCGGACAGCAGCTTCACATGCGGGCGGCCGAGATTGATCATCGGCTCGATGGTGAAGAACATGCCTTCCTTCAGCGTCTGGCCTTCGCCGCGCTTGCCGTAATGCAGGATGTTGGGCGCGTCGTGGAACACCTTGCCCAGCCCGTGGCCGCAGAAGTCGCGCACCACGCCGCAGCGCTGGCTTTCGGCATAGGTCTGGATGGCGGCGCCGATGTCGCCCAGCGTCGCGCCCGGCTTCACCGCCTCGATGCCCAGCATCATGGATTTGTACGTCACCTCGATGAGGCGCTCCGCCTTGCGGTTGATGTCGCCCACCGGGAACATGCGGCTGGTGTCGCCGTGCCAGCCATCCACCAGCAGCGTCACGTCGATATTGACGATGTCGCCGTTCTTCAGCGCCTTGTCGCCGGGGATGCCGTGGCACACCACGTGGTTGATTGAGGTGCAGGAGGAATGCCGGTAGCCGCGATAGCCGTAGGTGGCGGGCACCACGCCGTGATCTAGCGCGAAGTCCAGCACCAGCTTGTCCAGCTCGCCGGTGGTCACGCCCGGCTTCACATGCGGCACCAGCATGTCGAGGGCCGCCGCCGACAGCTGCCCGGCCTTGCGCATACCGGCAAAATCCTCCGGCCCATGCAGCTTGATGGCCCCGGTATTGATCAGCGGCGCGTCGAAGGCGTCCACATAGTTCATTGGCTTTGTTGCCTCTTCGTCGGGTCCCGCATTCTCAGGTCCCAGATTGCGGGGTTCAGTCCAGTTCAGGCGAGAGCCGGTGGGTCAGCTCGATCGCGTCTGTTGTGATGTCACAACCATAACATAGGGCTTCCACACCGCGAGCGCGCGCTTTTTTGAGGGCTTCGGCGTACTTGGGGTCGATATCGGCGGCCAGGCGGAAGCGCGTGGTGCCGGGATATTGCACCACATAGAGCATCACCGCCCGGTGGCCGGCCTCGGCCATGTCGCCCAGCTCTTCCAGGTGCTTGGCGCCGCGGGCGGTCACGCTGTCGGGGAATTCCGCCAGTCCCGCTTCCCGCATCAGGTGGACGTTCTTCACCTCCACATAGGTCAGCGGCTTGCCGTCATCCTCCAGCAGGATGTCGATGCGGCTCGACTTGCCGTATTTCACCTCGCGGCGGAGGGTTTCATAGCCCGCCAGTTCCGGAATGCGCCCGGCGAGGATCGCTTCCTCCGCCAGCTTGTTGGGCATGCCGGTATTGATCCCCACCAGCGTGCCGTCCACTTCCACCAGCTCCCACGAATAGGCGAGCTTGCGCTTGGGGTTGTCCGATTTCGACAGCCACACCCGGTTGCCCGGCGCATGCAGCCCCATCATCGCACCCGGATTGGCGCAATGGGCCGTCAGCGTCTCGCCGCTGTCGAGCTCGACATCAGCCAGAAACCGCTTGTACCGCTTGATGAGCGTGCCCGGCACGAGAGGAGGGAGTTTCATGGGTCGGCATATGCCCGCCGCGACAGGCAGCGGTCAAGGCCGGAACCATGCCCCTCTCCCCTTGCGGCAGAGGGAGGGGCCCGCGGGCGCAAGCCCGTGGGAGGGTGAGGGGGCGGCAGCAGTGGTGTTCGATTTCTGACGACGCGGTAGGTGACAGGCCCACCCCCTCACCCGGTGCTCACGCACCGACCTCTCCCGCAAGGGGAGAGGTGACTTTCCGCGGGCGCTCGCCGCTCCTTCTCCCCGCTGTCCCGGACTTGATCCGGGGCCTACTCGCCGACGCCTCACCCCGCAGCGCAAGCGAGTGGACCCTCCGGTCAAGCCGGAGGGAAGCGGGGCAAAAGCAACGCGCAGCCAGTTCTCAATCGCTGTCCCCGCAGCGCGTGCGTGCTATATCCTCGGCCCATGAGCGACACAGACAAAAAAGTCACTGCGGCGGTCATCATGATCGGCGACGAGATCCTGTCCGGGCGGACGCAGGACAAGAACCTCAATTTCATCGCCACCTGGCTGGGTGAGCGGGGCATCCGGGTGATGGAAGCCCGCGTGGTGCCGGACATCGAGGACGAGATCGTCGACGCGGTGAACACGCTGCGCGCCAAGTTCGACTATGTCTTCACCTCCGGCGGTATCGGCCCCACCCATGACGACATCACCGCCGATTCCATTGCCAAGGCCTTCGGTGTGCCCATCGGCCATCATCCCGAAGCCATGGCGCGGCTCACCGCCCATTACGAGGCGCAGGGGATCGAGTTCAACGAGGCCCGCCAGCGGATGGCGCGCATCCCGGATACCGCGACGCTGATCGACAACCCGGTCTCCAAGGCGCCGGGCTTTCAGATCGGCAATGTCTTCGTGATGGCGGGCATCCCCTCGGTGATGCAGGCGATGATCACCGGCATCGAGGACCGGCTCACGGGCGGGGCGCGCATGCTGGCCTGCTCGGTCGCCGGGCAGATCGCCGAAGGCATGGTGGCAGGCCCCCTCGGGGCGCTGCAGGAGAAGTATCCCGCCGTCTCCATGGGCAGCTATCCCTACTACAAGGACGGCACCTTCGGCGCGAATCTCGTCTTCCGCTCGACGGACCCGGCGCTTCTCGAAGCGGTGAAGCAGGAAGCTGTCGAGATGGTCCGCTCGCTGGGTGTCGAGCCTGTCATCGGCGATGGCACGTGAGCGCTAAGTGTCTGGCCGCGCTGCGTTAACGCTGATTGCGTGACAGTTTGGCAACAGACATCCCAACATTACGAAGATTTCAGGCTATCAGCCGCGGAATCCAGTAGTATGACGGTCAGGAGCGGTTATCGTTCCACCCCATAAAGGGTGGTGCGGTGCGCATCACGCCGGTGAGGGGAGTGGCACCCGCATGGTCCGTCAGGACCCGGGTGCCGGTTTACCGGCGAGGGCATCTGCCGCCCATCAATGAACGACAGGCGTGCAAGCCTGTCAGTCAGGGAATTGCACCCCGGAGAATAACCGGGGCCTAGGAAACGTCACGAGGGAGACACTCAGCATGAAAAAGATTCTCGCAGGCGCATTCGGTCTTGCCGCTGGCGCGCTGATCATGACCGGTCAGGCGTTCGCTCTGGACTCCAGCTTTGAAGCCATGAGCAAGTCCGGCACCCACCAGTTCTACGTCTGGTGCACCGGTGGCGCCGACAGCCAGACCACCCAGGACGGTGCCAACATGGAAGAAGCCATGGCCGCCGTGCAGGGCACCCTTGGCGGTAACTGCAAGGCCGTCTGGCAGGGCCTCGTCAACTAAGACGCGCCCCAAACGCGTATCCAAGCTTCTTCGCGAACTCACCCTTCGCACGTCAAACGGCGGTCCCACACGGGCCGCCGTTTTTCGTTGGCGCAGGGAAGGCCCCCGCCACCTCCCATGGCCCCTCCGGTCAAGCCGGAGGGACAGCGGATCTCGTGTGCCATACCTCTCCAAAACTTCCCTCTCCCCTTGCGGGAGAGGGAGGGGCCCGCGGGCGCAAGCCCGTGGGAGGGTGAGGGGGCGGCAGCAGTAGCGTTTGATTTCTGACCTGATGCCGGTAGGAAGGCCCACCCCTTTCACCCGGTGCTCGCACACCGACCTCTCCCGCAAGGGGAGAGGTGACTTGGTGCCGCCACATTCTCCGAATCCAGCTCGGAAAGCGAATTGGCTCATATCTGCGCCCACGCACCGCTCGCCCTCCGGCTTGACCGGAGGGCCTATCGGAAGCTTCGGGTCTTGCCGGCCCTTACGCCCCGCGTAATCGCCATCACCCGCCGCGCCGGCGATAGCTGTGCCTCCACCCGCATCAGGAGGCCCCGATGACCGATACCCCGGACACCGTCACCCAGCTCAACGCCAACCCGCTGCCGCTTGCCCGCCATCTGGGCATCCGCTTCGTCGCCGCCACGGCGGATGAGGTGGTGGCCGAGCTGGAGGTCACCGAAGCGCTCTGCACCGCGGGGCATATCCTGCATGGCGGCACCGCAATGGCGCTGGCCGACACGGTGGGCGCGGTCGCCACCTTCCTCAATCTGCCCGAGGGTGCCGGCGGCACCACCACCATCGAGAGCAAGACCAATTTCCTCGCCGCCTGTCCCGCGGGGCAGGTGGTGCGGGCCACCGCCACGCCGGTCCATCGCGGCCGCCGCACCCAGATGTGGCAGACGCGGATTACCCGCGCGGACGGCAAGCTCGTCGCCGTCACCAGCCAGACGCAGATGGTGCTCTAGGCCCGCACTTATCCTCGCGGGCGTGAGTCTGTGGGCATGTGGAGCGATGCGGATTATCGAGTCTTGTCAGTGGCCTGACGGGATATCCACAAGACCCTGAATCGCAATTGCCCACAGCCCGGGGCGGCGTGTCTGCCTCCCGGCCCCGCGCGCCGCGCCACTCGCCGACGCCTGATGTTGCACGCCTGCCCGCAGCCGCTATGGTCGCGCGGTTGTCGGCCACGGGGTGATTCCGGGCGCATGCGGGCTTGGTGGAATTGGTAGACACAAGGGACTTAAAACGACTTTTAGTCCCCATCCTGAAGAAACAACGACTTGTGGAGAAAGTTAGA
The DNA here is from genome assembly GCF_012848855.1 of Pyruvatibacter mobilis. Lineage (NCBI taxonomy): Bacteria > Pseudomonadati > Pseudomonadota > Alphaproteobacteria > Hyphomicrobiales > Parvibaculaceae > Pyruvatibacter > Pyruvatibacter mobilis. Next base: position 922,151 of record NZ_CP051630.1, read on the forward strand.
ACTGTTCCTTGCTCACAAGTCCCTGAACCTATGGGGGTATCAAGTCACCCTTGGATTGATTGGGTGAGGATTTCAGCCAAAAAAATCTGTTTCTGCAACAAAGTCCCCTGCTAATTGCAGGGGTGGATTAGTGAAGCTCTTTCGGTGAGGTGATTGTTGCGGCAGTTGCTGCAATGCAACCTTTCCTATCCTCGTGCGGGCGTGGCGAAACTGGTATACGCACAAGACTTAAAATCTTGGGTCCGATAGGACGTGCGGGTTCGATCCCCGCCGCCCGCACCATAGGATTAATTGCATATGGAACCACCTTTTTCTTGGACCTGCCCCTACTGCGGGCAACCGACTACGATAACCGCTGCAAGCATCAAAAACCAAACTGTCGTCATGGCTTCTGTCCAGAAAAAAAAGCCCTCTATCGCCCTGAGGGCACAGGCCATTGGCTGTCCTAATCCTAATTGTGGAGAGCTCACGCTTTCGGTGGCCGCTTGGTACGCCAAGGGGAGCGGGGGGCAACGTGTCAAACAAGAAGAAATTGGTATTTGGAAGCTTCTACCGGAATCGAATGCAAAGCCGATCCCGGAGTACGTGCCGGAGGCCATAAGGGATGCCTATCAGCAAGCGGCAAGAATAGTTGAACTCAGTCCGAACGCGTCTGCGGCGCTTTCTCGTCGCTGTCTGCAAGGCATCATTCGTGATTTTTGGAATTTGCCGGAAGGCAAAAGAGGCAAATTAGGTGCGGAGATCAGTTCGCTTTCCGATCAAATTGACCCTGAACTTCTGAAAGAAATTGAGGCAATACGGGCGATCGGAGACATCGGCGCGCATATGGACAAGCACGTTGATATGGTCGTGGATGTCGAGCCAGAGGAAGCCCGCCTTCTCGTAGCTCTCATCGAAATTCTAATCGACCGTTGGTACGTCAACCGCAAGAAGCGTTCGGAGCAAACCGCCAAGCTTCATGAGATTGTGGCGAATAAACGGGCACAAAAACGGAAAAACAAACAGGAAAAAAAGGCATCTGACGGCCCTTCTGTGACCAACTTAGAGAATGAGCAAGGGACCTAGTCTCCTTACTTTTTTTGTTGCCGCAACTGTTGCCGGAAATGCGACTGGCTGCATTTTCTTCCAGCTAAGTGCTTGAATTTCTTAGGGGTTTGGGGACTTAAAATCCCTCGGACGGTAACGTCCATGCCGGTTCAAGTCCGGCAGCCCGCACCACCGCACGCTATCTTGCAGCATCCGGGTACTGTCCCGACGCGCGATGAGGTCATCGCCATGGCAGAGAACAAGACCGTTCCCACACGGGCCTCCGTGAATGCCTTTCTGGATGGTGTTGCCCCCGCGCGGCGTCAGGCGGATGCGCGGGTGGCGCTTGAGATCTATCGGCGCGTCACGGGGCTTGAGCCCGTCATGTGGGGGCCGTCGATCATCGGGTTCGGTGAGCGGCGCTACACCACGGATGCCGGTCGCGCGGGGCGGGTACCCGCAGCCTGCTTCTCGCCGCGCAAGGCCAACATGACCTTCTATGTGCGTGACAGCTTCCCCGAAGCTGAGACGCTTTACGCCCGGCTCGGCAAGCATCGCCGTTCCGTCGCCTGCCTTTACATCAACAAGCTGGATGATGTGGATCTCGCTGTGCTGGAAGAGATCATCGCCCGGCAATATGCGGCGGACATCGCCTGAGCCGCGGGCCTAGCCGGCAGCCTCCAGACATCGCCGCGCCGTCGTCAGGTCGGCCAGCATGTTGCCGCGCAATTGCCGCGCGGCCTCGGCATTGCGCTGACGCAGCAGGGCGGAGGGGTGGTTGGTCACCACCAGTTGCGTGCCGTCCGCCATGTCGTGAACTGCGCCGCGCATGGCGTTGAGGGTCACAGTTTGGCCTGTCAGTGCGCGGGCGGCGGTCACGCCGAGGGCGACGACTACGCGCGGGCGCACCAGCTCCAGCTCTTTTGCCAGCCACCATTGGCAATGGGCCACTTCGCCCGCATCGGGCGAGCGGTGCAGCCGCCGCCTGCCGCGCAGCTCGAACTTGAAGTGCTTCACCGCATTGGTGACGAAAGCGCGGTCCCGCAGGATGCCTGTCTCGCGCAGCACGTCATTCAGCACATCGCCCGCCGGTCCCACAAAGGGTTTGCCGGCGATGTCCTCATGGTCGCCGGGCTGTTCGCCCACCAGCATCAGCGGCGCATCCCCCGGCCCCGCGCCGGGCACGGCCTGGGTCGCGCCGCAATGAAGCGGGCAGCGGGTGCAGCTGCGGCCCGCCGCTGCAAGGTCGTCGAGCGAGCGGATCGGCGCGTCCGCTGCGCGGCTGCCTGCCTCATGGTCGCGGCGGACACGGGTCGAGCGGGCGGGGGCGCGGGGCGCTGTGTCCTGCATTGCCTGGTGGCGCTTTTGCGCGTCGGCGATCAGCGGGTCGATCAGCTGCGCCTCGGGCAGGTTCTTCCAATATTTCTTCGGCATCTCCGCCGTCATCGCCTTCACCATCAGCCGGGCGGGGTTGAAGGTGCTGGCAAAATAGGTGCGCCACAGATCTTCCGCCGGGTCACCGTCGGGCGCCTGGCTGCGCGGCACGCCGGGGGTGAAGGACAGGGTTTCGCCATCCCAATGGGCGCAGCGCTCGGGCGTCAGGATCGACCAGCTCTGGCCCGCAAAGCGGCGCATGAAGAAGGGGGCCGTGGCATCGACAATGTGATGGTCCGGCTCGAACCAGGCGACGAAATGCGGGCGGTCATCCGCACCCTGATCGGGTGTCACCTCGCGGAACCGCACGAAGGCTTTCATCTTGTGCGCGTCGCGGGAGACGGCCTTGGCCATCAGATGCGCCCGGTGCATGTCGTCATCGCCGGCGTCCGACAAAAGCTGCGGCTCTTCGCGCAGGCGGCGGAACAGGCGGTAGGCGAGGGTGAAGCGGTCATCCGCGCTGTGGCAGATCAGCTTCTGCGCCAGCGACACAAACGCCCCCGGCACGGTGCGCGCGGCGTTGCCTGTGGGCAGCTCCTGGTAGGGGCGCGCTGCGGGCAACAGAAAGTCCGGCTGCGGATCACCCTCGCAGCGCCATTGCACGCAGCCGGGCTGCACATGGTTGGCGTCCAGCCTGCGGGCGGCGCTGCGCCAGCCGGTGAAGTCGGCGTCATGAGCAAGGGTGACGGCATATGTGACGGGCATCATGGCGCGTCGAACAGCTCCATTTGCTTGGGCGGGCGCAGGCTTGCCTCCAGCCCTGCCGCATCCAGCATCTGTGTCGGCCGCCAGTCAGCAGCGACAAGGAAGGGCAGAGCGCGTTTCAGGGCGCGGGTCATCTTGCTGAGGTCATCCAGCCGCAGGCTGCGGTGGCGGCGGGTTTTCAGGATGGCCTTCACCGCCGTTGTGCCGATACCGGGGATGCGCAGCAGCATCTCGCGGTCGGCCTTGTTGACGTCCACCGGAAACACATGCCGGTTGCGCAGGGCCCAAGCGAGCTTGGGGTCGATATCGAGATCGAGCATGCCGCCGGTGGTCGCCGCCTCAATCTCCGGCATCTCGAAGCCGTAAAACCGGTGCAGCCAGTCCGCCTGATAGAGCCGGTGCTCGCGTTTAAGCGGCGGGGCCTTGAGCGGCAGCACGGCGGAGGGGGCGGGGATGGGGCTGAAGGCCGAGTAATAGACCCGCCGCAGCCCGTAGCCCGCATAGAGGGTGGCGCTGGTGGTCAGGATCTCCGCGTCGCTTGCCGCGTCAGCCCCCACGATCATCTGGGTGGATTGCCCGCCGGGCGCAAAGCGCGGTGGCTTGGCGCGGCGCAGGGTCCTGTCGCGCCTGGCGTCCTTGGCGTCTTCGATGCGGCTGCGCACATGGCCCATGGCGGTGCGGATCGTGGTCTCGTCCTTTTCCGGTGCCAGCTGCTTCAGCCCGGCGCGGGTCGGCAGTTCCACATTGATCGACAGTCGGTCGGCCAGCCGCCCCGCTTCGCTCATCAGCTCCGGCGAACATTCGGGGATGGTCTTGAGGTGCACATAGCCGGAAAAGCGGTGCTCGGTGCGCAGCAGCCGCACCGCTTCCAGCATCAGTTCCATCGTGTAATCCGAGGTGCGGATGATGCCGGACGACAGGAACAGCCCTTCGATGTAGTTGCGGCGGTAAAACGCCATTGTCAGGTCCGCCACCTCCGCAGGGGTGAAGGCGGCCCGCTCCACATTGCTCGACACCCGGTTGATGCAATAGGCGCAGTCATAGATGCACGCATTGGTCAGCAGGATCTTCAGCAGCGAAATGCACCGGCCGTCCGGCGCATAGGCGTGACAAATACCCATGCCCTCGGTGGAGCCGATGCCCTTGTCCTTCAGCGCGTTGCGGTTGCCGGCACCGGATGACGCGCAGGAGGCGTCATATTTCGCAGCGTCGGCGAGGATGGCGAGACGGTCCTGGAGGGATTTTTGCGGCATGGCCCCGGGCATTGAGAACGGACGGACAGGAACGGTTTGTTCCTGTTATGTTCTATGGCGGGGCGACCGAAGGTCAAGGCTGATCGGGCAAGCCGGGCAAAGAAAAAGGGGAGGCTGCTACCGCCGGTCCGGGTCGGTGGCTTCCGGCACCAGGATCGCGCCCGCGGGGACGCTTTCGGTCGGGGCCAGCTTTTCGTTGTAGCGGTAGACGGTCGAGCAATAGGGGCAGATCGTTTCCGTGTCGCCGCCCATGTCCAGATAGACATGCGGGTGGTCGTGCGGCGCGCTGGCGCCCGTGCAGTAGAATTCCTTCACGCCGACCTCGATCACCGCGACCGCGTCGTCATTCCTGAATTTCGGCACCACTGCTCCGGCCATGGGTTCGCCTGTCCTCTAGAACTGAATCACCGCGCCGGCCAATGCGGCGCGCCGGGCCTTTCTAGCCCTTCGATGCGGCCAGCCGCAAGCGTGCGCTTCAGCGCGCGGGCGCGCCGGGGCCCTCGGTAAAGAACGTGACCAGAAGCGGGTTGGCGTCGGCGTGGCGCTTGTAATTGAGGCCGTGGTCGGCCCCCTCCAGCACGTGGACAGTCGCGGCGGGCACGGTTTCCTCCAGCCGCGCGGCGCTTGATACCTGGACGGTGGGGTCATCGGCGCCGAACAGGGCAGTCACCGGCAGGCCGGTTTCCGCCAGCCGTGCGAAGGTGTCCTCGCGGCCGGTCAGCTTCATGTGGCGCATGGTGGAGAGCAGGGCGTGGAAATAGCCGCGATACTGCATCTGCTCTGCCACGTCGCCCGCCAGGCGGTTTTCCGGCTCCAGGCCCTCTTCCTGGTATTGCGGGTCACCCAGCAGGATGCTTTCGCCCGCCACGCGCCAGATGAGGTCGCCGATCAGCGGCGTGCGCACCAGCCGGGCAGCGGTGCTGTCGGTGCCGGCCACGTCGAAGCCCGCGGGCACGAACAGGAACACGCCGGACACCCGTTCCGGGTGCCGGGCGGCGAATTCCGCGACGATCGGCCCGCCCATCGACAGGCCCACGAGCCCCACCGGCGCGGTCAGCCCCTCGGCGTCCATCAGCTCCAGCAGCGCCCGGTCATAGAAATCCGTGTCATAGGGCCCCATCGGCCGGTCCGACCAGCCGCGCCCGAAATGATCAAAGCGGATCACCCGCAGACCCGCTTCCGTCAGCGCCGCCACATTCTGTTCGAAGATGAAATTGGGCGTGGAGAAGCCGTGAACCATCACCACCACCGGCCCGTCAGCCGGGCCGTCGCGGCGCACATGCAGCCTGCCGGCGCTCACCTGCACCAGGTCGCCGGGTGCCTTGGCGCGGGCGGCCTCGTCCATCGGCTTGCGTGCCATGCCGGCCGCCACATAGGCCAGTGCCGCCGCAGCCAGAAGAATGCCGAGACCGATGACGATCCATTTCATGATCCAACCCCCCGATGGCGCGGTGCGGATGCCCGCGCTTTTTGTTTGTTCGTTAGTCTGTGTGTCAGGGCCGTGTGACCCCCCGCGTCGCCCCATGGGGGTAGCCGTGTCCCGCGTCCCTGTCCAGCGCCTGAAAAGGTCTAGCCCCCCGCTTCGATCCCCAGGGCCCGCGCCAGCCAGTAAAGCGGCCACAGCAGGGACTTTGCCGCAGCGAGCGCCAGCGATACACCCCAGCGCCAGCTGTCCCAGGCCAGCGCGGCGTGACCGCCTGCAGCCACCACATCCTCCCACACCAGCGCCATCACGCTGCCCGCAAAGCCGACGCCGTAGAGGGCACGCAGGGGCCGCAGGCGCGGCAGGCGCAGGGCAGGGGCGGCCGGTTCAGCTGTCTGTGCTCTCGCCCGGCCCGCATAGATGCGCCGCGGCGAGGGCGGGGTGGCGCCTGCGCTGAACAGGCATTTTTCCACCAGCGCCCGGCTGATGCTGACTGACAGGTCGGCGGAGGGCACGGCCCGGCCGTGGGGATGGCTTGACGGCGCAAACGCACTGGCAAAGCGGATGTCGCGGTTCTGCTGGCGTGCCGCCGTGCGCGTGTCCTGCGCCAGCGCCATGAAGCCCGGGCCCGCGCCCATTACCATCAGGATGCCGATATTCCGGTCACGGAGCTGTGCCGTGCCGTCCAGCGCCATGCGCAGGGTCACGTCGCCGGGCTGGGTTGTCAGCCTCGCGCTGGTGCCGCCCACGCGCTTGAGCCAGGCTGCGCGGGTGCCGGTGTCGTCCAGGAGCGTGTCAGACGTGTTATCCGTGTGCGGATCGCTGGAGGCATAGACGGTGAGGCGGGCAAGATCCCAGCCGCGTTCGGCTGCCAGCCGTTCCGCGAGCGCCTGCGGGTTGACGGATGCGTAGCCGGGGCCGAAGGCATGGGCGAGGCTGGCGCGCAGATTGTCGGCATGGCACAGCACCGCTACCCGCGCCGGAGAACCGGTGCCCGTGCCGGTCCCGCCGCCGTCCTCCCGGTCAGGTGCGGTCGTGCCGGTGCCGCCGGGCGCCTCTGTCTGCGTGGTCATGGATCCCCGTTCCCCCGATCGTCCCGCACCGCTGATGCGGATCATGGCTCCGCACCTGCTGCCTCCCGGTGCCTGCGTTCATCTCCACCGCTGTCACCAGCCGCCCCCCGGTGGTGTGTGACGTCGCTTATGTGAAATGACCGCCGGACATGTGGCCGGACAGGTGCAGTGTGCGGCGTCGCTGTGTCTGCTGCAACGCACAAATCACCGGTTTTTTGACCCTGCGTGAGACGCTTTGCCTTCTCTGCCAATATCTTTGTGCGTATCATCGGCAAGAATAACAACGTGAGTGCGACCGCTTCATCACAGGAAGCGCGTTTAATCAGCCATCACAAAAAGGGGCCGGAGGCCCGGCGCATGCAGCCGGGGCATTCGCGCGCCACAGGGGACGTGACCCAGGGAGGTATTGGGCCGCATGGAGAGTCGTATTGCGCCGGACACGACCGGCGCTTCCGGACAGAGTGATCAGCCGCGCCTCGGCAACTGGACCAAGACAGCCTTCGCTCTTCCCGCCGCGCCGATCGCCGCCATGGGGCTTCCCATTGTGGTCTATCTGCCGCCGTTCTACGCCAATGAAATGGGTCTCGGCCTGGCGCTGGTGGGCTACATCTTCATGATCACCCGGTTTTGGGACGTGTTCACCGATCCCGTCCTCGGCGTGCTTTCCGACAAGTACAAGACCCGGTGGGGCAGGCGGCGGCACTGGATCGTGCTGTCCGTGCCCATCATGCTGGTGTCGGTCTGGATGGTGTTCATGCCGGAGGCGCCGGTCAGCGGCGGCTACCTGCTGATCTGGATGGTCATCCTTTACATTGGCTGGACGCTGCTCACCCTGTCGCACATGTCGTGGGGGGCGGAGCTGACGCCCGACTACAATGAGCGCTCCTCCGTGCAGGCCTTCCGCGAGATGGCGCTCATTGGCGGCATGATCCTGGTGCTGCTGATGCCGGTCTTCATCGAGGCGATGGAGCCTGAAAATCTCGGCGCGGCGCGTGTGGCCTCCATGGGCTGGTTCGTGCTCATCCTGCTGCCGATCACCGTCGCCATCGCCGTGTGGGTGGTGCCCGAGCGCCGGGTGCCGGACCCGGTCCATGTGCGCTGGCAGGAGGCGGTGCGCGTGCTGGTCGCCAATGCGCCGCTGCGCCGTGTGCTGGTGGCTGATCTCATCAGCGGTGTGTCCGGCGGCATCGTCACCGGCCTGTTCCTGTTCCTCGCCGCCGATGTGCTGGACCTCAAGAACGCCAGCCTGCTGATCCTCGTCTATCTCACCTCCGGCTGCCTGTTCGTGCCGATCATCGTGCGGCTGTCCTACAAATGGGGCAAGCACCGCACGCTGGCCTATTCGTCGCTGTTCTCCGCCGTTACCGTGCCGCTCATCTTCCTGGTGTCGCCGGGCGATCTTTTGTTCGCGGTGTTCATCTGGATCTGCCTGGGCGTGAACATGGGGGCTGGGCCGTTCCTGTTCCGCTCCATCATGGCGGATGTGGCTGACCATGACGAAGTGCAGGGCCACAATCAGCGTACCGGGCTGTTCTATTCGCTGCTCACGCTCACCAACAAGGTGGGGGCGGCGCTGGCGGTGGGCATCACCTATCCGGCGCTTGAGCTTGTGGGCTTTGTTCCGGGGGTTGAGAATGCGTCCGCCGCCGAGATGGGGCTGCGGATGATCTATGTGCTGCCGCCCATGGCCATCGGCTTCATCGTGGCGTGGGTCATGTGGAATTTCCCCATCGACGAGGAAACCCAGAGCGAGAACCGGCGCATCCTGTCCCAGCGGGCTGCGGCGGCGGAAGGGGCGGGCGGCAATGCCGGTGCCTCCATCGCCCCCCTTGGCGGATCAGACTGAGCCCCCATATCTCCTGAAGCGACAGACACAGAAGAGTGCCCATGTCCTCCCTCTCCCTGACGCCGCTCAGGCTGCTTGCCTTTGCCTCGCCGGCCATTCCCATCGCGGCAATGGGCCTGCCCATCTCGGTCTATCTGCCGCCGTTCTATGCCAACGAAATGGGGCTGGGGCTCGCGCTCGTCGGCACCATCTTCATGCTGGCGCGGTTCTGGGATGTGTTCACCGATCCCGTCCTCGGTGTCCTGTCAGACAAGTTCGTCACCCGCTGGGGGCGCCGGCGGCACTGGATCGTGCTGTCGGTGCCGATCATGCTGCTGGCCACGGTCATGCTGTTCATGCCCACGGCACCTGTTTCAGGCAGTTATCTGCTGATCTGGATGGTGGTGCTCTATGTGGGGTGGACGCTGCTCACCCTGTCGCACATGTCCTGGGGTGCCGAGCTTACGCCTGATTACAATGAGCGGTCGCTGGTGCAGGGCTGGCGCGAGGGTGCGCTTATTCTCGGCATGCTGCTGGTGCTCATCACGCCTGCGGTGATCGATTATCTGGGGGCGGAAGATGTGGGCAAGGCCCGTGTCGCCGCCATGGGCTGGTTCGTCGTCATCCTGCTGCCCATCACCGTAGCCTTCGCCGTCACCACCGTCGGTGAACGCGATGTGCCGCCGCCCAAGCATGTGCCGTTCCGCGAGGCGGTGGGCGTGATGCTGCGCAACCGCTATCTGCGCCGGCTGCTGGCAGCCGATCTCGCCAATGGTCTCGGCAGCGGCACCATGGCGGCGCTGTTCATCTTCGTGGCGTCCGATGTGCTCCAGATGGGCGGGTGGTCGAGTGTCATCCTGCTCGCCTATTTCGGCGCGGGCGTCATCTTCGTCCCGCTGATCGTCCGGCTGTCCTACCGCTTCGGAAAGCATCTCACCCTGGCAGTGTCGGCGCTGGCCAATGGTATCGGCCTGCCGCTGATGTATCTCGTGGGCCCGGGCGATGTGTTGCTGATGGTGATCTTCACCGCCCTGTTCGGCATCAATCTCGGCGCGGGCTCGTTCCTGCTGCGGTCGGTGATGGCGGATGTGGCGGACCATGACCAGGTGGAGACGGGCAATCAGCGCACGGGCCTGTTCTTCTCGCTGCTGACGATGACCAGCAAGGTCGGGGCCGCGATTGCCGTCGGTGTCACCTATGCGCTGATCGACGGGCTCGGCTTCATGCCCGGCAAGGAGAACACGCCGCAGGCGCTTGAGGCCGTGCGCGCCACCTTCATCTGGTTGCCGACGCTCATGTATTTCGCGGTGGCGGGCATCATGTGGCACTTCCCGCTGGACGAAGCGCGGCAGAAGGAAAACCGCCGCATCATCATGGAACGCGCCGAACGCGAGCCGCCCATCGTGCCGTTCGAATAGGGAAGAGCCGCTGTAAGGCTCCCGTGCCTCAGCAGCAGCCGCAGCCGCCGATCTCGGCCAGCCCGTCCGGATTGTAGGCCATGGAGACCGCGTTGCGGGACACTTCGGCGGTTTCCTCGAACTCTGCCCTGGCAGCCGCCTGCATGTCCGGGGACATCAGGAAATCGAGCGCTGTCATCGCCAGTGCCTTCGCGCCGTCCACCACTGCCTTGTCGCCAAGGTCGGAGCCCGCCCATTTGGCGAATTCCGGATTGTGGATCACCACATTGGCCGGGGCGCAGGAGATCATCGGGTGGATTGACGGCACCCGGTGGGAGACATTGCCCATGTCGGTGGACCCGGCCGAGCTCGACGGCAGCAGCGACAGGTCGATGAAGTCGCGGCCGAGTGCCGTCGCATTGGCCACATAGGCCTGGGACAGGGGCCAGCTCGTCTTCATGTCCAGATAATCCGCTTTCGCCCATTCCACCTCCGCCGTGCAGCCCGACGACAGTGCACCGGCGTCGAAGCAGGCCTGCACGCGGGTCTTGAGCTGGGCGAGGTCGTTGGCGTTCTTGGCGCGCACATAGAACAGGCCCGAGGCCTTGTCCGGCACGATGTTGGGCGCAAGGCCCGTCTCGGTGAAAATGCCGTGGATGCGCTCCGTCGGCCGGATGTGCTGACGCAGCTGCGCCAGTGTCTGGTAGGCGGTCACCAGCGCGTCCAGCGCGTTGAGGCCCGCATGGGGCATGGCCGAGGCATGGGCTGACTTGCCGTGATAGGTCACGCGCACTTCACTCACGCAGATGCAGGGCATGGTCTCAAGGTCGATGCCTGCCGGATGCACCATCATGGCGGCATCCAGCCCGTCAAACGCGCCGTCCTGTGCCATCAGTTCCTTGCCGCCGCCCATTTCCTCAGCCGGGGTGCCGAGATAGCGGATGCGGCCGGGCAGGCGGCCATTCAGCGCCGCAAGGCCAAGCGCTGCGCCAAGGCCGGTCGTGGCGATGATGTTGTGGCCGCAGGCATGGCCGATGCCGGGCAGGGCGTCATACTCAGACAGGATCGCCACTTCCGCGCCGCCCTCGCCGAAGCTTGAGGCATAGGCTGTCTCGAGGCCGAAGGCGTTGCGGGTGGCGGGCACGTCATGCTTGTCGAGGGTGTCCGCCAGCAGGCCTGCTGCGAAATGCTCGTGAAAGGCCAGTTCCGGGCGCGCGTGAATCTGGTGGCTGATGTCGATCAGTTCCGGCGCCAGGGCGTCGATGCGGTCGCAGGTTTCGCGCTTCAGCGTGGCCAGATCACTCACGGGGCATCGTCCTTTCATGTCATAAGGTGCGAAACTCTACACGACCCACGGGCAGGTTAAACAGGCGATGTCGAAAACGGTCACGCGCGGTGACGCGCACATTCACGTGTATCAGAGTGAGGCTGCGGGCGAGGCGGGGCGCATGCCGCTCGTGCTGGTGCACGGCTTTGCATCGGACCATGTTACCAACTGGGTTGGCCCCGGCTGGATTGCCCCGCTGGAAGAAGCAGGCTTTGCGGTCTTCGCGCCCGACATGCGCGGCCACGGCAAGAGCACGGCGTTTTATGCGCCCGAGGATTACGCGCTTGATGAAATGGCGGCGGATGTGGCCGCGGTCATCGAGGATGTGTCCGATGGTCCGGTGGCGCTGATGGGCTATTCCATGGGCGGCTTCATCTCCGCAACGCTTGCCGCCGCGCGGCCTGATCTCGTGTCGCGGCTGGTGCTGGCGGGCGTCGGGGAAAACATGCTGCGGGATGCCTCGCGCCGCAACGGGGAGATCGCCGCGGGCCTGCTGTCAGAGGACGTGCCGCCCGCCGGGCAGGAAGTCGCCCGCCGCTTCCGCCTGTTCGCCGATCAGACGGGCGCTGACAAGCGGGCGCTTGCGGCCTGCATTCGCGGCATCACCAGGCAATTCACCGCAGACGAGCTGGGCCGCATCGCAGCCCCCACACTTGTCATTGCCGGGGAGACGGATGATGTGGCGCGTGACCCGGCCCCGCTGGCGGACCTTGTTCCGGGTGCGGAGTGTGTGATCGTGCCCCGGCGCGATCACATGCGCGCGGTGGGCGACAAGGTCACCAAGCAGGAGGTGCTGGCTTTCCTTGCGCGCTGACGCGGTTTCCGCGGCCGACAAATAAAAAGGGCCGGACCGCGCAAAGCCCCCACTTGCAACGCGATCCGGCCCGGCAAGGAGGGACGAGCTCCTTGGGGTTGGGTGTCCTGCCTAGAAGGCGTAGGACACGCCGAAGGTCAGTGCCTCATTGTCGGAGGTGCCGAGATCGACGGTCTCCGAATAGGTAAGGCTCAGATCCAGGTCCCAGACGGTGTAGCTGAGGCCGATGTTCCAGTCGGAGTAATCGTCCTGCGCGCCTTCCTGGAATTCCTGGAAGTTGTAGCCGGCGGAAATGCCGATGTCGTAGGGCAGGGGCACATCAACGCCGAACTGGTAGTAGAAGGCGTCGCCGGTGTCGCCGAAGAATTCCGGCGAATAGGCAATGCCCACGCTCGCGGCGGCGAAATCGAAGTCGTAGGACAGCGAGCCGTAGACTTCCCAGAAGTCGTAGTCGAGGCTCGAGGCCGCGCCCGGGTACCAGTAATAGAGGAAGCCGAAGTCGTAGGAGAGTTCCGGCAGGCTGTCGATCGAGTTGGCGAAGCCCGCATAGACGTCGACTTCGATGGAGGCCTGGTCCCCGTCATTGAAGTCCACGTTGGAGCCCCAGGCGCCCACATAGAAACCTGAGTCATGGCCCCAGTCGATGCCGCCCTGGATGGCCGCCTCGTTGTCGGTCTGCGTGACGCCGCGATAGATGTAGTCGGTGAAGAACCCCACATTGCCCGACAGCGAACCGCCCAGCACCTTGCCTTCGTCTTCCTCGGCCAGCGCCGGCTGCGCGGTCAGTGCCGCCGCGGCAAGCAGTGCCGCCGATGCCGTCATGGTAAGGCCGCGCGTGGTGAGCACCCCAATATTCTTCATGTATAAACCCCGTTTATCTTGCGCGTGAGGGGCTGGTTTACTTCCCTGTCAAAAGGGTGAGCATTACCGCTCGCAAAACAGCCCGTTTTGCGCTGGAGGAAACAGTCGTTTCCAGTCTTAGTGCTGCGGTGCGTGCCGGGAGGATTGGCGCGTCACCGACTTCACCGCTAACAGTGTTGTTGCGGTGCGTCAAAGACTCTAAGCCATTGAGTTAATTGGTTTATCGCCCAAGTATTCATCAATCCGTCATGGAAAATGCACAAATTGCAGGCGGCTTGGTGAAATGCCTGGAAACTGCGCGAAAAATTCTGCACAGGGCAAAGATCCGGATGCGTCATATTTGGGCGATAAAAATGTCACACAAACAAAAAAGCCGCCGAAACCGGCGGCTTTTCCGTGTTGTGGGCGATGTGTCCGGGCCCGAATCCCGGGCCCCGGCGGCACCGTGAGGCGCTATTTGACGCCCATCACCTCGATTTCGATCTTCAGCTCCGGCATGGCCAGGGAGCTGACACCGATCATGGTGACGCAGGGGGCGGGGCCGCCAAAGAAGCCCGCGAGCGGCCCGGCGGCTTCTGCGCTGTTTTCCGCCGTCAGCCCCACCACATAGACGCGCATGGCGGTCACATTGGCCGGGCCCGCGCCCACGGCTTCGAGCCCCAAGCGGACATTGTCGATGGCGATCTGCGCCTGCTCGCCCAGGCTGTCGGGCACCGGTGAGCCATCCCGCCGCCAGGCCACCTGGCCGGACATGCAGATGAGGTCGCCTGCGGGGGCAGTGGTCACCTGGGTGTAGCCCATGCGGGCGGAGTCCGGCAGCGTGTCCGGGTTGTGTCGTGAGACCTCTGTCATCGGGTCTTTCCTTCCTGAAGGTTCAAGTCAGCGTGCCACCAGCGGGGCATAGCCAAGATGCATGCCCGCGTCGGTGATCAGTGTTTCCCCCGTGATGTGTTCGCCGCCCTCGCAGGCGAAGAACACGGCTGCGTCTGCCACCAGTTCCGGTGTGCCTGCCTGTTTCAGCGGCATGGTTGCTTCCTGGTCCGCGACGATCGACTGGAATGCGTTGTCGCCGAACTTGTCCTTGAACCAGCGCGTGCCGATGAAGCCCGGGCAGATCGCGTTCACCCGCACTTCCGGCGCCAGCGAGCGGGCCAGCGAGATCGTCATGGTGTTGAGCGCGCCCTTGGACGCGGCATAGGCCACCGAGGAGCCGATGCCCGCCACGCCCGCGATGGACGAGACATTCACCACCTTGCCCTTGCCGTTCTCCTTGAGCTGCGGCAGGCAGGCGCGGATCATCTGGTAGGGGCCCACCACGTTGAGGCCGTAGATCCAGTGGAAGTCGTCGGCGTCCAGCTCGTCCATGTTGGCGTGGTCGGCGAACTTCGTGCCGCCGGCATTGTTCACCAGGATGTCGATGCCGCCGAAGGCCTCGACCGTCTCCTGCGCCATGCGGCGGCAGTCCTCGTCCTTGGACACGTCCGCCTGGCACAGCAGCGCCTTTGCGCCGGCCGCTTCGCAGGCCTTCGCCGTCTCTTCGGCTTCGGTTTTGCTCTTGGTGTAGTTGATCACCACATTGGCACCGCGTTCGGCCAGCTTGATGGCGATGGCAGCGCCCAGCCCTGTGGCCGAGCCCGTGATGATGGCGGTCTGTCCGTCGATGCGCATATGCGCCCCTCCCCGATAGGCGACACGATGGTGCGATAGGCGCACCACCCCGGTCAGCGGGACCGTGTCTTGTTGTTATGTGCGTGCTGACCCAACATAAGGGCATAGCGGGGGCACGGTTCAAGAACCAAACAGACAGCAAGGAACACGGCCATGTCCGGATCAGACACTGAAACAGCGCGCACGGTTTCCGGCGCCATGCTGCCCTCGAAACTCGCGCAATATCCCGGCCGCATCCGGCTGGAGCCTGTGGCAGGCGAGGTTACCGTCACCATGGGCGGTGTGAGCCTCGCGCGGACCAGTAACGCAATCCGCCTGCACGAGGGCGATTACCCGCCCGTGCTCTATGTGCCGCGGGCGGATGCCGACATGTCGGTTCTCACGGCCACCGATCACAGCACCTATTGTCCGTTCAAGGGGGCGGCGTCTTATTTCTCCGTCCAGGCTGATAGTGCAGGTAAAGACGGCACAAATGCTGTATGGTCCTATGAAGATCCGTTTGAAGAGCTGGCTGGCATCAAGGACCATCTGGCCTTTTATACGGACCGCGTAGACGTCCGGGAGGACTAGTCCCTCCGGGTCATCTCAAGATGAACAGGGGATCATATTCATGCGCAGTCTTGCCGCAGCCATCTCGGCTGCCGCCGTCTTCTTTGCAGCCGGCCATGCTCTGGCCGAGCCGGTCAGCAAATATTCCGACATCGATCTCGACAACTGCCCGAAGGGGCAGAAATTCGAGGACGAGCCTGCCTATGAGGTGATCTGCCCCGGGCCCGATGGCTGGGAGCTGCGTGTGCTGGAGGGAGATCTGCGCTTCTGGGTGGAGCCGCGCCCGGCCGGCAGCAGCACCGACATCCGCTTCGAGACCCTGTCTCCGTTCAACACCATCAACACCAAGGCTGAATGGCGCGGCGAGACGGAGGGCGGCACCTTCAAGCCCTATGCGATGATCCTGCGCTATTTCACCGATGACGGCATCGGTGATCCGGCAAGCCGCGGCAATGTGCTGGTGGTCACCAAGGTGCCGCGGGATGCGTCCGAGCAGTCCTGCCACGTCGCCTATGTAAACACCCGCGCGGTCAGTAATGCCAATGCGGTGGCGGCCCATGCGGCGGACACGATGGCGCGTGATTTTGACTGCGGCCTGCATCAGCCGGTCACCGTCATGCCGGGCGAACCCGCCAACATGCAACCCCGATAGGGCGGGGCGGGCCTATTCGCCTGTGAAGCGTGGCGGGCGTTTTTCCATGAAGGCCTGCCGCCCTTCGGCGAAGTCGGCGCTTGAACCGCACCGCATGATCAGCTCTTCCGCCTGCTGAAGGCTGTCGTCCTGCCGGGTCAGCGCCGTGATGGTGGCCTTGGCGGCGCGCACCGTCAGCGGCGCATTGGCAGCGATCTGTCGGGCCAGGGCCTCGGCGCGGGGAAATACGTCATCTGTCCCCACCACTTCTGTCACGAGATTGCGTGTCAGCGCTTCGTCGGCCGCATACCGCCGGGCGGTTGCCAGCACCTCGAAGGCACCGGCCGGTCCTGCCGCCCGCATCAGCCGGGCCACGGCGGGGGCCGCATAGCCCAGCCCCAGGCGCGCGGCGGGGATCGCGAAGCTTGTATCATCGCCTGCCACCCGCATGTCGCAGCAAAGCGCCAGCGCCAGCCCGCCGCCCATGCAGGGGCCTTTTATGGCGGCGATCACGGGCAGGGGGCAAGCCTCAAGGCTTGCCTGCGCCGCCTCGAACTTCTCTTCGAAGTCGGCCAGCGCCGCCGGGTCGCTGCCCATGCGCTGCAACTCACCGATATCCGCTCCCGCGGCAAAGGCCGTATTGCCCGCCCCGCGCAGGATGATGGCGCGCACGCCGTCCGTCTCGCACAGCGTCCGCACCGCGCGTGGAATGTCAGCCCACATGGCGGTGGACAGGGCATTGCGCTGGCCGGGCCGGTCGATGATGAGCCAGCCGATGGCCCCATCTGTCTCGGTACGGATCATGCGTCGTCTCCCGGTGTGCCGGTCACAAAGCTGATGATGTCGGCCCAGGCCCGGGCGTCCTGCAGCAGGAACAGGTGCCCGCCCTCATACATGCGCAGCGTCGCTGACGGGATGCGCTCTGCCAGGCGCGCCTGTGTCTCCGGCGTGGCGATGCCGTCATACTTGCCGCCGCAGATCAGTACGTCCTGCCTGATCGCGCCGAGGCTGTCCCAGGCATCGTGATGCCGGCGCGCGTCGAGCTGGAGGAAGGCGCCCTCGGCCCGGCGCGGCTCGTCCCGGTAGGGCGCTTCGCCGTCAATCTGCATACGGATGAGGCCCTCGACCAGCTCCTTGTTGTCGGCCTGCCAGGCGGGCGTGTGGCGCGTGTCGGAGATCGGCATCATGAAGCGGATGCGCTCTTCCTCCTGCATCGCCGCCACCTCGTGCAATGGATAGGAACTGCCGCCATCGCCGCCCGGTGATGTGCAGCAGAGCACGAGGCGTGTCACGCGGGCCGGGTGCCGGGCCACCAGGTGCTGCGCCACCATGCCGCCGAAGGACACGCCGATCACATGGGCGTCATCCCAGCCCAGGGCCGCCATCAGCCCGGCCGCATCATCTGCATAGTCTTCCATGCTGTAGGGCCCGTCGGGCTTCGATGTCCGGCCCAGTCCGCGCTGGTCGAAGGTCAGGACATGGGCGCTTTTAGCCAGCGGCCCGTCGAAGACATTCGGTGTCTTGCGCAGGTCGCCGCCGGTGCCGCCGATGAACAGCACGCGCGGGCCTGCCACATTGCCCCGCATCTCCCAGTGGATGTCGATGTCATTGACGGTTGAAACCGGCATCGCGATGCCTACCTCCCTAAAATCCCCCGATCTGGATTGGGAGATTAGTCATTCGTTCGCTGCCACCATATGTGGTATTTCTGCAGCGGCGTAAACCTGCCCATGGCGTGCCGGCAATGGCACTGTCTGCGGGCGGTGGGAGAGGGGCGCTTGCGTATCACGCCCCGGCAAGTGTGGGAGGGTTCCATGTCTCAGCCGATTGAAACAGCCGGCGCGTCGCTGGCGCAGGTCGATCCCGTCTGGGACCGTATCCGCCGCGAGGCCGAGGACTGGGCACGGTCCGAACCGCTTCTGGCGAGCTATCTGCACGCCGCCATTCTCAATCACCGCAGTTTTGAAAGCTCGCTCAGCTATCACCTGGCCGAGAAGCTGGCGAATGACCAGGTCGGCGCCATGCTGCTGCAGCAGGTGTTCGACGATGCCTATGACCACACGCCGGAAATCGCCGAGACCGTGCGCGCCGACATTGTCGCCGTGTTCGACCGCGATCCGGCCTGCGATTTCTTCCTGCAGCCCTTGCTCTACTTCAAGGGCTTCCAGGCCATCGAAGGTTACCGGGTCGCCCATTGGTGCTGGACCCAGGGCCGTATCGCCATGGCCTATCACCTGCAGAGCCGCATTTCCGAAGTGTTCGGCGTGGACATCCACCCCAATGCGAAGATCGGCCGCGGCGTGATGATGGATCACGCAACCTCCGTCGTGATCGGCGAAACCGCCGTCGTCGGGGATGATGTCTCCATGCTGCATTCGGTGACCCTCGGCGGCACCGGCAAGGAAGACGGCGACCGCCACCCGAAGATCGGCCGCGGCGTCATGCTGGGGGCCGGTGCCAAGGTGCTGGGCAACATCACCGTCGGCAATTGCGCCCGCGTGGCGGCAGGCTCGGTTGTCACCAAGGCCGTCCCCGCCAACACCACCGTCGCCGGCGTACCCGCCAAGGTCATCGGCGAAGCCGGCTGCCCCGAACCCGCCCGCTCCATGGACCAGATGGTCGGTGGCTGCGACGACGAAGGCGCGGCGATCTAGGCTCCGCCGACGCCCCGCACTCCATCCCTTTTTCATGCCGTGTCCCTCCGGCTTGACCGGAGGGCCCACTCTCAGTGCAACTTGTCTGGGCAGTGGTCGGGCATGCGCACTTGGCCACGCGTGCAGCCCTCATTTCCTCTGCGGCAAGCAGCCGAGCGAGTAGGCCCTCCGGTCAAGCCGGAGGGCAACGGAGATTTTTCTGTGGGAGGGAAGTGCCCCGCACATCTTTCCCCATATCCCGCGCACGCCGAGAGACAGGCGCACGCGCATTAGGTCCCCGCACTCCCTCCGGCTTGACCGGAGGGTCTCGGGCAACAGGGCAGAGCCTTTAAGAGATCCTCCGGTCAAGCCGGAGGAATAGCGGTGGTTTGATGATCGGCCGTCTCAGCCAGCCGCCGCTGCGCCGGTGATTGCGTAGGACAACTCGCTGCGCGTATCGCACACCGCCTCGCACAGATCCATCGCCGCTTCCCACGGGGCCGTGTCGGTGATGTCCTCGATGGCGTCGAGGCTTTCCCAGTAGGACAAGAGCCCCGCGGTTTCGCCATCCTTGCCCTCGATCACCACGGCGGAGAGAAAGCCCTTCGGTGCGGACCGGGCCAGCTCGCGTTCCACATAGCCGCGCAGATTTGAGGCAACCGTGTCGGCCGACCCCGTGAAGCTGATGAGGTGGACGAAGGCTGTATCGCTGGCCATGGAGAACTCCTGTCGGGACTTACGTTGCGGGTTGCGCTTCATGCGGCGGGCGTCACAATACGTGACCGAAATCTGGACGCAACAACCAACAACAACACGAAAAACTCAGGGAACAGATGGCTCAGCAGGACAAACAGGAACTCGCCGGCAAGGTGGCGCTGGTGACCGGTGCCGCACGCGGTCTCGGCGCGGCGGCAGCGGAAGGTCTGGCGCGCGAGGGCGCCAGCATCTTGGTGACGGATATGCGCGCCGATGAAGGCCAGGCGGTGGTGGACCGCATCGCCGGGGCAGGCGGCAAGGCGGCTTTCTTTCCGCTCGACGTCACGCAGGAAGATCAGTGGGAAGCAGCTGTCGCCAAGGCCGAGGAGCTGTTCGGCGCGCTGCATATCCTGGTCAACAACGCGGGCGTGGCACCGGCGGGCGAATATATAGAAAACCTCGCCTTCGAGGACTGGAAGCGCGTCACCGCGATTGACCTCGACAGTGTGTTCCTCGGCTGCAAGCACGGCATCCGCACCATCAAGAAGTATTCGAGCCCCAAGGCCAATGACGGGGCGATCATCAATATCTCGTCGGTCATGGGCATCGTCGGGTTCCCGCGCAATGCGGACTACAACGCGTCAAAAGGCGGTGTCCGGATCATGACCAAGGTGGCGGCCCTTGAATGTGCCGAGCTTGGCTACGGCATCCGCGTCAATTCCATCCATCCCGGTTTCATTGACACGGCCCTTGTGCGCGACGCGGTGGAGGAGGGCACCAAGCGGCCGGATGCCGTGCTGCAGAGCGCCAACGAGATGATCGACATGCTAGTCATGGCACATCCCATCGGCCGCCTCGGCGAAACCCGCGATATCGGTGACGCCGTCGTCTTCCTCGCCAGCCCCCGCTCCGGCTTCATGACCGGCTCCGAACTCGTCGTCGACGGCGGCTACACCGCGCGCTAGGTTACCGGTCTTCTTCCCTCTCCCCTGGCGGGAAAGGGAGGGGCCCGCGGGCGTAAGCCCGTGGGAGGGTGAGGGGGCGGCAGCGGCACCTCGATCTCAGACGCTGAAAGCTTTGCGCCGCCCATCCCCCTCACCCGGTGCTGCGCACCGACCTCTCCCGCGAGGGGAGAGGTGACTTTTTCTCCTTCGCCGCTCGCCCTCCGGCTTGACCAGAGGGCCTCTATCGACACGGCAGAGCCACCAAGAGATCCTCCGGTCAAGCCGGAGGAATAGCGGGTGTGGCTATCATTCCCTCTCCCCTTGCGGGAGAGGGAGGGGCCCGCGGGCGTAAGCCCGTGGGAGGGTGAGGGGGCGGCAGAGGCGCCTCGGTCTCAGACGCCGAAAGCCTAGTGCCCCCATCCCCCTCACCCGGTGCTGCGCACCGACCTCTCCCGCGAGGGGAGAGGTGACTTTTTCTCCTCCTCCGCTCGCCCCCCGGCTTGACCGGAGGGCCTATCAGAGGCTGCGGCGACAGCCGGAGGCTGTGGCCATGGTGCCTCAGCGCCCGTCAGGCATTCGCCCCTGTGCGCCGTGCCCACACCCATTCGCCGGCCAGGATCAGCAGAACCGACAGGGCGAACAGCGGAAGGATGAGGGCGAGGGCTGTGGCGATGGTCAGCACACCGATTGACAGCCGCGTGTCTCGCGGCACAACGGGCGGTGCCAGCTTCCCTTTCGGCCGCCGTTTCCACCACATGACGGGACCCGTCAACGCCAGGGCGATCAGGATGAGGATCGCCGCCAGGTTGATGATCTGGTTGGCGGGCCCGAACAGGCGGCCTTCATGGAACTGCACGCCGATGGTCGAGGCGCGGCCGAGCGCGCCCAGATCATCCCAGCGCAGATCCGTCAGTACCGCGCCGGAGCGGCGGTCGAGGAACAGATAGGCCATCTCCTCGGCCTGACCGATCTGCCGCAGGGGCATCACCGCATAGACGCCGTTGGCGAACCACGGATAATCGATCTTGTAGGCCAGCGGCACGCTCTGCGCGGTGATGCGGGTGACGAGCTCATTCATGGTGACGTCCGGCATTGCCGCGTCACTCACCGAGTGCGGCCGCTCGGTGAAGATGGCTGCAGGCAGCCCTTCGCCGGTGGCCTTGCCGATCGCCGCATAGGCGCCGCCCCACAGGATCGACCAGGGCAGGCCGGTGACGATGATGGCGGCAATCCAAAGTCCGGCCCAGGCGCCGGGCACCGCGTGCCAGTCCCGCCAGAAAGCACGGCCCCTGATTTTGGCGCGGGGCAGGGCCGTCCCGACAGTGCGTGTCTTGCGCGGCCACCACAGGAACAGGCCGGTTGCCACCATCACCAGCGTCCAGCAGGCGACCAGTTCGACGATGACGTCCCCCGGCTTGCCGAGCATCAGCCCGCCGTGAATCTTGCGGGCCAGGGTCATCGGCCGCCAGTCCTCGGCCACGGTGCCGAGGATGTCGCCGGTGGCAGGCGAGAGATAGGCGGTCAGGCGGTCACCGGTTTGCGTGGTCAGGTCCACGGCTGCTGAATGCTCCGGCCCCTGGGGCGGGGTATAGGCGTGGAGGCGGACAGCCTCCAGGCGCGTTGTCGCGGTGGCAATCAGGGCATCATGATCGACAGGACCCGTATGGGGGTCCGGCAGATAAAGAAGCTCTCCATACAGAGCATCCTCGATCTGCGGCTGCAGGAGATACATTCCCCCCGTCACCGACATGATGATCAGGACGGGGGCAATGATCAGGCCCGCATAGAAGTGCCAGCGCCACAGACGGGCATACTGGTTTCCTGCTTCAGCCATTGTGTGTGTCCTCAGAAGCTGACGCGCAGCCCGGCAAAGACCTGGCGGCCCTGGCCGGGATAGAACACCGACGTATTGCCGGCGGTGTTCACGATGGTGCTGAAGGTAGAGATGTATTCCTGGTCCAGCAGGTTGCGGCCGTTGACATAGACGCTGACAGTGTCCGTCACGTCCATACCGGCCGTCAGGCCGATGATGCCGTAGCCGGGGGCGTCCAGGGTGTTGGCGAAATCAACGTCTGCCTTGCTCGCGGCTTCCCAGTCGAGTGCCGTGAACCAGCCATCGGCGGCGTCGTAGCGCAGCTCCGTCTGGAAGAAGTGCTTCGGCTGACCGGCGATGTCGTTGTCACCGAACTGCCGGTCCCCGTCGAAGAAGAAGTCGCTGAAGGTGTACGCGTTGCGCCACGTAAGGCCGTCCCCGTCGCTGAAGACGTCCGATGCCACATCGACATCAAGCCCCAGTTCAACGCCCTGGTGCACCGTGTCCTGTGCATTGAAGGTGGCCGCCGGAACGCCGGGGCCTGTGGTGAACTGCAGCACTTCGCCGTCCAGCCATGCCCTGTAGAGCGCAATGTCCCAGGCCACCCGGCCGGCGCTGCCACGGGAGCCGACTTCAACGGTCCAGGCTTCCTGCTCATCAATCGGCGTGAACCCGGTCGTGCCGCCCTGGGTCAGCTCGCTGAAGGTCGGCGTTTCGAAGCTCTTGCTGACATTGGCAAAGACCTGCGTGCCCGGCTCCGGTTCGTAGATCGCACCGACCTTGGGACTGAAGCCGGTATAGCTGCGGGTATCATTCTCAGCCGGGGTTAGCAGATCCTTGAGTTCCCGCTCCGACCAGGTGAACTGCCCGCCCGCGATCAGCGACAGCTCCGGCGTCACGTAAAAGGCGTTCTCGCCATAGACCGCCACGTTACGGGATTTCTGATCCGCATTGGCCGTGAGCGCACCGCGCGAGCCGCCGACATTCTGGAACAGCTTGGCCTTCACCTTGCCGAACTGCGAGGTCACGCCGACGCGGAAGGTGTTGCGGTGCCCGGCAATGTCATAGTCGCCGCCCGCCTGGGCAAAGACGCCGTAATCCGTGCTTTCCTGGTCGATCAGCCCCACGAAAGGCGTGATGGGGTGGAACAGTTCCTTCACGTTCACGAAGGCGCCCACATCCACGGTCTCGCCGCCGGAAAGCTCGAAGCTCGTCTTGTTGGACAGGCGCACCGAGCGGATGTCGCGGGCCCAGTCCGAAGTCACGGAGGAGGGATTGGCCGCCTCCGGATCATTCAGAGCGGTTGCGCGGGAAACGCTGCCCGCCAGCTCCTGGTCGATGATGTTGGCACTCAGATAAAAGCGCGTCTCGGCCGTGTCAGACAGCGCAAGGCCCACATTGCCGTTGAACTTGGCGTTCTCCTGGTCCTCGTGCTCGCGGAAGCCTTCGCTCAGCGTGCCGGTGAGGCTCACGAACATGTCCGAATTCTCGAACACGCGGCCCGCCTGCAGGTTGGCGCGGAAGGTGCTGTCGGACCCGGCTTCAAAGCGGACCTGGTTGCCTGGGTGGCTCTGGCCGGTCTTGGAGACCATGTTCACCGCGCCGCCCAGGGTGGTGCTGCCATATTGCAGGGCGTTGGCACCCTTGAAGACTTCAAGGCGCTGGAACGCAAGCGCGTCGGCTTCCTGGAAGTCACCCGAGCCATCGGCCAGGTTGAAGGGGATGCCGTCCTGCAGCAGCGTCAGGCCGCGCAGGTGAAACCCGCGTGACAGGCCGGAGCCGCGGATGGCGATGCGCACTTCCTCGGCGAAGCGCTTCTGCGCGTAGACGCCCGGGGTCAGCCTCAGCGTGTCTTCAAAGCTCAGCGCGTAGGTGTCCTCGAAATCCTCCGAGGGCACCACCGCCACGCTGCCGGGCGTGCGGCGGATCTGCCGCTCCGCTTCGGCATTGCCCGGGACAGTGCGTGTGCCGGTTATTTCGTCACCGGTGACGATGACGGGCGCAAGCTCCACTGCGTCATCTTCCGCCAGGGCGGCGGAGGTAAATGCAGGGGAGACAAGGGCAGTGCCCGTGCACAGCACGGCGAGCAATTGGCGTGACGGTTTCATGGCTTTCAGTTTTTTCCTCTGAAACAGGGGTGAGTAATATGGGTCATGGTCAGAAGGTGATCCGCCCCCGGACGAAGACAGACCGGCCCGGTTCGTTGACGCGGACTTCCGTGGGGTCTGAGATGTTCGACCGGTTGAGGTGGTTGGCGTAGGTGGCATCGAGCAGGTTGGTGACGCCTGCAGACAGCTCTACGCCGTCCACCGGTGTCACGGCTGCCCGCATGTCGAGAGCCGCATAGCCGCCCGTTTTGCCGACATCCCGGCCGGTGGCTGTGGTGGCGTTGGTGTCCACGCGGGTCTGGCGTGCTGCGAAGCGGGTGGATGCACCCAGTTCCAGCCATTCGGTGGTCTGCCAGTCCAGGTGCAGGGCGCCCTGCAGCGGCGGGATCTGCGGCAGTGCCCGGTCCGCGTCGCGGTCTTCGCCATAGGTATAGGCGGCGTCCGCGCGCAGGCTCAGGCTATCGCTCATGGCCCACTCGCCGGCCAGTTCGAGACCCGCCAGCAGGGCATCAATGTTGCGGTAGATGTCCGCATTGGCTGATGTGATGAGGATGCCGTCCTGGCCGCGGGCCGCATCGCGCAGGATGTAATCGTCCACCAGATTGGCGTAGGCGGTGGCGCTCACCTGCCAGTCCATGCCGCCGGTCAGCATGCCGGCTTCTACCTGGTGGTGCTTTTCCGGATCGATTTCCGGGTTGCCAACCCAGGAGCTGTTGTTGGCACCGAGGCCCTGGTCGTTGGCCAGGCCGCGTTCTGTTGCGTCTGCCGTGCGCACGCTGCGGCTGATGCTGCCGAACAGGGCCGTATCGTCTGTCAGGTCATATTCGAGCCGGGCCAGCGCGCTGACATTGGTCTCGGTCTGGTCAGACGCGGTTACGCCATAAAACGCGCGGTAGAGATCATTGGCGGTGCGCCCGGTCATCTGGGCGCGTTCGTTGGGGCGGCCATAGTCAACGGTCACCCGGTCGATCCGGGCACCGGTGGTGAGCATTGTCCGCTCCCCGAGTGTCAGGCTGGTTTCCGCAGCAAATCCCAGTTCGGCGATGGTGATGTCCGGCCACAGGAAAGCCTGGGTGCGGGTCACAGCCCCCGCATTGGGGCCGACCGAGCGTATGGCCTCACGGTTGTTGCGCCGGTAGTCGATGGCGGTCTGCACGATCTGGCCGCCGATATCGAGATCGGCCTTCACCGAACCGCCGATGGTGTCGGATTCCGACGGGACGCGGGCAAAGGGGGCGGCCAGCCGGGTGCGCAGGCTGAAATTGTCCATGACATGGTCCACCTGCGTCGCATAAGCGGTCACGTCGATGCGCCTGACGATGCCTGTGCCGAATTCATGCTCCAGCCCGGCGCTGTAGCTGCGTGTCTCGGCGGTCGGCGAGTCCATGCCGGCGCCGGGAAACAGTGCGTCTTCCACGTCGTGATAGGCGTAGCTCAGGCGGATATGGGTGTTGTTGCCGGGCGTGACGCCGAGGGTGAACCCGGCCTGGCGCTCGGAGAACGAGCTGCGGACCGAGTTGCCGTCGCCGTCTTCGTAGTTCTCGGCGTCTTTCAGCCCGAGCGTCAGCCGCGCATAGGCATCCTGCGTGCCCGTCAGCACATAGGCGTCGGCGGAGCGGGTCACGCCATTGCCGTCATATCCGGCAGCCGCGCTGCCGCGGGCGGTCAGGGTCTCGCCCAGCTCCGGCTTGTCATGGCTCAGGATCACCGCACCGCCGGGCGCGCCGGGGCCGTTGAGCACCGACTGGTAGCCGCGCACGACCTTGATGCGGTCATAGCTTTCAATCGCCGCATAGGAGGAAGGCGGGTCCATGCGGTTCGGGCAGGCGCCATAGGTGGTCGCGCCATTGGCAGTGATGTTCAGCTGGTTCTGCGACTGGCCGCGGATGACCGGCTCCAGACCGTGTCCGCCGAAGCGTCCGGCGGTAACGCCCGGCACCGAGCGCAGGAAGTCGCCGCCATCGGAATGGGGCGTGGGGGCCGGTGTTTCCTGCGGCCGGGTTTCACTCTCCGCCGGCAGGCTCATGCGCGGTGCATAAACGGAGATTGCCGGCAGCGTCACGTCAGCGGCAGCCGGGGCGGAAGAGGTGTCCTGCTGCTGTGCCAGGGCAGGGGCCGCAAGTGCGGTGGTGGACAGCAGGCAGGCTGCGAATGCGAGTTTGGTTTGCATTGGTATCGTCGGCACGCGCGGGCGTGCCGTTTCCTGTTTTGGAAAGGGAGAAATGGCCGCGCGGGCCCCTAGCTTTCCCGCGCGGCCGGTGGGTCGGAATGACCGGGTCAGAAGGCGTATTGCCAGCCGACGGTCAGGGTCCAGTCACGCTTCATCTGCGGACCATTCAGGTCCTGATGAATCGGTGCGACAGCCTCGATGGCGATGCGCTGTCCGCGCAGGATGCCTTCCTGGCCAACGAGGTTGAGGCCGATGCCCGCTTCCACGAAGCGGCCGCCTTGATTGTCCGGGTCGGCGGTCTGTACAGGGCCCATGATGCGCGCGTCGCGGCCGTCAATCTGGCCGATGGTCTGGCCCCTCACGCGGGCGGAGGCGGAAATCCACGGTGCGAACTGATAGGCGCCCCAGGCGGTTACTTCGCCCATGTCGCCCAGCTTGTAGTCCTCGCTGTTCCGGTTGCCGCGAATGGTCGCGGAGGCCTGGCCGCCGAAGGAGAAATCGTCGATGCGGTTTGAATAGGTGATGCCCGGCAGCACATCTACCGTGCCGGAGCCCAACTGCATGGGGTAGGGCAGGCGTACCCGCTGGGTGGTGCCCATCGGCGTGAAGATCGTGTCTTCTTCGGTGATGGAGCCGGTCGGCAGGCTGACGCCGAGGTTGAGATGGGCCTTTTCGTTGCCGTCTTCGTGCAGGCGGATCAGTGCGGACACCCGCGTGTCGCCGAAACCGCGCGTGGTGGTGGTGAACCCGCCGATCTGCGCTGTGCCCATCGGGTTGAAGGTGATGTGATCCATGTCCTTTTCGACATACATCCCCATCACCATCAGGGTGACATAGTCGCTCGGCGCATACATCGCGCCCACCATGTGCATCTCCATGGTCATCTCGGTCGGGATGATGCGCAGGCCCGGCGGCTGCATGGGCATGCCGAAGAAGCGGTTGGGCGTCGCAAGAACATCAGCGTTGGACAGATCGCTGGTGCCGTCGCGCACATCGGACATCTCCATCCGCATGTAGCGGTAGGAGAACATGATCTCGCCCTCCTTGTGCATGTGGTCGCCCATCACCCCGATGGGGGCGTGGCCGTCGGCGCGAATGGGTGCCGGGGCTGAATGGTCGATGCCGTCATGGGCAAGCGTAGGAAGGGTGGCAGCAAGGCTGAAGGCGGCAGCAGCGGCCGCTGTTAGACGCAATGTCATCGGAGGTCTTCCTGAAAAAGTCGCGGGGAAGCCCGCCCGATCAGCACATGCACGCGGGCACGGGACAATGCTGTCCCGTGCCGGTCACGCGGCATTCGCGAGTCGGACCGGCCGTGTCGGTTTTCAGGACGTGTGCGGCGGGGCGCGGGGCGGGCTTGTCCGCAGCTGCGGGGCCCGGTAAGCCGGGCGGGTGTCCGCCACGGGCGCATGGTCGGCCGGTGTATATTCCACCGGCTCGATGAGGAGTGCGGGAGCCGTGTCCACGGCCACGGGGGCTGCGGCCTGCAGCGACAGGGCGCAGGCGGAGCGGGGTATCTTTGTGGGTGCCTCGCCATCGCCGATGTCGACGCCCAGGTCGCGGGCGTCCAGCGTCACCGGTCCGTTGACGGTACAGATGACAATCTCGAAGGGTTCCGCCTCGGCGGCGGCAAGGGCCGTGGCCACGGGCATGATCGCCCCCAGCGCGAAGGCCGCCAGGTGCACGGCCATTGCCGCGAGCCCCGCAAGGGAAATTCCCCTGCGCTGCCAGCGGTCACGCCAGCTCTTGCGCTGGTGTGTATGACGGTGCGTTGTCACCTGTGCTGAAGCCCCCAAGCCCCACTTGTTTGTTTGTCGGATCAGTGGCCCGAATGGCCGTGACCCCCATTATCGTGGTCCATCTCACCATGGTCCATCTCACCATGGTTCATTTGGCCGTGATCCATCTTCTCGTGACCCGCCTTGTGGCCGATGGTGTCGCCGATGGCAACGACAGAAACGTCGATGGTGATATCCCCGGCCTTCTCAAAGCTCAAGGTCAGCGGAAAGCTTTCGCCTTTCGCCAGCGGTGCTGCGAGGTCGAACAGCATGATGTGGTTACCGCCGGGTTGAAGCTTTAGGTCGCTTTGTGCGGGAACGGGGAAGGCCTCGACCTTCCGCATGCGCATGATCTCGCCGTCCTTTTCGTGGGTGTGCAGTTCCACCTTGCCGGCGGCGGGGGTGGCGCCGGCCAGCAGCGTGTCGTCCTCGCTGCCCGCATTGCTCACGGTCAGGAAGGCAGCGCCGGTCTTGCCGAGACCGATGGTCTCGCGCGCAAAGGCGTCGGTCACGGTGAGGGGCGTGTCTTCAGTCTCGCCGGGCGCGGCGGCTGCAAGGCCAAGGCTCGCGGCCAGGGTCAGGGCGAGAAAGGTGCGGCGCATCATGATGTGGCTCCTGTCCGGCGGCGGCCTCTTCAGGGCGGCACCGCGTTGGATACAGCGTCGGAATCTGGCGGCCAGTATCCGCCGCGGGAGAGGGAGGGAAAGCGCGCGCTTTGCCGCAGGGGGCGGGAGCGGCGCTTTCCCGGTCTGTTTAGTCCTCTGCCAGTGCCTTGTCTGCGGCGTGCATTTCCGCGAGTTTCCGGCGGATTTCGGCCTGGGCAGCGTGGTCGATGGGGTAGTTCCAGATCAGTGCGATGGCGGCAGCCAGGAACAGGATCGGCAGCAGCGCGAAGATGAGGCGCAGGCCGTCCAGTGCCTGGGCGGAGTTCTCCGAGCCCGTCGCCGGGTCGAATCCAACCCACGCCAGCAGCGGGTAAGTCATGCCGACGGAGATCGCCGCGCCCACCTTCGCGGTGGTAGTCAGCATCGCGTAGAGCAGGGCGGTGCGGTTCTGGCCCGTTTCCAGACGGTCCTTGTCGCACACATCGGCCATCATGGAGCGGAGCAGGAACGGACCCGCCCCGAAGGCAAAGCCGAGGAAGAAGGTGGCGAACAGCGCCAGCGCGAAATCGCCCGGCCCGGGAATGAGATAGACCAGCTGCGCGACGATGCTCCAGATCAGCGCCACGCACAGGGCGCGGTGCTTGGACATCCGCTTGGCCAGCCACATCCAGAACGGCATGCCCGCAAAGCCGAGCACGAAATAGCCCAAGAGCATGATCGAGGAATATTGCGGCAGCTCCCACACGAAGCGGGCAAGGAACAGGTAGCTTGAGCCGATGATGCCGGTGGCCAGCGCCGTGAACATGTCGGCTGCCACGATGCGGCCCATGCTCCAGTTGGTGAAGAGGATGCGTAGCCCCTCCTTCAGCTCCAGCGACTGGCCGGTCTTCACCTTGGTCACGTGGTCGGGCACCAGCAGCACCGCGGCAATGGCGGTAATCGGCAGGGTGATGATCAGGAACCAGCCCATGGCGCCAACCTTGCCGAAGGCATCAGCGCCCGCGGTGATCTCCAGCACGGCGGGCAGTCCCAGCACCGACACCATGCCGAGGATGATCGCCACCTCGCGCCAGCCATAGATGCGGTTGCGCTCCGCATAGTCGGCAGACAGTTCAGCGCCCCAGCTCTGGTGGGCAATGGTCAGCATCGTGTAGCCCACATAGAGCACCAGCATCCATGTCAGCAGATAGGCGCCGCCTGCGCCCACCGGCGGGAAATAGATGAAGATGGCGGAGATCAGCAGGATCGGCACCGACAGGGCGATCCAGTGCCGCCGCCGTCCCCAGCGGGTGGGGTAGTGGTCGATGATGACGCCCATGATCGGATCGGTGATCACGTCGAAGATGCGGGTGATCATGAACAGGAAGCCGACCAGCGACAGGCCCAACCCCACATCGGTGGCATAGAGCGGTGGCAGATAGACCGTGATCGGAAGACCCAGCCCCCCCATTGGGAAAGTCAGCGCCGCATAGGCAGCGAGGGGGGTGGTACGCAGGCGGTCGGTCATGCTGGCGGACGCACCCTTGGGGGCGCCAGCAGGGGAAGTGTCAGCCAATGTTTCCTCCGGCGGCCCCGCCGCCCCTCTGCGAGGGCGTGGTGGATGGGGCCTGAACGTCACTAGAGATTTTTATCTCCTGCTCGATAGCACGCCGCCCGTGACAGGCGAAAGCACCGGCAGGTTGCACCTTTGCCCTTGCGGTGCCTTGCAGCTTCGCGCCATCCTGCCACGAAATGACCGGAAGTCATAAACAGGAGGCGTGGATGGACAGTTTCGACGGCAAGGTGGTGGTGATCACAGGCGGGGCCACGGGCATCGGGTTCTCCTTCGCCAAGCGGTTCGGGGAGGACGGGGCCAGGCTCGTCATTGCCGGTCGCCGGAAAGACCGGGTCGATGAGGCCGTCGCCGCCCTTGAGGCGCTCGGCTATCAGGCGGCGGGCGCGGCGTGCGACGTGGCAAAGCGCGGCGACGTGGAGGCGCTGGCTGATTTCGCCTGGTCCACTTTCGGGCAAGCGGACGTGCTGCTCAATAATGCAGGTGTCAGCCAGACGGCGCGCGGTTCCATCCTGACGCTGGATCTCGGTGAATATGACCGGGTCTATGGCATCAACATCTACGGTATGCTGCACGGCATCCAGGTGTTCGGCACCCGCTTCGTGGAGCAGGGCACCCCGGCGGCCATCTACAATGTGGGCTCGGAAAACAGCTTCTTTCCCGCCGTACCCGGATCATCCGCCTATATCTCTTCCAAGCATGCGGTGCTCGCCATCACCGAGCAGCTGGCGGAAGACGTGCCGGACTTCATCGACGTGTCGCTGATCACGCCCGGCTGGGTCGCGTCTGAAATGACTGACGGCTTCCCCGGCGCCATGGAGACGGACCGCTACACCGCCATCGTCATGCCGCAGCTCAAGGCGGGTCATTTCTTCGCGGTGTCCCATGCCTACAACATGGTCCATATCGACAAGCGTCATGATGCCCTGCGCGCAGCCTTTGACACCTATGCGCCGCGCTATGACGGGGATGATGAATTTGACGTGCGCACGGCCATTGCCAGGGCCATGGCGCGCGCCAAACGCTAGGACGATGGACGCCTGTGTGGCCGTGGGGCCCGCGGGTTTACACCGCCCCTCAAGGGACGCTACATGGGAGCCACTTCCTGCCGCCCCCCAAATCCGGAGCTTTCCCCGTGGACCAATCAGAAATCGTGCGCCTTGAAAATTACCTGCGGAAGAAGTTCCGGCTCGATCTGCTGGAAGTCCGCCAGCGCCCGACCAAGGATGATTCCGTCGAGGTCTATCTGGTCGATGAGTTCCTGGGCGTGATCTTCAAGGACGACGAGGACGGCGAAGTCTCCTACGACTTCAACATGGCCATTCTCGGCTTCGACCTCGACAACGACTGATCCGGCGTCCGCGACGGACGTTGTTCACGACACGCCATGCGGGGCGGCGCGGGATCAGATCATTCCGCGGTTTCGCCCCGCAGCTCTTCCGGCGCCGACACGGATGTGCGCGCCCCCGATGATGCGTCAGCCTGCGCGTTCCGGCGGAAGCCCGCGACAAGGGCAATGACCCCGTCGTCGATCTCCTTCCAGTCGGCCAGATAGGCCCGCTTGAACCGGTAGCGCAGCACCACCGTCTCGCTCAGCAGGATTTCGCGCCTGCACCACAACAGCGGTGCATCGCGCGCGCACAGCAGAATGGCCGGCGCGTTGGCCGGGCCCACACCCACATACATGTCCTGCCCGGCAAAGCCCGTCTCGTTGCGGAAGACGTAGTGGCGCAGGCCGAAGGGACCTTCCTCGCCTTCATGGTTGGTGACGGCGGGCAGGTAGATGAGTTCCAGCCGCGGCTGGGCGGCCAGCACGCTGTCGGTTTCGGCGATGCGGATGTGCAGAACCGGTGACATGGGATCTGACCGGTCGAATTCCGCCCGCTGGCGTTCGGTAAAGGGGTCGAGATCCGGCAGCAGCGCATGCAGGTCCACCCGCTTCTTGGCGCCGCCGGAGCGGGCGGCGGAAAAGCGGGTGAAATTGGCGGGGATCGACAGGGCCACGTCACCCACCGTCACCTGTACCTCGCGCACCTGGTCGGTCGCTTCCGGTGCCAGGCCCAGCAGTTCATCGGTGCTGGGGCCCACATAGTACCAGAGGAAGATCGCGGCGAAGGTGATGACGCCGACCGCCACCACCACGGGGATAAGCCATGGCGGCCGCTCGACGACTTCGTCCTGGCGCTGGCGGGACTGGTTCTGGGGCCGGGCCATGGGGGTCCTTTTCGGAATGCCGCGCTCAATGGCGCAAATGGCAGGGTGGGGCAGGGTGCCGGGTACGGTCAGAGCCCGCAGTCTATCGGATTCGCGTCCCGCACCCTCCCGTGCTGTGATGACGTCCTGATATGGCACGGGCCTGGTTGCCGAACTGTGTCACCGCGCAACGGCGGCGGCGTGATTTATGCGCATCGCCCCGGATTTGCTGCCTTTTCAGGCGGTATTGCCCCGAACGGGGCCCATCGCGACTGGTATGGCGCTTGCCCTTGTCAGACCCGGGAGCCCCGTTTCCGCCGCCGGATGTCCGGTGATGGCGCAGGGGCAGTGAAGGGTCACATCCGGGGTCTGCTCATGACCGAATTAACAGCCTTCGCCCTGGCGGTTG
This sequence comes from Pyruvatibacter mobilis, assembly GCF_012848855.1. Taxonomy (NCBI): domain Bacteria; kingdom Pseudomonadati; phylum Pseudomonadota; class Alphaproteobacteria; order Hyphomicrobiales; family Parvibaculaceae; genus Pyruvatibacter; species Pyruvatibacter mobilis. The sequence goes on from NZ_CP051630.1 coordinate 955,035, forward strand.
CCACGGGCATCGTCACGGCGGGTCTTACGTCGAGTTTCTACCGGCTGGTCACCAACCGGCCGCTGAGCTTCAGCCTGCTTGCCGCCTCGGTGCCGGAAGTGGTCACGGGCGTTGCCACGCTGGTTTTTGCGGGGCCGATGGTCATCATGCGCAACGCCGTGCGGGCACGAGTGCTGGAGCAGCGGCCCCTGGTCTGGCTGGCCCTGTCGGCTTCGATCTCGGTCTTCTGGGCCTTCATGTCCGGTGTCTTCGTCATGAGCCTGATCCTGGCCCGCTGACGCTTCCCGCACCGTTCTCCTCAGAACATGGTCACCTGGCCGCCTGCTGCCCCTGGTAGGGGACGCGGGGACGCCTTTTTGTGCGTTTTGCCGTGCCCGCCTGCCTCTGTTGCGGCGCAATAAGCCCTGCGCCTCCGCATGGCTGGCATTCCCGAATGAGAATGATCCGGGAATTGTTCAGGATTCATAAACCGAGCTTGGGCCGGTTCGAAGCCTGTTCAGTCCAGAAAATCGATATAAATCAATAGATTGGATATTTTGACGCTGGTTTTGACAAGAAGTCATACTTTGGTAGGCATATCGGATCGTTATATAAATTCGTAACCACACCCAGGCGCCCTGTCTTGACCCTGTCACAATAGAGACCTACCTACAGGATCAAGTTCAGTCATTTGATGCGCTGCAGCAGCAGCCGGGAGCCACACCATGCAGAGCCTGATCGGTAACATCCTTGCCGCCATTGCCATGGTTGCGACTGTCGTCCTCTTCGAGTTCGGCTTCATGGCCCCGGGTGACGCGTTCTTCGTGGTGGGTTTTGTGGTTCTGCTGTTCACGGCAAACCAGCTCATCGCCCGCGAGAACCAGCAGCTGCGCGATGCCATCGTCAGCATGTTCACCAACCCGGCCTCCTATGCGGGCCGTGGCGCATTCGCTGCCTATGTCGGGTCCACCGCCGTCGGCGCGATCGTCATCTTCCAGACCCTCGCCTATCTCTAGGACGGTCTGACACCGGAATTCCTCAAGACGACGCATTCCTCCCTGACGTCTTGATTACTGGGCGCTTCTCCCCTCCTCGGAGAAGCGCCCATTTTTTTGCGCCGGTGGCCGGGGTGAGGGGATAATCGAATTTCTCAAGAGACGCCGCAGCCCGCCGGCCTGACCGGAGGGGCCCACTCTAATTTGCGCTTGCGCAAGTACGAAGGGTGGGGATGGCAGTGCTTGCGCCTTGCCCATGGGTCCGTCAGGCCAGCTTGTTGGGCTGGGCTGCAGCGCGGGCCTCGGCGACACGGGTGCGGCGGCGGCGCAGTACGCGGCGGCCGCCGGCCATGCCCAGCCAGCCGAGCACGGCCACGCCCAGCGCCCACACCCATTCAAGCGCCCAGCGGATCAGGTTGATGGCGCCCTTGAAGGCACGCAGGGACGTCTTGCCGGTGAGCAGGATGACGCCGCGCGTCTTCACGCCCAGGGTCCTGGTCATGTCGGCGATATTGTCGAGATCATCCGTGTTGCGCACATACTTCATCAGCCGCACGCTCTCCGCGGGGCCGACGGATTTCTGCACGTCGTTCATCCGCGCCAGCACGGGAAAGATCTCCGCGCTCTTCACATTGTCCGCATAGGCGGTCACTGCGCGCCGGGTGGCATTCGGGTTCGACAGGGACACGTCCGACAGGGTGCGGCGCAGGGCGGGGAAGTCCACGGCCTTGGAGACCAACCTGCCGAGCTGCTTGGAGAAGGACTTGGTCATGGTGCCGGCCTTCTTCGCCACCTTCAGCAGTGACACGCCCACACGGGCGGGCAGGCCGCCGCCGCCGGAGGCAACCGTGCCTGCGGTGACCGCAAGGCCGACGACCGAGAGGCCGAGAATGACCTCGCTGTATTCCTCGCCCGCCACGAGCTTCGAGCCTTCCGAGCCGATGTCGCGGATATCACCGATCACGGTCAGGTCCGAGGTCACGGCTCCCGCGAAGGAGGCGTTGTCGCTGCCCTCGCCTGTGACGAAGCCCTCGAAGAAGCTGCCGGTGTTGCGGATGACGGTGGCGCTGGTGGTCTGCGAGGCGGCAAGCGCGGCTGCGGCGTCCTCGCCCAGCGGGCGGTCCATATAGACCGCGATTTCGGCGTACATTTCCGCGTCGTCCTGGCGGCCCTCTTCCAGCGCCTCAAGCACGCGGGCGTCCAGCTCCTCGGGCGACACGGTGGCGTGCAGCTCCTGCAGGATCAGCGTTTCGGTGGGAATGTCCTCGAGATAGGCGTCAAGAAGCCCCGCCTCCAGCGCCAGGAACAGGCCGCCGGGAATGACGATCGCCAGGAAAACAACCACGAATGCGCGCATGACGCCCCTCCAGACATTCAAACAATGTCATGGCCCCTACAGTTCCCAAGGGTGCGGGATCGGGCGGCGCGATGCAATGGAGCGGGCGGCAACAGGCTTAATTTGCGTCCGGCCTGTGTCCTTTTGGCGGGTAAGTGGGGGCAGGCTCAGCCCTTCATCTTCTCCAGCATGGCGCCCATCGCCGCGTGGACGGCGTTCACCGCCTGAAGCGGGCGGATCATCACGCGGAATTCGGTGATCTTGCCCTCGTCATTGCAGGTGATGATGTCCACGCCGTTCACATATTTGCCGTTCATCTCGGTTTCGAACTCGAGCACGGCGTGGTTCCCGGCGAGGACTTCCTTGGTGTATTTGAACTTGCCTGCGTTCTCCGCCGGCGTGTCAACGCCCGGTGCGCCCTGACCGCCCAGCGTGCCGCCCGCCGCCGTCAGATAGGCAATGGTGATGTCGCGGCCCACCTGCGGGGTAAACACCACGGGCGACAGGAACACGCAGTCCTCGGCGATCAGCTCTTCAAGGGCGCCCGGCTTCTTGCGGAAGATGTAGTCGTGCCAGCCGTCAATGCATTTCTCGATCATGGTCGTGTCCCCGCTTTGAGTGCATTGCTGGCGACACTAGCGAATTGGCAGGCGGCGGGAAGGTCCAATTTCTTCCCGCCGCGTGTTCAGGAATGAACAGACCATTCGGCCCGCGCTGTTCGATCAGCCGATCGGCCCGCCGCCTTCCTTCCGGATCGCCACCACAGACGGCCGGGGCGGGGTGGCCTCGTTGAAGTCCGGCCAGCGGGTCATAGGGTCTTCGAAGTCGGACGCGCGGGCGTGCTCGTCAAAGGCCAGCGCGCCATCGGTGCCGGGGTGCTGCACGGCAACGAACAGCGTGTCGCCGGTGGGCGTGAAACAGGGGCCGCACATCTCGGCGCCAGCCGGCACGCGGTAGAACATGGCGCTGATGCCCCGGTCCTCGCCCTCGGTGCCGACGCACCACACGCCATCCGCGGAGCCCGAGATCTGTGCCCAGCCGCCGCCCTGGTCGGTGGTCACCCACAGGCGGCCGGAGGGGTCCACGGCCAGGTTGTCCGGGCAGGCGAACCAGCCATTGGCGCTGGTCCCTTCGGCGAATTGCGCGCCCGTCACCGGCACGGACGGGTCGCCGCCCTTCACCAGAATGTCCCAGCTGAAGCTGTCCGCTGCGTGGTCGCCGTCCGGAGGGGTCATTTCCACGATCAGGCCCCAGTAATTGGGCGCGCGGTCATGCACCGCGTCCCGCTGCGCGGGTCCGCGCTTGGAATTGTTGGTGAGCGCCACATAGACCTTGCCGGTCTTCGGGTTGGGTTCCACGTCCTCCGGCCGGTCCATCGGCGTGGCCCCCAGCAGGTCGGCGGCGCGGCGGGTTTCGATCATCACGTCGGCCTGGCTGTCGAACCCGTTTTCTGCCGTCAGCGGTCCGGTCCCGTGCACCAGCGGCATCCAGGTGACGGTGCCGTCCTCGCTGAACTTCGCGACGCTCAGCACGCCTGTGTCGAGCAGGCCGAAATTCGCCGCGCGGTCGGTCTCGTTCACCGTGCCGTCGGTGACGAAGCGGTAGAGATAATCGAACCGCTGGTCATCACCCATATAGATGACCAGGCGGCCATCCCTGTTGGTGATGCTTTCCGCACCTTCATGTTTGAAGCGGCCCAGCGCCGTACGCTTCACGGGTGTTGATGTCGGGTCCAGCGGATCGACTTCCACCACCCAGCCGAAACGGTTGGCCTCGTTGGGCTCCTTGTTGATGTCGAAGCGGTCCACATGGCGGCCCCAGTCATAGCCGCCGCCCATGGCCACGCCGTAGCGGCAATAGTTCCGCGCCTCGGGGTGAGTTGCGTCACCGGCGGCGCATGCGGCTTCAAGGTCGCCCGCCGTCCGCCAGAGCCGGTCGCTGTCGTCCAGCTTGCCGCGGAAATAGAAGTGGAAGTTCTCTTCCGCCATCAGGTAGCTGTTGTAAGGCGTGATGCCGCCGGCGCAATTGTTCAGGGTACCGATCACCCGCGTGCCCGCCGGGTCAGCGCTTGTCTGCATGCGGGGATGTCCGGCTGCGGGGCCTGAGATATCCATCGCGGTCGAGCGGGCGGTGATGCGGCGGTTATAGGTGCTGTCCTGTACCGTGACCCAGCGGCCGTCACTCTGCTGCGCGATTTCGATGATGGTGCCGCCATGGGCCGCCATTTCGGTTTCGGCCAGTTCCTTCGGGCTGTTGAAGCGCAGGTCATAGGGGAACATGACGCTGCGGGAGGTGAACTCGTGGTTCACGCACAGCAGCCCGCGTGTGCCCGCCTCATTGAGCGGCACGAAGCCGAGGAAATCATTGTTGTAGCCGAACTGCTTTTCCTGCGCGTCCGGGTCCGCCTTGCCGGGAACGAAGGCGGGCGCATCCGCCGTCACCGGGTCGCCCCAGCGGATCAGGATGTCGGCCTCATAGCCCGGTGCCACCACATGGTCCTTTGAGACGCCGTGGCTGATTTCGGGAAAGCGGGCGAGCGAGCCGGGTTGGTAGGTGGATGCCTTGATGTCCTGTGCGGCGTTGGCTGCCGGATCGCTTGCTACCTTGTCGGTTTCATCGTCGCCGCAGGCTGCCAGCAGGGAGGCGGGGGCGATCGCAAGTGCCGCATAGGCGGTGGTGCCCATGGCCCCCTTGAGGAAGCCCCGGCGGCCCATGCGGGCGGCGGCCACTTCGCCGAAGGTGGCTTCGGTAGCGGGGCTCGACCGCACGTCTTCGGTCGGCTCCAGGGCAACACCGCAATTGGGATCGGTCCGGTCCGGATAGGACATCAGGGTACTCCTTCGCTCGCACGCGACAGGTCAGGGGAGGGATTTGCCGCAGACGGTAAGGGTGGCAGATGACGCATCCATGACGCAGCGGGGTTTGCCGCTTCCATGACGGCCTGTCATGGGGGCGGGGGACGTGGCAAACTTACAGGGATTCACGCTTTCCCCAATTGCACAATCAACAAGAGGAAACCCCATGGCGATCTACGCGCTTGATGGCACTGAACCGCAGCTTCCCGAATCCGGCCGCTACTGGGTGGCGCCCAGCGCCTCGGTGATGGGCAATGTCATTCTCGAGGAGGATGCCAGTGTCTGGTTCGGTGCGACGATCCGCGGCGACAATGACCCCATCCGCATCGGCGCGCGCGCCAACGTTCAGGATGGCTCGGTGCTGCATACGGATCCCGGCATGCCGCTTACCATCGGCCCGGATGTCACCATCGGGCACATGGTCATGCTGCATGGCTGCACCATCGGTGAAGGCTCGCTGATCGGCATCGGCGCGACGGTGCTCAACGGCGCGAAGATCGGCAAGGGCTCGATCATCGGCGCGCATGCGCTGGTTACCGAGGGCAAGGAGATCCCCGACGGCGTGCTGGCGGTGGGGTCCCCCGCCAAGGTCGTACGGGAGCTGACGCCGGAGGACAGCGCCGCCCTCAAATTGTCCGCACATCACTACGTGGAAAACTGGAAAAAATTTACCAAGGAACTGCGCAAGCTGGCCGATTGAGCCGCATTCGGGCCTTGGCGGTTGGCGCGGGGCCCGAAACGGGCCTAGGCTTTCTGCGAACAAAAAGACAGGGGGGACGTCCCATGAGTGAAGCGCATGACCTTTCGGCTGCTGCCGAAGACGAGGTGCTGTACGAGGTGGATGGCCATATCGCTACCATCACCCTCAACGCGCCGGACCGCATGAATACCATTTCGCGCGACATGCTGGCGCGGCTGACGGAACTGATGGTGGTGGCGGAGGAAGACACAGCCGTCCGCTGCGTCATTCTCACCGGACGGGGGCGGGCTTTCTGCGCCGGTCTCAATCTCGAGGAAGCGCGCTCCGGCGGAGGTATTTCCGGCGGCATCAATTCCGGCCCGCGCCCGACGCTGGACCTGCGCAACACGCCGCCCACCGTCATGCATGCCATGGACACGCCCACCATCTGCGCCGTCAATGGCGGGGCGGCTGGCTATGGGCTCGACACGGCGCTTGGCTGCGACATCCGCCTGATGGCCGACACGGCCAAGATGGCGGTGGCCTTCACCAAGCGCGGCGTGGTGCCGGAAAGCGGCGGCACGTGGTTCCTGCCGCGCATGCTCGGTTGGGAGAAGGCGGCGGAACTTATCTTTACCGGCCGCACGCTGTCGGCCGAGGAATCTGTCGAATGGGGCCTTGCCTCCCGCGTGGTGCCGGCGGCTGACCTGATGACCGAGGCGCGGGCCCTGGCTGAAGAGATCGCCGGCAATGCGCCACTCGCCGTGCAGGCCTCCAAGCGCATGATGCGCATGGGCATGAACGAGACCTTCGCCGACCATGTGCACCACGTCTATCTGCAGTTGCTGCCGCTGATGGGCTCGGACGACATGAAGGAGGGCATGATGGCCTTCCTTGAAAAGCGCAAGCCGGACTTCAAGGGACGATAGGACACACATGACAGGTTTGACGGGCATGCGTTTCATGCAGCGGATGCGGTATCAGGCCGCCGCCGTCTGTCTTGCCCTGGTGATGGCGGCAGGGGGGCTGCCCACGGTGCCGCTGCACGCGCAGGAGGAGCCGGAGAGCTTCTCCGGCCGCTATGTCGGTTTCGCCCTGTCCGATGGCGCGGTGGTAAGCCTCATCGAGCGTGAGGGCCGCGTCGTTGGTCAGTATACGGATGCCAAGGGTAGGGTCTTCACGGTCAACGGCCAGCGCATGGGCAACCGGGCGCAAGGCCAGCTGGCGCGGGACGGGGCGAAGGCCTTCTTCCAGCTCGAGCCGCGTCCGCTCGGCATCCAGTTCCTGTTCATTCCGCCTGACGAGGCCGGCACACCCAATCTCGCCGCCGCCGTCCAGTCGGCGCTGGCGCGCGAGGATGTGGATGTGGAGACCATGCTGGGCACCGCGCCGCGCGACACAGAGGCCGGTCAGGTCTTCCTGCTCGAAGGGGCGGAGGGCACGCAGCTTGCCGACGCCTATCTCGGCCTGCCCGCGCGGGAGCGGGAACTGATCCGGCTGTTCGATCACGTGCAGGCCCACATCACGGGCCGCATCTGCACGGCGGTGTCCGCCAGTGCGCTTGCGGTCACCCACAAGGCAGTGCCTCTGGCGCTCGAGCGTCAGCAGGCCGGGTGCAGCGTCATCGCCACCCTGCGGGACCGCGCCATGGGTGCTGAGAACTATGCGGGCTTTGAAGCGCGCCTTGCTGTGCAGCAGGAATTGCTGGTCACCACCATGTCCTGCAATGCGGGCGATCAGGATGCGGAGACCTGCCAAACGGCGGGGGCGATGAACGCTGCCATGTTCGAGCAATGGCGACGGGCTGCGGAGATCTTCGCCGATGTGGCTGAGGAAGGGGGCACCGGTGCCGGTACCGCTGCCGCGGGTACAGGCGCGCCCTTGCCGTTGCGCCGGGTGGATGAGGGGGGTGGTGTCTCGTCAACGCCCGTGCCGTCACCCCGTCCGCGCTGATCCTCCGCTGACGGATCAAGCATGGGCAGGCCCGGATTGCGGACGCGTCAGCCCTGTTTCCACACCTGGCGGATCTTCGCTTCGGTTTCAGGGCCCATATTGTACCAGGCGGTGCGGTTGCGCGTTGCGTCCACCACGAACAGACGGTCGCTCGACCCCAGGTGCTGGGTCAGCAGGTTCACCACTTCCGGCGCGCCGGAGGGCGTGTGCACCACCCAGGAATTCGCCGATACCTTGTAGGCCGGGCCCAACGACATGAGCGCTGTTTCCATCGGGCCGCTGGATCGCGACTTCACATCCGCGACGATCAGGATGTTGAAGGATGTCGGCTTGGCACGACGGTCGATCTGGTTCTTGCGCGGGCCGTAGGAGGGTGCGGGCTTGCCTGCGGCCGGTGTTGTGGCTGCCGGGGTCTGTTCCGGGGTCGCATGAAGCACCGGCTGGGTGCCTGGCTGAACAGATGGCTGGGCAGCAGGCTGCCCCATCGGCTGTGTCATGCCGCCGGGCTGAAACAGGATGCCGAGCACCGGGTCTTCGGCGGCGGGCATCCAGGTCTCTTCACCGGCAGGGCTGCCGGTCCGCGCCACGATGGAGTGGGGCACCACGCGCCCCTCGCGCGCATATTCCTTCAGCGCATGGCCCGTATAGGGGCCGTAGATGCGTCCGGCGACCTGCAACACCCAGCGGGCGTCGAGCGGATCCTGATCTGTTTCAGCTTCCATTGCGGATGTCTGCGCCGGTTATCGGTAAACTCTGGGTACGCATCATGCCCCGGTCGCCCATGCCCGGATGCAGGTGTGCCGATGCACGCGAAGGGGCAGCAGGCCCGAATCAACGCACCTGCTTGCGGCAAGGATAGGCGCGGGGTGACGCAGGGTCCATCGGGGACGGGGCCGCCAGCGGCGCAAAACCGCGCCTGCGGGCTTGAAAGCCTGCCTCGGCCCGGCGCACTCTGCCGCCCGAACCCGGCTGCTGCGGCGCGCTGGTGAGCTGCGACCGCATAATCAAGAGCCCCCGGATCAGACAACACTGGAACAAACTGGAGAGAGACGCCTGTCATGAGTGACGCATTCAGCAATCTCGAATTCGCCGCCGCCGAGCGCGACGGCCACGTCCTGAAGGTGACCATCAACCGGCCGGACCGCATGAACTCGCTGCATCCGCCGGCCAATTTCGAGCTCGAGAAGATTTTCGATGCCTTCGAGGCGGATGATGATCTGTGGGTCGCTATCATCACCGGTGCAGGCGAGCGCGCCTTCTCGGCGGGCAACGACCTCAAATATCAGGCCGAGGGCAATGCCATCGAAGTGCCGAAGACGGGCTTTGCCGGTCTCACCGCGCGGTACGGCATCACCAAGCCGGTGATCGCCGCAGTCAACGGTGTCGCCATGGGAGGCGGTTTCGAGATCGCACTGGCGTGCGACCTCATCATCGCGGCTGACACGGCCACCTTCGCGTTGCCGGAGCCGAAAGTGGGTCTTGCGGCGCTGGCCGGTGGCCTGCACCGGCTGCCGCGGCAGATCCCGGTCAAGCAGGCCATGGGCATGATCCTCACGGGCCGCACCGTACCGGCGGCCGAGGGCCAGGCGCTTGGCTTCGTCAACCAGGTTGTTCCGCAGGCGGAGCTCATGGATGCGGCGATGAAATGGGCCAAGCAGATCGAGGCGTGCAGCCCGATGTCGATCCGTGCGTCGAAGCAGAGTGTCTATGCGGGGCTCGACGAGGCCAATCTCGAGAAGGCCGTCACCGGCAAATACGACGCGGTGCATGCGCTGTTCAAGAGCGAGGACCTGATCGAGGGCCCGCGCGCCTTCGCCGAGAAGCGCGCTCCCCAGTGGAAGGGCCGCTAGGCGCTTCCCGCCAAAGTCATGCGAAAGGGCCGCCAGGCGCTGTCTGAGAGCCCCTTCAAACGCGGAGGGCCCGATACCGCTGTCCGGCGGTATCGGGCCCTCTTTCATTTTGGCCCCGCTGTCCGGCGGGGCCGGGGGATGGACCAGGCTGTCCGGCCCGGTCCAACAAGGTTTCGTGGCAGAAAATCCCTCGTCGGGGTCGGCGCTTTTTAGAGGCCCGAAGGACCCTCCGCCACGAAGCTCGGAGACCGGGTATCGGAAGCCTTGGTAGACGCGGTGCGGGCAGCGGTGCCTTCACCGTTCAGCTTCACCCAGTGCATGGGGTGCTGGCGCGACTGGCGCATGAGCCAGGTGTAGGGCGCCTTGTCGAAGGACACGATGCCCATCGTCATGTTGTCGAGAATGAGGTCGCCCTTATCGGTGACCACGGTCAGCACCGCGTGGCCCTCGCCATTGAGCTGGCGGACGACGGTGATGAGCAGCGCATCAGCAGGCCAGCCGCGGGCAATCAGGGCACGGCGCTTTTCAAGCACATAGTCCTCGCAGTCGCCGGCTGAGTTGATGGCGTAGTCCCACCATTCGATCTTCTGCACGAGATCGATGTCGTTCACCGGGCGAATGGTGCTGTTGAAATAGCTGTTCACCTCGTTGAGCTCGCGCCACTTGCCGGCGGTCAGCGCCACGGCTGCCGGGGCGTTTGCTGCGCGCTGCATACCGGCGGCCATGCCGGTGGAGGCGGTGGTGAGGCTGCTGTCGGCAGGCTGACAGTCCTCCCGGTGCCGCAGGCAGAAGCCCACATAGCCGATAGGCGGACGTGCCCGGGCGCCTTCCTTCATGGCAGGTGCCGCATTGGGCGCCATGGCGGAGGCAGAATTGCTGGTGAGAGTGGCGGCGGTGCCGCCGGTGGTCTGGCAGGCCGCAAGTACGACGACGACTGCCAGCATAAGAACACTGCGAAGAATGATCATAACCAACCCCTTGGTTACCTCTAAAAGATGACCTGAGATTGGCTCTATCCTTTTTCTATATTTCTGATTTCCGCATCTATATTTAAGTCAAACGAAATGAAAAAGCGGCCTTGTTTCAAATAAACAGTCGGGTAATTTCAGATCGATTGTCGTTCGATTTTTATCCAGATTTATCTCTAGCTTTTGCTGCGCTGCAAAATGGCTCTGTTCTGCGGAAAATCGGGGGGCATCTGGCGTGCCGCGGCACCGCGCCGGCTGCAGCGTCTGCCGGGGCCGGGCAGCGGGACACGAAAAAGGCGCGCCTTGCCGGGCAAAGCGCGCCTTGAAAAAAAGTGGTCGGGACCCGAAAAAAAATCACCGGCACCCGTTTTTGGGGGCGTCGGGGGCCGTCTCAGGCGGCCATTCTGATCATTTCGGGGTCTTCAGGAGGGCTCGTCAGGGGTCAGGAAACGATCTGCCAGGACCCGTCGGGCTGCTTGCAGGCGGTGCCTGTGTCCTTCACCGGCTGGCCATTGACGTAGATTTCCTGCTCGAAGGCCCGGCATTCATAGCCGCGGGCGTCCGTATAGACCTCGCCAGGGCGCACTTCGCCGTAATTGCCGCTTTCCTCGTTGCGCCAGGTGGTCTCCTCGCCGGTTTCCAGCGATTCATATGTGGTGTCCTCCACATATTCCTCGTCTTCGCAGGTCAGTTCCTTGCCGAGCTGGTTGCCTGCAATGCCGCCAAGAATGACGCCGCCGATGGTGGCCGCCGTCTTGCCGCCGCCGGAGCCGAACTGGGAGCCGAGGAAGCCGCCCAAAGCCGCACCGGCAATGCCGCCCAGCACGCCGCCGGTATTGGTATTGCTGCAATCGCTCTCCGCCCGCGCGGTGGTGGGGGTTGCGGCCAGCAGGAAGACCGCGGCCATGGCGGCAGCGGCGACGGTCAGGATGGGTTTTGCAAATGCCAGCATGGCGATGATCTCCGGATCATGAGGGCGCGGATGCACCCGCTCATACCAGTCTACCCCAAGCAGCGCCGAGCGGCACGGTTTGGGGCAGACTGGCAAATCTCAGGTCAGAAGTGGAACGCGGCCGAGATCGAGCCGAACTCGTCCCAGGCGTCCTGCTTCTTGAATTCCTTGCTGCGCCAGATGTTGGTGAAGGTCACCCGCGCCCGGCCGATGGTCAGCGCCACACCGGCCTGGAAATCCGCCACCAGCGTTTCCTTTTCCACCCGGTGGCTGGTCTGGAACGTGTTGCCGTCGAGGAAGATGTTGCGGGCCACCGCGCGCAGCTCAGCACCGCCGAATGCCTGCCAGGTGATGCCGTCCACCGGTTCAAAATAGCCCGAGCCCGGCAGGCTGGGGCGGATGCGCGGCACGCCGTCGGTGGTGCTCAGGTCATCGCCGATGCGCAAGGTGGCGCCTGCGGCTGCATGGGTAAAGACATTGCCCAGTGAGAAGCCGAAATGCGGTGTCGCATCCGCTTCCAGGTTGAAGGGCAGGGCGTCCTCGAACCACTGGATGTCCAGCCGGCGCGGCAGGCGGCGTTCATAGGTGAGCACGATGCCCGGCTCGTTCTCCAGCTGGTTGGCCCAGCCGCGCGGCTCCTGGGTGTCGATCCAGTCATGCCAGGTGGTCTGCACGTCATCGGCCTGCGACCACGGGCCGATCACGCCGATCGCGACCTCCAGCGCATCGATGCGCGTTGTCGTGGAGGTGCCGTCCGGGGCGCAGTCCTGGTGAAAGGCAACCACGCCGAGGCCCAGATTGAGCCAGCCCGCATAGGGCCGGTCATCCTTCTGCAGGGTCGGGATGGAAATGTCGTCCGGCGTGAAGATCGACTGGCCCACCGAGACCGAGAACTGCATCCGGTCACTGCGCCCGAAGCCCGGCGTGCCGTGGCCGATGTCCTGCAGGATCTGCGGCACCGGCCCTCCCGAAATGAAGGTCGCCTGGGTGCCGTGGGTGTAGTGCCGGTCCGCCCCGTTGCCGAACAGGTCGTTTTCCGCCTGCACCGCCGCGATGCGGTGGCGCTCCTGTGAGCCGCATCCCGCGGCCAAAGCGGGGGAGGCACCGGCCAGGCTGAAAGCGCCCAGCAGGGACAGGACAGCGGCGCCGGAGCCCGCACGGAACAGGGAAAGACAGGTCATGGATGCAGTATGCCGGTGAGGTGGGAACCCGATCCAGCATGCTTCCATGACAATTGTGGAAGATGTGTGGTGGTGAAGATCTGAGGCGGTGAAGACCTAAGGCGGTGTCGGCCCGGCTACTGGATCGGGTCGAAGTGGCGCAGCACGGCCTTCGGCGTCGTGCCGACTTCCGAGAACTCAACGGCAAAGCCGTTCTCGTGATAGCGCACGACCTTGGCCTGCATGCGGCCCAGCTCCACGAATGCACCCAGCACGGGGCGCAGATGCGTTTCAACGGATGCACCCGACAGGGACATGTCGATGATGCGGCAATGGGCCGTCTGGCCGCTTGCAAGCTTCAGCTGGGTGGGCTTGTCCTCGATTTCCACGCGCCGGTGGCGGCGGATCTCTTCCAGCGCGGCGGCATCACCCTGGGCGAATTTCTCCAGCGTTGCGGCAAAGCGGTCGCGCTTGGCCGGGGTCATGGAGAGTTCCAGGGCAAAGCCATCCTGGGTGCTGCGGACGACATCGCCCTCGAAGCGGCCCAGGCGGTCGATATAGGCAATGATGCGTTCGCGCATTTCCGGGCGGGTGCAGAATGCATCCAGCTCGATGAAGCAGCCGGAGGCCGAGATGTCGCGCACACGGCCTTCATACTCCCCGCCATCCGGCATCAGGCAGCGCGCGGACAGATTGACGGCCACGCGCGTATAGGTGCGCCGCTCATCTGTCGCCACAAACGAGTGCGGCTGGCCTTCAGCCATCTCGAGGCCGGGTTGGCGGTCAGTCATTCATAAGCTCCGTGATGCGCCTGAGAATAGCGCGCACCTGCACATGGGTCAGAACCACGGGTTGAAGTGTTTCACGCCGCTGGTTAACGCGCCGTTGCAAAAACCGCTGGCATTGGGGGCCGCAGGCCCCATATCCGGGTTTCATTTCAGAACGCGTCGATCGCCTGTCGGGCGGGGCGCCGGGTGGGAGGATCACTTCAATGCAGATCGACAAGGGCAAGGTGGCGCTGGTGGTGGGTGCCGGCGCTTCGGCGGGTATCGGCGGTGCCATTGCGCGCAGGGCAGCAGCGGAAGGGCTGCATGTCTTCGTTGCCGGGCGCACACAGGAAAAGCTGGATGCGCTGGTGAGCGAAATCGAGGCCGCCGGCGGCAAGGCCACCGCAATCGTAGCTGATACGACGCAGGCGGATGATGTCGCGCGCATGTTCGACGTGGCGGAGAAGGAAGCGGGGCTGCCTGACCTTGTGATCTACAATGCGGGCAATAACCGCTTTTCGCCGCTCACGGAGATGAGCGATTCCTTCTTTGAGGACCTCTGGCGGCTCTGCGCCTTTGGCGGCTTCCTTGTCGGGCGCGAGATGGCGCGGCGTGTGCTGCCCGAGGGTGACGGGGTGCGTGATACCCAGGCGACCCTCATTTTCACCGGTGCCACGGCTTCCATGCGCGCGCGGCCGCCATTCACAGCCTTTGCCTCCGCCAAGGCCGCGGAGCGCGCACTGGCCCACGGCATGGCGCGTGAATTTGGCAAGCGCGGCCTGCATGTGGCCCATGCGGTTATCGACGGCATTGTTGACGGCAATCAGGTGCGCAGCCGCCTGCCGGAATATCTCGACGCCAAGGGCGAGGACGGCGGACTGAATCCTGACGCGGTCGCCGACGCCTACTGGACGCTGCACATGCAGAACCAGACCACCTGGACATTGGAAATGGACTTGCGGCCGGCCAAGGAAGAGTTCTAGGGCTTGCTCCGGACGCCTGTTTTGAAGGGAGCGTTCCATGGCACCTGCCCGGGTGTATGAAGGTGGCTGCCTGTGCGGGTATATCCGGTACCGTACCGAGGGGCAGCCGGTATTTCCGCATCTTTGCTCATGCCGCATGTGTCGCCGGTGGAGCGGCGCGCCAACGGTTGCGTGGGTCGAGTTTCCGATGGATGAGATTGACTGGTGCGGCCCAGGCGGTGAGCCGCAGCTGTTTCGCAGTAGTGCGCGCACCCAGCGCGGCTCCTGTCCACTGTGTGGGAGCGGCTTATGCGCCGTTGATGATGGATATGCCAATGTCTCCATCACAATTGGCAGTCTGGACCGGCCTAACCTGATCGTTCCGGACGCCCGCCACAGCCATGCTCGGACACGGCCCAAATGGTGGGAGGCAAGGGTCATGCACTCCGGCAATGGAGGCGGCTGAAAACTGCCGGTTAGCAGCATTGGCCTTGCGCCTGCCGCCTGATACTGTCCCGCCAAACGTGGTTAAGGACTCACGGTTGGGGATCAAGAAAAAGATGCGGCAGTTCCTTCGTCTCGACATCCGTCACCTGCTCATGGTGGCGGTCGCGGTCATTCTGTCTTCCTGCGCCAGCTATCAGCTGGATGAGGCGCGGGACATGACGCCATCGGGGGATGCCTTCACCCAGGCCCTCTATGACGCCTATCTCACCCATTCGGCGCGTGCTTTCGAGGAAGACAACGAAGAGCTGTCCAACGCCTTTGCTGCCCGCGCCATTGCTGCGGCGCGCGGCACGGTGGTGGCGCCGGTGGTGCCCATGGCCGATGCCCTGCAGCCCGGGGCGGCGCCGATCGCCAATTTCGACACGGCCCGCAGCCGCCTGATCGCCGCCCTCAATGCGGGGCGCAGCACCCAGCCGGTGCTGTCGGCCCAGGCCCAGGCAGCGTTTGACTGCTGGTATCTGCGCTCAATCGATCCTGAGTCTGACGCCGCCGCCATCAGCCGCTGCCGGTCCGAATTCGATACGGGTCTGGTGGGTCTTGAAGCCGCCATTACCCCGCCGGCTCCGGTGGTCGTGCTGCCGGATGCCGCCAGTTTCACCGCCTATTTCGGCTTTGATGAGTGGTTCCTGCGTGCCGAGGCGCTGGATGTGATCGGCGAAGCGATGGAAACGGCCCGCGTCGGCGGCCACGGGGAAATCGTGCTCGGTGGGCATACGGATACCTCCGGCCCGGCCGGCTACAACGACACCCTGTCCCTGCGACGCGCCGAGGTGGTGAAGGCCACCATGGTCGAGCTGGGGGCGCTGCCGGATGCCATCCGCGTCATCGCCTATGGCGAGACTCAGCTTGCCGTTCCCACCGCCGATGGTGTGCGCGAAGCGCTCAACCGCCGCGTGGAAATTCAGCTGGTGCCGTAACGGTTTGGCGAGGTCTGCGGTATAAACTTGACGCAGGCGTCATCTTTTACGGTAATGTAACGCAAATCATGGCGCGGTTGCCCTTTCGGGGTGGCCGCGCCGCTGTATTGGCGCGTCGGCGGCCATTCCTGGCCCTCCGGTGAAGAGGGCGGGCCGCCATTGCAGAGAACAGGCAGGGATGAAATGGACGCATTTGATTATGTGATCGTGGGTGCGGGCAGCGCGGGCTGCGTGCTGGCCAACCGGCTGAGCGAGGACGAAGGGGCCCGGGTGCTGATCCTGGAAGCCGGTCCGCGCGACAAGAACATGTTCATCCACATGCCTGCCGGCTACGCCCAGCTTGTCGGCACCAAGAACCCGCACAATTGGGGCTTCGAGACCGAAGGCCAGCCGCATCTCAACAACCGCAAGCTCTGGTGGCCGCGCGGCAAGGGGTGGGGCGGTTCGTCCTCGATCAATGCCATGGTCTATACGCGCGGTCATGCGCGCGACTACGACATGTGGCGGCAGATGGGCAATCCGGGCTGGTCCTATGCGGACTGCCTGCCGTACTTCAAGAAGGCCGAGCACTCCAACCGCGACGACACCGTGTTCCACGGCCATGACGGCCCGCTGCATGTGCAGAAGTCCAACCGCACCAATGACCCGCTGCTCGATGTCTTCGTCGAGGCTGGTCATCAGGCCGGCCATCCGCTGACGGAGGATTTCAACGGCGCGCAGCAGGAAGGCTTCGCCCGCTACGAGCACACCATCAAGGGCTCCAAGCGCTGTTCGGCGGCGCAGGCCTATCTGGTGCCGGCGCTGAACCGCAAGAACCTGGTCGCGGAGACGGGTGCCCGCACCACGCGCATCCTGTTCAACGGCACAAAGGTCACCGGTATTGAGTATGTGCAGAAGGGCGAGGTGAAGCAGGTTCAGGTCAACAAGGAGCTGATCCTCTCCGGCGGTGCCATTAACTCGCCGCAGCTCCTGCTGCTTTCGGGCATCGGTAACGCGGATTACGTGAAGAAGTTCGGCATCCAGCCGGTGGCGGACGTCAAGGGCGTCGGCCAGAACCTGCAGGACCATCTGGGCGTGGTCAGCCAGTTCAACTGCACCCAGCCGATCACGCTGCACCGGTCAGCCGGCGCTGCGGCCCGCATCAAGGCCGGCCTGTCCTATCTGCTGTTCGGCAAGGGGGACGCGTCCTTCCCGCCGACCGCCGGCGGTGCCTTCATCAAGACCCGTCCGGACCTCGAAATTCCGGATGTGCAGCTGCACTATGTCAGCGTCGCCATGCCCGACAGCCACGGCCGCGAAGGCATCAACGAGGCGCACGGCTTCTCCTGCATCATGTATCCGGCCCGTCCGCAGAGCCGGGGCTTCCTCGGTCTCAAATCCGCGGACCCGATGGATGATCCGCTGCTGCAGCCGATGTATCTGGAAGCCCCGGATGATCGCCGCGCCATGCGTGACGGCATTCGCGCCACCGAGGAGATCTTCCGCCAGCAAGCGTTCGATCCCTATCGCGGTGACCGGCTGAAGCCCCCTGCGGGCGTCAACACGGATGATGAGTATGACGCCTGGATCCGTGCCACGGCGGAGACGCTCTATCACCCGGTCGGCACCTGCAAGATGGGCACCGACGACATGGCGGTGGTCGATCCGTCCATGAAGGTGCGTGGTGTTGAAGGTCTGCGCGTGGTGGATGCGTCCATCATGCCGACGCTGGTCGGGGCCAACACCAATGCGCCGACCATCATGATCGCCGAAAAGACCGCCGACATGATCCGCGGCCGTACGGCGCTTGCACCGGAATATGTCACCATCGCCGAAGACCGCGAGCCGGTGGCCGCCGCCGAATAGGGCGGTCGGTGTAATTTTAGGAAAATTTGGTCAGTGTTCGGAGCGCCGGGTTAGGCGCTCCGGCACTGATCATCGCCTAGGCTGGTCCTTCAACAGAAGGTGTATCCGGCCTCATGCAGCCTCCCCTGAACCAGCCCATCACCCGTTCGGCCCCGGCTCATGTCCGGCTGCGGGCCCGGTCACCCCTGGGGCCGGGGGTCGCGCTTAACGGCGCATCGCCTGACATTCTGCCGTCACGCGTGGTGTCCTCGCAGGCACGGATGGGGGTGGAGATGCTGAAGGTGGCGCTTCTCCGCCACCACAAGTTCATCAAGGGCCTCAAGGGCGGGCAGCGCCTCGTCATCTCCTTTCAGTGTATCGACGGCCTGGACCTGTCCGGCGCGGATCTGCGCGAAGCGGAATTCGTCGGCACCAGCGGCCGCAATGTCTGTCTCGACGGTGCGGACCTGTCGGGGGCCAATTTCTTCAGCTCCGATTTCAGCGAAGCGACCTTTCGCGGGGCGACGCTTGTGCGGGCCGACCTCCGGGGCGGGCTGTTTGTCGAAGCGGATTTCGAGGGTGCCAATCTCGATCACGCGGATATCCGCGACGGGATGATCATGACCCGCGACGGCGGTGGCAATCTTGCCTATTTCGCCAGCGGCGAGGGGACGACAACCCTCACCGGCGCCAGCATGTCGTCGGTCAATCTCACCGGCGCGCGTATGTTGCGGGCCAATCTGTCCGGCACGGTGCTGACCGACGCCAATTTCCAGAACGCCCGCATGCGCAGCGCGCGGCTCACGGATTCCGACCTGTCGGGGGCGATCTTCACCGGCTGTGACCTGACCGATGCGGATCTGTCCGGCTGCAACCTCCGCGGCTCCACCCTTGCCGGCAGTGTTCTCGACAACACCAATCTGGCCGGTGCCGATCTCACGGCCTCGCAGGTGACGCGCAGCGAGCTGACCCATGCGGACATCACCGGAGCCACCTTGCCGCCGCAGGTCACCGAGACCGGGCAGACCATCGCCGACATGATTCAGGAGCACCGCATCTGGGTTGCGAGCCTCGGGGAGCGCGGCAAGCAATTGCAGGCGGTCGGAATTGACGCCACCGGTCTCAAGGCGCCGCGCATGAAGCTGGCTGCCGCTGACCTGCGCAATACCGTGCTGGCGGATGCCCAGCTATCGCACTCCAGCCTCACCATGGCCGATCTGGATGGCGCGATGCTGGCCAAGGCGCAGCTTCAGTTTTGTGATCTTCGTGGCGCGCGGCTGTCCAATATCCGGGCCAAGGGCGCGATCCTGTCAAACGCGGATATGTCGCCGATGCCCATTGGCGGCATGGGCGGCAAGAAGTGGCCGGTGCGGGCCCATGGGGCCATGTTCCAGGGCGCTGATCTGCGCCGCGCCGATATGCGCCAGGCGGATTTCACCGGCGGTTCGTTCTACCGGGCTGATCTGCGCAACGCGGATCTGCGCGAGGCGATCCTGGTGGATGTGGATTTGCGGGGCGCTGACCTGCGCGGCGCAGAGCTTGGCGGGGTGGATCTGCGCGGGGCACGTGGTGCCGAAGAACTGCGCGTGCAGCTTGTCGACTTCGAGGATGAACTCCCCGCCGTCACGTCCTAGCGCGGTCCATCCGGCGCACTGTGTTCTAGCGGGTGTCGGTCTTCACCAGCCGCAGATAGGGCCGCACCTCGCGGAAGGCGATGGCGGGCGGGGCGGGCGTATCCGTGCGGTCGGCGAACAGGTCATCGCTTTCCACATCAAGCTCCACCCGGTCGGTCAGCGGCACGCTGTCGCCGTCTTCGGCATCCAGCACTTCAATGGTCTCCGTCCACTGGCGCACGATCGGGTCGGTGCCCAGCCAGAACGGCTCTTCCAGCGGCGCGAAGCAGCCGAGCACGCGGGTCAGGCGGCCATTGGGCGCGGCCAGCGGCAGCAGCAGCAGTTCAAAGCGCACCATCCGTTCACGGAAGGATTCAGCGGCAACCTCCAGCAGCACCGGTTCGGCATTGCCGACGACGCGGGCCAGAAGGTCCATGACGCCGGTCCGGCCGTCATGCTGCCACAGGGTGGAGAAATCCTCGCCGCGCAGTTCGAAGCCGTAGCTTTCACAGATCGCCGTGCCCGCCAGCCTGAAGGTGAAGACGCCGGGGCGCTCGAGCTCGAGAATGAACATCTCCGGCAGGTGCCGCTTGATGTCGCGCGGCTCGATCTCGTCGCGGCGCGGCGCCTGGCGGCCTGCGCTCAGGCGGTACCAGTAGGCCAGAAGGTCACGGGCGGCGCGGGTCTTGGTCATCGGCTCGCAGCTCTCAATCCACAGTGCCGGCGTGCATCTCTGGCACAGCCGGGGCGGAACGGGCAGGGTTTTCGGCCCCATCGTCCCTTATTGATCCGTCAGGCAGTTCCGGGACAGCCAGTCGTGCCGGTTAGGCACAGATCGGGGCCCGGTGACGCCGTTCAGGAGTGGTAGAGCACGCTACATGCCATTGCCGCCCAAGGCCCGTGCATGGGCAGGGGACAGGGCTAATTTTCTTGTGGAAAACGCAATTTGACTGAAATGTCGGAGAGTTAACGCGAGTCGCTCATCTGCGCGGCGTCCATCTCGTCCTTGCCCGGATGGCACACGACACCGTCCGGCCGGGTCACCACCACGGCATTGAACGGCACAGCCTCTTCGTTGGACGTATCGATGATCCGGGCCTCCAGCGGGGCACCGGTGACGTAATTGTTGAAGGCAACGGGGGTCGCCTTGTCGTTGGCCACTTTCCAGCGGTTGCCCCACTGGGCCAGCGCCATCACGGCGGTGCCGAGATCCTTGCCCTTGGTGGTCAGGTGGTACTCATAGCGCGGCGGGCGGTCCTGATATTGCCGCCGCTCGAGGATGCCGTGGGTCTCAAGGTGCCGCAGGCGGCGGGTGAGGATATTGCGCGAAATGCCCAGATTCTCGCGGAATTCCTCGAATCGCGTATAGCCGCTCAGGGATTCGCGGATAATCAGCATCGTCCACCACTCGCCGATGATCTCCAGCGAGCAAGCGAGCGTACATTCAGAGTTGGCGAAACTGGTCCGGCGCACCCATCTAACTCCATAGGGCGCCACATTCCGGACAAATTGTCAGGAAGCTGCGCCATGTGCGTTGCATCATGAAACTCACCATGGCAGCATAAGTTCCATGGTGCAACTAACCAACCTGTGATCCGCCCCGGCACCTGAATGTCATCCGGCGGGTCTGCGTGTGTCGGGGGAAACGGCGTGGTGCGTGGGCGTTATCTGATCGGGCTCGGTCTCCTCCTTCTCGCAGGGATCGTCATTTTCTTTGTCAGCGGCGCCCGCCAGGCCATCAGCGAGAACATCGAGCGCGACAAGCTCTTGCCGGTGCAGGCCGCGCCGCTGGTTCTCCAATCCTCCTACGATGTCTCTGCCCGCTATGCGGGCCGCATCACGGCCCGGCGCAGCTCCAATCTCGGTTTCGAACGCCCCGGCCTGCTGGCCACCGTGACGGTGGATGAAGGCGCGGAAGTGAAAGAGGGCGACGTGCTTGCCTCTCTGGACACGCGCAGCCTTGAAGCCCAGCTCGCCCAGGCCCGGGCGGCGGAAGCCGAGGCCTCGGCGCGGCTGTCGCTTGCTGACGTCACCGTCAACCGGCAGCGGCAATTGCTTCAACGCAAGAATGTCTCCCAGCAGCGCTATGACGATGCGCGGTTCAACCGGCAGGCGGTGCAGGCGCAGCTTGCCGCCGCCCGCGCCAATATCCGTGCGCTGGATGTGGCACTGGAGCTTGCGTCCATCCGCGCACCCTATGACGGTCATGTGGTCGCCCGCATGGTCGACGAGGGCACGGTGGTGAATGCGGGCCAGCCCATCTTTCGCCTGCTGGAGAGCGCGCGGCTGGAAGCGCGCATCGGCATTCCCGCATCAGTTCTCGACACGCTGACTGAAGGCACGATCTATCAGGTCGAAGTGCGCGGGGAGCTTTACCCCGCCGTGCTGTCGCAGGTGCTGTCGGAAGTCGACAGCGAGACCCGCACGGCCACGGCCATCTTCCTGGTTGAAGCGCCTTTTTCCCGCGTCCGCTCCGGCGAGCTGGCGCGCGTCTTCCTGACCCAGACCATCGACGAGGCAGGCTACTGGGTGCCCATCGAAGCGCTGACCGAAGGGCGCCGCGGCCTGTGGGCCATCTTCGCGCTGGTCACGCCTGAGCCGGACGAGGACGGTACCCAGCCCGGCGAGAAGGAACGCATCCTTGAGCGCCGCACGGTGCAGCTCCTGCACACGGAAGCCGACCGGGCCTATGTGCGCGGCACGCTCAGCGACGGGGAGATGGTGGTGTCGCGCGGCACAC
Organism: Pyruvatibacter mobilis; assembly: GCF_012848855.1. Taxonomy (NCBI): domain Bacteria; kingdom Pseudomonadati; phylum Pseudomonadota; class Alphaproteobacteria; order Hyphomicrobiales; family Parvibaculaceae; genus Pyruvatibacter; species Pyruvatibacter mobilis. Next base: position 977,092 of record NZ_CP051630.1, read on the forward strand.
ACCGCATGGCCCCGGGCCAGCGGGTCCGCCTGTCTGACGGTGTGGCGTCTGCTGCCACACCTGCCGCACCGGCCGCCACCGGCAGCGGCAAGTAGGGCGGGGGAGTTCGCGCCATGTGGTCCAACCTCTTCTATCGCAATCCCCGTCTCACCGCCCTGACGCTGGGCCTGATCATCGTTGCCGGCTGGCTTGCCTTCACCAGCCTCGGCCGTCAGGAAGACCCGGCCCTCACGCGCCGCTTTGCCACCATCATCACCTTCCTGCAGGGGGCGGATGCCCTGCGCATGGAAAGCCTTGTCTCCGAGCCTATCGAAGATGCGCTGCGCGAGGTGCCGGAGATCAAGGAGCTCAATTCCGAAAGCCGCGCCGGGGTGTCGCTCATCCGCGTCGAGCTGCGCGACGAAGTGATGGTGCCGGACCAGATCTGGTCCAAGGTGCGCAACAAGCTCATCGAGGCGGAAGCCATCCTGCCGCCGGGCACCAGCAAGCCCGACCTTCAGGACCGCTCCTCGACAGCCGTCACCATCGTTGTGGGCCTGGCCTGGGATCAGGAGGGGCCGCCGCAGGTGGATATCCTCACCCGGCTCGGCGAAGACCTTGAAAACCGTCTGCTCAACGTGCCCGGCACGCGGGAGGCGGACATTCACGGGGAGGCAATCGAGGAAGTTCTCGTCACGCTTGATGCGGTGGCGGTCTCCTCCCTCAACCTCACCACGGCGGAAGTGGCCAATGCGATCCGGCTGGCGGATTCCAAGGTCTCGGCCGGCCTCCTGCGCAATGCCACCAATGACCTGTCCATCGAGGTGGTGGGCGAGCTTGAGACCGTGGCGCAGATCGGCGACCTGCCGATCAAGCAGCGGCCGGACGGGCAGATCGTCCGTATCCGGGATATCGCGACCGTCAGCAAGGGCACGCGTGATCCGCCCCGCAGCCTGGCCCTAATCCGCGGCAAGCGCGGCGTCATGGTTGCTGCCGAGATGGAAGCCGGCGGCCGCATCGACCTGTGGTCGGCGCGCGCCATGGAGGTGATCGAGGAGTTCGGCGAAGAGGTGCCGCGCGGCATCGAGATGCGCATCGTCTTCGACCAGAACATCTACACCTCCGCGCGGCTTGGCGAACTCGGGTCCAACATGCTGCTGGGTGCCGGGGTGGTGCTGGGCGTTCTGCTCATCACCCTTGGCTGGAAGTCCGCGCTGCTCGTCGGCATGGCGCTGCCCTTGTCGGTGCTGATGGTGTTCATCTTCTTCAACATCATCGGCATGCCGCTGCACCAGACTTCGATGGTCGGCATCATCGTGTCGCTCGGCCTGTTGATCGACAACGCCATCGTGGTGGTGGATGACTTCAATGCCTGCCGCAAGGCGGGCGCAAGCCCCGGTGAAGCGATCTCGGAAACGATCTCGCATCTGTTCGTGCCGTTGTTTGCGTCCACGCTGACGACCGCGCTGGCCTTCGCGCCGATTTTCCTTGCGCCGGGCGGGGCGGGGGAGTTCGTCGGTCCGCTGGCCATCGGCGTCATCGTCGCCATCTCCTCGTCCTTCTTCCTCGCCATGACTGTTATCCCGGCGGTTGCGGGCTATGTCTCCAGCGAGGATGACGGGCGTGACGGCCGTGCACCTGTCTGGTGGCGCGATGGCTATGTGAACCGCGACCTTGCGGACCTCTACAGGCGGTCCATCCGCCTCATCCTCCGCGTGCCGGTCATCGGCATTGCCGTTGCCATGGTGCTGCCGGTCATCGGTTTCCTGATGGCGGGCACGCTGGAAGAGCAGTTCTTCCCTGCCAATGACCGCGACATGTTCCAGGTGCAGCTCTTCATGCCGCCGCAGGCCTCCATCGAGGAGACACGCAGCATGGTCGAGCAGATCCGCGAAGAGCTGAACGCCCATGAGAGCATCGTTGACAGTTACTGGGTGGTGGGCGACCCGGCGCCGCGTGTCTTCTATTCCATGACCAATTCGGGCGAGGGCAACACGGCCTTCGCGCAGGCTTTCGTCCGCACCGTGTCATGGGAAGCGACGCTGGAAGACCTGCCCGAGATCCAGAACGACATCCGCAATGCCTTCCCCAACGCCACCATCCTGGCCACGCCGTTCGAGCAGGGCCCGCCGGTGGATGCGCCGGTGGAAGTGCGCGTGGTGGGGCCGGACCTCAATGTGCTGCGCGAAGAAGGCGAGAAAATCCGCGCCATTATGCATCGCACGCCGGGCATCACCTACACGATCGCCAAGCTGGCAGGCGGCCAGCCGAAGCTGACCGTGGTGCCGAATGAGGACGAAGCCAAGAATGCCGGGCTGCAGGCGGTGGACATCGCCCGCCAGCTCGACGCCACCTTCGAGGGGGCCATCGGCGGCTCCGTGGTGGAAGCGACGGAAGAACTGCCGGTGCGCGTGCGCATCGGTGACGACGACCGCAGCACCGTCGCCGACATCCGGTCTGAATACATCCTGCCCAGCCAGCGCGGACCGATTACGGCAGGCGGCATGCCGGGCGTACCGCTAACGGCCATCGCCGATATCGGGCTTGAGCCAGAGCTTGCGGGCATCACCCGCCGCAATGGCGAGCGCACCAACACCATCCAGGCCTTCGTCGTGCCTTTCGTGCTGCCCGCTGAGGCGCTGGCCGGGTTCCGCGCGGAACTGGAGAAGGCGGGCTACGCGCCGCCGCGCGGCTACCGCTTCGAGTTCGGCGGGGATGCCGAACAGCGGTCGGAGGCGCTGGGCAGCTTCCTGGCGTTTGCCGGGCCGCTGCTGGTCATCATGGCCGCGTCGATCATCCTGTCGTTCAATTCGTTCCGTTATGCGGGCATCGTCTTTGCCGTGGCCTTCCTGTCGGTGGGGCTGGCGCTGTGGGGCGTGTGGCTGTTCGGCCATCCGCTCGGCTTCGTTGCCATTGTCGGCACCATGGGTCTTGTGGGCCTCGCCATTAACGGGGCGATCATCGTGCTGTCGGCCTTGCGGGCGGATGATGCCGCGCGGGCGGGGGATGCCGAGGCGGCGGAAGACGTGGTGGTCGCTGCCTCGCGGCACATCATCTCAACGACATTAACCACCATCGGCGGCTTCCTGCCGCTTATCATGTTCGGCGGCCGCTTCTGGCAGCCCATGGCCACGGGCATTGCCGGCGGCGTGGGCGGCTCGGCCATCCTGGCGCTCTATTTCACCCCGGCGCTGTTCATGATCATTGCCCGGCGCGAGGCGCGGCGGGACGAACGAAAGCGCTCCCGTGCGGGGTTTGCCCCGGCTGAATAGTCCCGGGGCCCCCTCGGGGCGCCAACCCGGCACGCTCCCTGCATTTTTCCGTCCATTGGCGGGCACACGCCCCGCTTCAGGACAGAAATGGGTCATATCTCCCCCGGATACGGCCCGCAGGAGTGCCAAAATGAAACACGTGATCCGGATTGCTGCCGTCACCGCCCTGTCGGTGTCTCTGAGCGCAACGGTGCTGGGCGGTGCCTCCATCGCCGGTGACGAGAAGGGCGGCGGCTACGGCAAGCACCGTCCGTCCATGCCGCACGCCCCCAACATCTCCGTTGGCGTGCCGAAGATTTCCACCCATGTCTTCAACGTGTCGGTCCCCGTGCCCAACGTGCATGTGCCCATGTTCAATGGCCAGCGCGACAAGAAGGACGGCGGCACGGATACCTTCCGCGAGAAGGAAACCATCATCGAGCGTGAGACCATCCGCGAGACGACCATCATCGAGCGCGAGGTCATCAACAACGAAACCGTCTTCATCGGCGGTGGCGGTGGCTCGTCCTATGTCATCATGCAGGCCCCGGCCATCGAGATTCCGAAGATCAATGTCGTGCAGCCCCAGGCTCCGAAGCCCGTGAAGGCCGAGTGCATTGACGTGAAGGGCCGTCTGTCCAACGCGATCCGAGTGTCGCCTGCCGAAATCGGCGTCGACTACAAGGGCGAAGTGTTCCGCTGCCCGGATGGCTTTGCCCTGGGCGCCACGGTTGGCGAGTGGGTCAATGGCCGTGCCGACTATACGGATGGGTTCGTGATCGAGTGCCAGCCGGGTGAAGCACTGCGCTTCGGCCAGTCCGGCCGTCTTGCCTGCGCCGCCGAAGAGCGCCGGGCCGATCTTGCTCACGCGCGCCTTGCTGGTGGTCCGCTCGCGGAGGTTCTGATCCATCGCGGGTCCGCTGCGTCGGCCTCCGGCCATGGCGGCACGGCGGCTGATCTCGGCGGCCTGGTGCTTACCGGCGGCGTCGGCGGCCGCGTCTACTAGTCACAAGTGGGGTTCCGAGAGGGGAACCAGATGAGAGCGCGCTTCCTGTCCTGAGCGCTGCCCTCATCGCACCCGCGGGCGTTCTGGTTGGGGGACCGGAACGCCCGCATTTTTTTGTCTCGCCTCAGGTAAGTGATCCCGATGGTTGGGGATGGCCGCACGTGCCTAGCCCTGGCCCGTCCATGCCCCGTGGAAGGAAATGGGGACGTGGTGGCTGAGGCGGATCTTCGCCAGCGGCCCGTCTTCCACGTGCCGGGCGTCGAACACGGCGAAGAAGGTCGTCCTGCTTTTGGCCTCAAGGCACTGGGCGATCAGCCAGCCTTCATCAACGTCACCGGCAGTCTCGTCCCGTGCGGCGAAGACAGGCTCTCCCACCTGCACATTGTCCGCTCCGAAGTCGAAGAGCTGGGTCGCACCGGTCTGCATGTCCATGCGCTTGATGCCGCTGTTGAGACCGCCCACGCCGCCGCAGGCGAAATAGCCGACGCGGTGGTTACTGAGCTGCACGCGCGGGTCCGTCATGGGGAATTCGTGATTGCCGCCATCAAGGATCTCTTCCCGGGCAGCGCCCGTCTCCAGTGACAGCACATAGCGCCGGATCGTGCCGGGATGTTCGGCATTGCCCATCTCGCCGCGCATCAAAGACGCGAAGAACGGGTTGTCACCGATGAAATGGTCCGGCGCATCATAGGCCACGATGTCGGCAATGATCTCGCCGCCGGTCTCGTGGGCGTTGAGCGCATGCCACATGAACGAGCCGGGCACGTCGAAATAGCGCGGCGCGCCCCCGTCTTTCGGCACCACGGCCAGCACGGTCCCGTCGTCGCGGCTGAAGCTCAGACTATCTGTCAGGCTCTTCATGCCGGCGAGGAAGCCGAAGGGCGAGAAGTGGCAGGGATGCAGCACGAAGATGACGTGGTTCTTCGTGGCCAGGAAGTCGTGGATATAGACCTGGCGCGGCGCATCGAACCTGAACTCGCGCACCTTCTCCAGCATCGGTCGATAGATCGCCACATGCAGGGACATGGAAGGCCCGAAGCCCTGGCCCGCGAGGATCCATTCATTCGTGTCCGGATCAAGTTTCGCATGTGCCTTGTAGCCGCCGCTGAGGGCGCTGACCTTTTGGGTGCCGGTGGTAGCCAGGCTGCGCGGGTCGAGGAGGAAAGTGTCGCCGCCCTCATCCCGCGCGGCGATTTTGCCATGCACCGGGTAGACGGTGACGCCCGCCTGGCTGGCAATGTCGCCGCCCATGAGATTTGAGAGCATGCCGCCCGGGCGGCGGGTGGTCCAGGTCGCGTGCTTGAACACGCCCGCCTGTTCTTCCGCCATATATTTCGGCGTCTGCACGAAGGCATTGCGGTAATGCGCCTTGCCGTTGCGGATCGAGAGCCGCTGCACCAGCCCGTCGCCGTCCAGCAGGTGCTGCTTGCGATGGCCACCGCGCTCGAACAGGCCCGGGCCGTTGCGGTAGAGCACGCCGGCGAGGCCGTCGGGCAGGGTGCCTTCGATTTCCGGGGTGTAGTCGCGGCCGCCCTGCTCGGACGTGCCGAGGAGCGCCAGCCAGTCAGGGGCGCGGGTGGGTGAGGGCTGTGCGGCATGGGCGGATGACATGAGACCTCCGGGGGCTGCTTGCGAGGTGAAGGGGAGTTTCCCCAGCGGCAGACAGGCAAGCGCGCTGGCGCCGGCTGTGGCGGTGAGCGCCTGACGTCGGTTCAAACGGACAGTGGGACTGGAACTGCGAGGCTTGGAGCTGCGAGGCATGAGACCCTCCCGGTCTGGCGCGCCATGGAGGCTGCGCATAGTGTCTATCTTGACGGTGTTAAGATATGTTGCATCTGAACGCTGTCAAGATTAAATTGACTGCATGACAGGACAGACACGAAAAGGGCGGAAATCCGCCAGCTATCACCATGGAGATCTCAAGCGCGAGCTGCTTGCTGCGGCCCGGGCGCTGCTCGAGGAGGTGGGACCGGAAGCGCTGTCCCTGCGCAGCGTTGCGCGGGCGGCCGGTGTCAGCCAGGCCGCGCCGTATCATCACTTCGAGGACAAGGACGCGCTTCTCGCGGCCCTGGCCACTGAAGGCTTTGCCGAGCTATCAGCGCATATGGATGCCCAGTCGCGTGATGCCGGGACGAGCGGCGCGCATATGGGCGGGCTGGGGGCCGGCTACATTCTCTTTGCCGTGCGCAACCCGGCTCTGTTCCGCCTCATGCACGGGCCCCGTTTCGTGGCGAAGGACAAGTATACGGAGCTGCTTGAGACCGCGGCGCACAGCTACGAGATGCTGCGCGCAGGCGTAACAGCCTGTCTCGGTGATGCCCCAACAGCGCAGGAGATCGACACGGCCTGCACGGCGGCCTGGTCACTGGTGCATGGGGCATCCATGCTGGTGGTCGATGGGCGGGTCCAGGTGGGTGACAGCGATGAGGACATCATCGCCTTTGCCGCCCGCATGACCGGCCAGCTGCCGCTGCGCGGTGTCTGACATCTCTCAGTGCGCAGTGCTCAGCGCAAAAAAAGAGGGGAGACCCCCCGAAGGTCTCCCCTTGAGTATGTGCGCCCTCAACCCCGACGGTGTCGGGCGCTGCTCGAAAGAAGGTGGCGCTAGAAATCGGCGCCGTAGGTTGCCGAGTTGCCGATCGCCGTGGCGCTGAGGCCGGTGAAGGCAGCATGGTTGGTATTGTCGGTCTTGAAGTTGACCGTTGCGCTGGAAAGCGCGTTGTTCGTCTGGTTGTTGTTCACCTCAAGCGGGGCCGGATTGCCGAAGCCTGCGACCGCGCCGGTGGCGGAGTTGGCCACCGCGGTGGCGGTGCCCTGCGTCTTGCCCCAGCCGTCCGAGGCGGTGATCGTCGTCGTGGCCCTGGTCTCCGCATTGGCGGTCTGGGTCACGTTCATGACCCCACCGGCGAAGTTGGCACCTGCCGTGATCTTGTTCGACACGGCCAGCGAGTTGGCACCGGTATAGCCGTCGATCTCGTCCACGGTCACATCCACATTTGCCTGCACGGCGGCCTCGTTGGTCTGGGTCGAGGTCAGGTCCAGGGTCGAGCCGCGGGTGACGGCGGTGAAGTCGTTGGCGAAGGCCGCTGCCGTGGCGTCGACACCGGAGCCGTCGTCGTAGACAACCTTGATGTCGGCGATGACGCTGTTCAGGTTGATCTGGCCGTTGAGGACGGTCGAGACCGGAACAGTGGTCGTGGCAGTGGCGTCGGTGGTGGCTTCCTGCGCAGCTGCGCCGTTAGAGAGAGCCACGCAGACCGCTATCGACGCGGCCGTCAGAACCGGCATACCAGCCATACGGGCGATTGCGCGTTGCATAGTCATATCCTCCGGAAGAAGCAGGAGCAGTGTAAGGGGCGGGCTGCGCGGCAGGCGCGGCCTGGGTGTTGGTGTTGTAGTAGACCGGAGCCTGGGCCTGCGGAGCCTGGGCCTGCGGGGCAGTGGCATAGGTCTGGGTCGTGTGGCCGGCGGTGGCGTGCGGCACCTTCACGGTGGTCGCGGAGCCGTTCAGCTCGTTGACATAGCGGTTGGATGCCATGGCCTGACCGTCGCCCAGCGGATCCTCACCGGCGCAGGTGGCCGGGCCGAGGCCGTTCAGGCTGCCGATCATTTCCAGCACGGCGCGTTCGATGACCGAGCGCACGGCGAGCTGGATCGGCTCGAGGGCCTTTTCACCGGCACCGATGTCGATCAGGTTGCCGCCGAAGAAGTCGAACACGCCGGCGCGCAGCTCGCGGCCGATGATCTGCTTCTGGTAGGAGATCACGTCCACCACTTCGAGGGTGGAGGTCTTCACCAGGCGCAGGTCGAGGCCGACATTCAGCACATACTGCTTGGCAACCAGGGTTGCCGTGGTGCCGGTGGCGCTCTCTTCGGAGAACAGGCCGTCCAGGCCGCCGGAGCGGATGTTGAAGTTCAGCTCGGTGATGCCGCCGACCAGGTAATAGTCCGAACCCGGAATCTGGCCCGCATGCACCTGGCGGTAGGCACCTTCGGCGCCATTGTCGCCGATGAGCTTGTTGTTGGCGTATTTCAGTTCCAGCTCGCTGACGCCCGTATCGAAGCGCTCAACGAGGCGGACACCGGCCTTGGCGAGGGCGGAGATGGCCATCAGGGCAGCGCCCTGGGTGACCTTGCGGCCGCCTTCGAATTCTTCCTTGCCGGTGTAATCGGCGATCTGGCCGACGGCGATGCGCGGGCCGGCCATGCCGCGGCCACGCACCTGGCGGGACATGCAGCGCAGCGCCGTGGAGTACGGCGTTTCGTTGCTGATCACCGGCGCATTGCCGATCGGCGTTGCGTAAGTGCCGCTGGGGCCGGCCACGGGGCTGATGCAGCCGGCGAGGGCCAGCGCACCAAAGGACATGGCGATGCCGCGCAGGGCGGAACGGGTGTTGGTCGGGGATTTAATCAAGATCGAGCGTGCCATTGAGGATAACGGCCTCCTGATCGCCATTGTTTATCTGGGTAGAGTTGACGATCACTGTATTGTTGTTGCCATTCGTCACGACGTTCAGCTGGTTGCCGATGGCTGCTGCCGAGCCATTGACGTACCCGACGCCCGACCCTTCGCCTGCCACGCCCGCAGTGTTGCTGTACTGCGAGTACTGGTTGACGAGGACACGGTTGCCGTTCACATCACGATTGGACGGGTTGAAGGCGCGATTTTCTTCACCAGGGTTCATGCCAAAAGGCGTGTTCATGGTCAGGCCTTCTTCCCACGGCTCGTTGGCCGCGAGCGCCGCACCAGCCGTCAGGCTGAGAGCGGAAAGGCCCAGGGCCAGAGCGCAGCCGGCAACGAGCGCGGCCAGTTCGGCCTGCGTGCGTGTCCGGTTCTTTTTCTGCGTCGTGCCCAGCATGGCGTGTCGCTTTCCTTCGGTTCATGCGCACCAACGCGGTGCACGCCGGTAAGAGAGCAACGGCCATGCCAGCCCACAGAGCTTTGATCCGAAGGCGGATTAACCATGGAAGTGGCGCAATTCCGCCAATCGGCCTTTAAGCTGGTTCGGGTGTTAATCTCCGGGTGCCGGAACGTGCCAGTTTCGGCTGTCCCGCTCTGGATCAAAGCGGGACATCCGGCCCGGCAGATCGTCCCGAATGGGCCAGATGGGCACATCCACATAGGGACACCCCGCCGCGGCGGATTACCCGCGGTGCCCTTGCGGCCTTGCCAAGGGCATTAACCAGCCGCCATCCTGCGCGCGATCTGACATACCCATCATAAGGGGCGCTGAAGCCCCCACGCAGGGAGTGAGCCGATGCCGGCCGTGCTTGAATTCTTCTATGACGTCTCCAGCCCATGGACCTATCTGGCCTTTTCGCGTGTCGAGGCCGTGGCCGAACGGGCAGGGGCCACCATCGAGTGGCGCCCGGTGCTGGTGGGCGGCATCTTCAACAAGGTTAACGAGGCGGTCTATGAGGCCCGGGCCAATCCTCATCCGGTGAAGGGCCGCTATTACGTTAAGGACCTGCGGGACTGGGCCCGCTTCTGCGGGGTGAAGATCGGTCAGCCGCCGGTCTTTCCCGTCCGTGCCGTTGATGTGATGCGCGGGGCCATCTTCGCGCAGGACGAGGGCAGGATCGTGCCGTACAGCCGTGCGGCATTCGAAGCCTATTGGGGGGACCTCAAGGACATTTCCCAGCCGGATGTGCTGAAGGAGATCTGCGACACGGTCGGTCTCGACTGGGACGCGTTCCAGGCCGCGCTATCTTCTGACGCGGTCAAGGCCCGTCTGCGGGCCAATACGGAAGAAGTCATCGAGCGCGGCGGTTTCGGGTCGCCCACCATGTTTGTTAACAAGACGGACATGTATTTCGGCAATGACCGGTTGGAGCTGGTCGAAGCCGCCCTCAAGGCTGCGGCCTGACCGAAATCGCGTATACACAGGACATCCCCATATGAGTGAAGGTTTTGATCGTGGCGGCGCCCGGCCGTCCTATCCGGCGTTTCGCGCGCCCGGCGTGCTGGTGGGGCTGGTCGCGCTCCTGTTCGGCATTCACCTGGCGCGGGGGTTCCTGTCCGGGGAGGCTGATTTCCAGCTGATCCTCACCTTTGCGCTGTTCCCGGCGCGCTACGCCCCCACCGTGGACGGGGCGGTCTACTCCTTTCCCGGAGGTCTGTGGGCGGATTTGTGGACGCCTGTCACCTACGCCTTCCTGCACGCGGACTGGCTCCATCTCATTTTCAACTCGGTGTGGCTCATGGCGTTCGGCACGCCGGTGGCCCGCAGGCTGGGGGCCGTGCGCTTCATCTCTTTCTATCTTCTGTGCGGGGTGATTGCCGGGGTGGCCTATGCGGGGGCGCAGGCAGGCTCGCTTGCTCCTGTTGTCGGGGCATCCGGTGCGATTTCCGGTGTCATTGCGGGCGCTGCGCTGTTCGTGTTCGAGCGATCAGGCCCGCTGGCGCGGTTCGGCTTCGACTATTCGGCCGAAGCCCTTCGGGCCGTGCCCCGGCGCCCGGCGCACAAGGCGCTGGCGGGCGGGCAGGCGCTTGTCTTCAGCGCCGTCTGGCTGGGGCTGACCCTGCTCACGGGGCTTATCGGCCTGGGGGCTGCGGGGGAGAGCGCCAACATCGCCTGGGAAGCCCATGTGGCGGGCTTCATCGCGGGCATCCTGTTCTTCCCGCGCTTCGACCCGGGCGTCGCGTCGGAGGAATAGGGGGCTGAATAACAGGAAAGATGCGCAAAATAGCGGGTAACCTATTGAACCCGCTTACGGACTTCCCCAAATCCAGAGCAAGCGGATGAGCCTGATCCGACAGCCCGATTGTCAAACCGGCTGGCGGCCCGCTTCGGCCCTCGGGCCGCGTTTCGGCCGGTCACAAACCCGGATCATGGCCCGACTACCGCACGGTTCTGGTGTGCCCCAACTCAGGAGAGACCCCCCACAATGAGCGATGCAACCGCTTCCTCACCCGGTGATACCCCCAATCCGGACGGCGAGACCCGCCGCATCGGGTCCGATGCAAATGGCGACGAGGCCCTCTGGGTACGCCTGCTGTTCATGCTCGGTTACTGGTTCCTCGGCAATCTGGCCTTCTCGATCTCGATCTTCCTCGGTGCGCTGCAGTTCGTGGTGATCCTGATCCGCGGCGAAGCCAATAATGAGCTGAAGACCTTCAGCCGCAACCTCATCAAGTTCGTCTGGCAGTGTCTTGCCTATGTGACGTTCAACACCAACGAAAAGCCGTTCCCGCTCAACCGTTTCCCGGATGAGAAGGCCGACGACTGATCGTCGCCTGATGTGAATGCCCGAGTTGCTGCTAGAACAGCGGCTCCAGATAGACCGGATCGCCGCCATTGAGGACAATGCCCTTGATGGCGGCGTTTCCGTTTTCGGCCACCGCCACAAGCACGCTCACCGTGCCTTCGTTGCGGTCGGCTTCAAGCGCGGGGCCGGTTCCTTCCGGCACGAAATACTGGTCGATCCCGTAATCCACGCGGAGGCGAATGCCGGTGGCGTCCTCAAGGGGGCGGGGCGCCTCCCCTATGGCCGTCACGGGCCCTGTCTGGCTCAGGCTGGTGATCCGGCCACGGATGGTGACCACGCCTGCGGTATGGCCGGGCAGGGTGGGTGCTGCAGCCACGGGCTCCCAGATGCCGTTCGCGCCTTCCTTCAGGGACACATAGATCAGCCCGCCCTCGGTGAAGGCCTCCGGCGTGTCCGTCAGATCCTCCAGGGATAGCGTGGAGATGCGGTAGTTGAGGATCACATAGTCGCCACGGAAAATGTCGCGCGGGTCCACCGGCGCTGTCGCCAGGCGCACTTCCGCGCCGTCGGTCAGGATTGCCACGCGCTCCATCACGATCTGCGCCAGAAGCACCGTCATGAGAACGCCTGCCAGCGCCAGCCCCCAGACGCGGTAGCCGCCGCGGGCAAAACCTGTGAGCCATCCGGCTCGTGCTTCAATTGGTGCTTCGGTCATGAGACGTCTCCCGTGCCCGTGCTGCCTGTCAGCATCTGTCTGCGCACGCGGGCAATGCCGATGCTGAGCCCGATCAGCAGCAGGCCGCCGATGATGAACACCAGCGACGTATCGAGCAGCGTGCCGACGGTGCGGAGGTAGACATAAAGCGCCATGCCCGCGAACAGGACGAAGCCGAGATTGGTGCTGAACCGGTCATGGGTCCGCATGCCGTAACTCACCGCCCAGATCGCCGCGGCGAACAGGGCAATCACCAGCAACCACTCCACCGCTGACGCTGCCGCCAGCAGATACGGATAGGCCAGCGTGAAGAACGCCATCGCGGCAAGCGCCGTCGCATCCAGATAGGTAAGCCGTCTCGCCTGATGTCCCATGACGATGGTGGCGACGGCGGCGCCCGTGAAGATGAGCGCCACCACCAGATACTCCGTCAGCGGAGCTTGGGCGTCTTCGCTTGCCAGCAGCATCAGCACGCCGCTGCCAAGGGCTGCCAGCAGGCCCCAGTGGATCATCGCATCCTCAAAGGGCGCGATGAGGCGCAGGGGCAGGTGTCCCTTGGCGGTAACCAGAATGGCGAACAGAGCTCCCACCGCGAAGGCTTCAGGCCCTGTCCATTCCCGCTCGCCCACCAGCCAGACGCCGGTGATGGCCGCCCAGACGCCCCAGGCAATGAGCAGCAAATGCGCGCCCGCACGCCAGCCCATCTCCGCCACCAGCAGGCCTGCAAGGCTCATGGGGATCACGAATTGCCAGTGGAGGGAGGCCGGGTTCTCCATCAGCGCCGCCAGGCTCCAGGCCGGGGCCAGGATGATGGCCAGCGCCAGCGCCGCGCGGGAGGGGGCGAGCCAGGCGGTCACCAGCGCGCCGGCCATCCACAGCATCAGCCCGCCCGAATACTCGCCGCCCACATGGTACATCTGCCCGATCAGCATGATGGCGACGCCGAACAGGCTGACCGCAAGCAGGATCGCCGCCTCGGCATAGATCGGGTGCTCCGTGCCGTTGGCGCGCACCTGCCAGATGGCAACGCCGAGCGAGGCCCACATGCCGCCGAACAGGATCAGCAGCTTGGCGAGCTTCGACATCTCGCCCCAATTGGCGGCGACGAAGCTCATGGCGGCGAAGCCCAGCAGGATCACGCCGAGCACGGCCAGGATCGAGGTCAGCCCGCGTTCGCTGCCGCTGCCTTCGGCTTCCTTGAGGATTGCCGGGATGCGGGCCGGGTCCACGAGGCCCTTCTGGGCCCAGCGGTCGAGGTCGTCGCGCAGGCGGCGCAGATAGGCCTGTCGCAGAATCATCAGCTTGTTCCTCCCTCGCGCGGGGCGTGCGCCCGCCTGTATCCCCAGCCCTAAGCACCCATTTGGCCTTAAATGCGGCGCGCATTTTTCCTTGGTTTGACGCCAAATTTGTTTGAATGCGTCAGCGCCGCTGACCTAAACCATTGACCTTGTTCATTTTCTCTCCTTGTCGCGACGGAATGTCGCGCTCATACTTCGATTTCATACGCGCAGTCGGCCCGGGTAGGCCAGCTCCGCATTCCGGCGGCACTCCGCTGCCGGGCAGCTTCGCCCCGATGCACAACGGCTCCATATGGCCGGAACAGACCGGCGCGAGACCGGGCAAGCGGGCGGAACGGCGGAAAGCAGCAGCCGGGCGCGGACGGTGCGTCGGATTCATCATCGCTGAATAGGGAGAGCGTGTGATGACTGTATCGAGCATCCTGAAGGACAAGGGGCGGGAGGTTGCGACCATCTCGCCGGATGCGACCCTGCAGGACGCAGCGGGCGTCCTGGCCGAGCGGCGTATCGGTGCCGTGGTGGTCACGGATTTTGCCGGCCGCGTGGCAGGCATCCTGTCGGAGCGCGACATCGTGCGTGCCACGGCAGGCAGCGGCTGCGACGCGCTGAAAGAGCCGGTGGCTGCCTACATGACCCGCGAAGTGGTCACCTGTACCGCGGCGGACACCACCGAGCGTCTCATGGAAATGATGACCTCCGGGCGCATGCGTCACCTGCCGGTGGTGGAAGACGGCAAGCTGGCCGGCATCATCTCCATCGGTGACGTGGTGAAGCGCCGCATCGCGGACGCGGAGCTCGAAGCCGAGTCTCTCAAGGCCTACATCGCCAGCGGCTGACCGGGGTCCGACGGAACCCCGCCCGTCAGCCCCCTGTCATCGGCGCGGGCCTATTCCGATACGGGCGCGCCGGACATGTCCGGCTTGCCGCCGAGGAACTCCATTGCTTCCCGGATAACCGGGATGGCCTGGCGGGCTGCGTCCTCACCTATCTTGATGCACTCGGATGCGCGGTGGAAATCGCTCAGGGCGATGTGGCCGATGCGCGGGGCCATCATCACGTCCGGCGGGTCACCGGCCAGGCGCATGCGCGCCAGCCTGTCCTGGATGATGTTGAGGGCTCCCATCATCACCGTGGTAATGCCCGGTGTCTTGCTGTCCCAGCCAAATAGCTGGCGCACCAGTTCCCGGTCCGGCCGGGTGGCGCGGGAGACCATGGCCCGGCCGATGGAACGGCGCCCTTCGCGCTTTTCCTCGAACCCGAAATCCATCCCCTCCACCTTGTCGCCCTCGGTCACCATGCCGAGGCCGTAGGTGTCCGAGCCCAGCGATACGGCGATCACCAGGCGCGCACCGAAGGCACGGCACACGGAGGCAGGCACCGGGTTCACCAGCGCCCCGTCCACCAGCCAGCGCTCCTCGATATTGATGGGGTTGAACACGGCGGGCAGAGCATAGGAGGCGCGCAAGGCCGGCACCAGCGGGCCGTCGCGCAGCCAGATTTCGTGGCCGGTCGCCAGTTCCGTTGCCACCGCCACGAAGCGGGTGCCGAGATGCTGCAATTCGATGTCGCCGATATTCTCTTCCAGCAGCTTTGCCAGCTTCATGCCTGACAGCAGCCCCGCACCACCAAAATTGAGATCGAGCAGGCCCAGCATCCGGCGCGGCGTCAGGCTGCGGGCCCAGTCCTCCAGCGCGTCCAGCTTGCCCGCCGAGTAGCAGCCGCCCACCACGGCACCGATGGAGGTGCCTGCTATGATGTCCGGGCGGATGCCTTCTTCCATCAGCACGCGCATGATGCCGATATGCGCCCAGCCGCGCGCCACGCCGCCGCCAAGGGCAAGGCCGATTTTGGGTCGCGTCATGGGGGTCCAGTCCTTATGGTGCGCGGCCCCGCGGAACGCGGGGCGAATTCGGGAGTGGCCGCAGAATGCCACTATGAGCCTTGGGTGCAAGTCACCATTGGCAGCAATCTGATGGACGGGAAACCGGGAGACGACGTGATGCCTCAGCTGGCGACCAAGCGGATGGATCTGCGCCCCTTCCAGGGGGAAGACTGGAAGGATCTTGCCCGCATCAATGGTGACGCGCGCGCCATGGATACCTTGTCGGCAGACGGCAAGCCGCTCACCGACGATGCCATCCGGGCACGGACACAGGCTCATGCGGCCCATTGGGACGCGCATGGCTTCGGCCTCTGGTATGTGACGGACAGGGCGAGCGGCAGCTTCTGTGCCTATGCGGGCCTGCGTTTCGTGGTGCTGGACGGTCGGCCGGTGATTGAGCTTGCTTATGCGGTGGTGCCTGATTTCTGGCAGCAGGGGCGGGCGAGAGAACTTGCCCGGACCACGCTGGATGAGGCTTTCGCGCGGCTGGCTCTTGAAGAGGCCTGGTGCTTCACCCTCACGCGCAACACCGCGTCACGCCGCACCATGGAGGGGGCGGGGTTCCAGTACAGCCATGACGGTGATCGCGTTGGCCTGCCGCACGTCTTCTACACCCTCACCCGCGCCCGCTGGCAGGAGACCTGTGAGGTTTAAGCAGTGAGGCGGCAGCCCCGGTTGGACAAAAGCCGTTCCTAATCCATCCATACCGTATCCCTCCGGTCGAGCCGGAGGGACACGGATGGGGTGGCCGGTGATTGTAGTGAGGGGTCTCGCCCCGATCCCAAAAACCAAAAAGCCCCGGACAGTGTCCGGGGCTTTTCGTTTGATGTGCAGGCCACAGGCCTCAGAGCTTGGTCGGGTTCGGCGCGTCGCCATAGACCTCGACAGGATCGAAAGTCTTTTCGTCTTCCTTGTAGGTCAGGACGATCGACTTGAAGTCGCCTTCGGTTTCGCGCGGGCCGGTGGGCACTTCGCGGTAGAAGCAGGACATGTAGCCCACATGGCAGGATGCGCCGGAGCCTGCCACATCCACCTTCATCCACACGGAGTCCTGATCGTCGTCGATACGCAGTTCGACGATCTTCTGCACCAGGCCCGAGGTCGCGCCCTTGTGCCAGACGGCCTGGCGCGAGCGGGAGAAATAGTGGGCCTCGCCGGTTTCGATGGCCTTGGCGAAGGCTTCGTCGTTCATGTAGCCGACCATCAGCACGTCGCCCGTATGCACATCCGTGGTCACCACGGGCATCAGGCCGTTGGCGTCGAATTTCGGCGCCAGGTCATGGCCTTCCTCGACCTGCTCAACGGTCACGCGGGGGGCAAATTCGGGCTTCTTGGTCATCGGTCTTACTCCATGCGCCGGCGCCCGGTCGGGAGGGCAGCTCTCGGCGCAAATGATTGCGGCCCCGCATATAATATGCAGGGCCGCTTTCGTCATCTCAAAAGGATGGCGGTGTTTTAGTAGCTGCGGTCGCCGCGCACAAGGCGGAAGAAACGCTCTTCCATGCGCGGGTCATCCTTGAACACACCGGTGAACTGGGTGGTGATCGTCGCCACGTCGGGCTTCTTGATGCCGCGGGTGGTCATGCACTGGTGCTTGGCCTCGATCATCACCGCCACGCCGGCCGGCTTCAGGGCCGAGGCAATGGTTTCGGCGATCTGCGCGGTCATGGTTTCCTGCGTCTGCAGGCGCTTGGCGTAGATCTCGATCACGCGGGCGAGCTTCGAGATGCCCACCACCGAGTTGATCGGCATATAGGCGATGTGCGCCTTGCCGAGGATCGGCACCATGTGGTGCTCGCAGTGGCTCTCCAGTGAGATGTCGCGGAGCATGACGATGTCATTGTAGCCCTCGACTTCCTCGAAGGTGCGGCCCAGCACCTGGGCGGGGTCTTCGGTGTAGCCTTCGAAGAATTCCTCATAGGCACGCACCACGCGCGACGGCGTGTCGATCAGGCCCTCGCGGGCGGGGTCGTCACCGGCCCAGGAAATGAGCGTCCGCACGGCGGCTTCAGCTTCCGCGCGGGTGGGGCGCTTGATGTCATCCCCGGTGGTCTCGGTCAGCTCTGCTTTGTCGACCATGGCATCCATTGGTTTCGTCCTTCCTGGCGCACGCGCGGCCCCCCGTCCCGGTCAATATCGAAGGTTTCCGGGCATGAGGCGCAGCGAGGCGCATCACTGGTATGGATCCGGTGCGCGAAGTCCAGTCAGTCCTTACGTCAGCACGCGCGCCGGCGGTTGATATATGGCACGGCCAGGGCCCCGCCACACTGCATAAACTGTGCATCCTTTGTTGCATTTTCTAGAGGTTGTCGCAATTGGTGCACATTGGAATTGCTAAAATTTGGGTGGGCGCCTCCTGTTTTGTTCCAGATACGCAGCAAATACCCGCTTGGATTTTCACAAGATTGGACGCACATAGGCTCAATGAGTGACACGGCCTCCCAGAGTGCTTCCGGCACCGACCTGAACGACGTCTACAACGCCCGCATTCTTGAGCTGGCGGGCAACATCCCGCGCATCGGCAAGCTGGAGGATGCGGCGGCATCGGCCAGTGCCATCTCCAAGATGTGCGGCTCTAAGGTGACGGTGCATCTGAAGATGGCGGATGGCCGCGTCAGCGATTTTGCCCACGAGGTCCATGCCTGCGCCCTGGGCCAGGCCTCCTCCTCGGTCATGGCCCGGCACGTCATCGGGGCCACCCGCGCCGACATCGAGCAGGTGCGTGACCAGATGCGCGCCATGCTGAAGGAAGAGGGCGACCCGCCCACCGGTGACTGGGCCGATCTCGAAGTCCTCCTCCCGGCCCGCGACTTCAAGAACCGCCACCAGTCGATCATGCTCACCTTCGAAGCAACCCTCGACGCCATCAGCCAGATCGAAGCTGCGGCTGACGAGGTCTGAGCGGACCGGGCTTCTATCTCTCTTGACCTTCCCCTTGGGGGAAGGTGCAGGCTCTGCTCATGCGCGCGCTGATGTCATGTCTGCTGAGTCTTCTGCTGGTCGCCATTCCGGCCGCGCCCTTGTGGGCGTCGCCCGAAATGACGGCAGCGCACATGCTCGGCTGTGACATAACATCAAGTGCCATGGCTGGCGGGGCGCATCATGAAGCCCATGGCCAGACAAGCCCTGACCAGGGGGGCGATGAGCCGGCGAGCCGGTCCTGCCCCCTCGCAGCTTCCTGCTTCACAAGCCTCGCCGCGCCCACTGCGCCGTCAGTCGTGATGGGCAGCCTGACGCCTGTCCGGCTGTTGCCGCCATCTGCGCGGCTGCTTGGTCCTGCTGGCTTTGATCTCGATCCGCCGCCGCCCCGCCTGGGTGACGTCTGAAGCCGCGTGAGACTGGCGCATGCGCGCCTGGCTTGCGCACCTCTCAGTTCATTCAGTTCGTCACGTGTTCGGCGATGCATATGCGCGTCGCAGTCGCGGGACGTCATCTATCGCGGAGATCAGAGATGCCTGTCCGTATTCACACCATGACATCCATCCTTGCCGGGGCGGCCCTTGGCCTCGTGCTTGCCGTACCGGCAACAGCCGCCGGCAGCCATGCTCACGGCCACATGCAACCTGCCGAAGGGCACGCAGGCCACATGAAAAGCGGGGCGGCTGCCGGTCCCGATTCGGGCCCGATGTCCTTCGGCAAGCCCGGGGACCCGGAAGGCGCTGACCGTGTGGTCGACATTGTCATGGAGGACAATTTCTTCACGCCCGAAAGCATCAGCGTACGCGCCGGTGAGACGATCCGTTTCAACGTCGTCAACAAGGGCACGCTGGTGCACGAGTTCAACCTCGGCACCCCGGCCTACCATGCAGCCCACCAGAGCGAGATGATGATGATGCAGGAACATGGCGTCTTGATGGGTGATCACATCAACCACGCCATG
Source organism: Pyruvatibacter mobilis (assembly GCF_012848855.1). Classification (NCBI taxonomy): domain Bacteria; kingdom Pseudomonadati; phylum Pseudomonadota; class Alphaproteobacteria; order Hyphomicrobiales; family Parvibaculaceae; genus Pyruvatibacter; species Pyruvatibacter mobilis. Next base: position 996,312 of record NZ_CP051630.1, read on the forward strand.
ATGAACGCGCCCATGGGGGAGGACGGCCACATGATGAGCCATGACCACCCGAACAGTGTCCTGCTTGAACCGGGCAAGAGCGGGATCGTTACCTGGACCTTCACTTCCGGGGGCGACATCGAGTTCGCCTGCAACGTGCCCGGCCACTATGCCGCCGGCATGGTCGGCACGGTGGATGTGGAGTAGGCGCCATGAAAATACGTGTACGGATATTTGCAGCACTTTTTGGCTGCGCGGTGGTCGCACTTGAAGGCGCTCTTCCCGCGGCGGCAGGCACCTATGACCTCACGGTCGAGCCCGTCACCCTCGATGTGTCGGGGCGGGATGTGGACGGCTTTTCGATCAACGGTCAGGTCCCGGCGCCGCTATTGCGGTTTACCGAGGGCGAGGAACTCACCATCAACGTCACCAATACGCTTGAGGTGGATACCTCGATTCACTGGCATGGTTTCGTTCTGCCTTTTGACCAGGATGGCGTGCCGGGCATGAGTTTTGACGGCATCAAGCCTGGCGAAACCTTCACCTATCGTTTCAAGGCGCCGAAGGCAGGGACCTATTGGTATCACTCCCATTCCGGCCTGCAGGAAGGCGCAGGCATGTATGGCCCGATCATCATCGAGCCGACCGGACGTGAACCCTTCCGTTATGGCCGGGACCATGTGGTGGTGCTGTCTGACTGGCACGAGGACAGTCCCATGCAGGTCTTCCGTAATCTCAAGCGGTCGCCGGATCACTACAATTTCATCCAGCGCACGGCAGGCGAGTTTTTCCGTCAGGCAGAGGAAGAAGGTCTCGGTGCTGCACTGGGTGACAGGCTGGACTGGGGCGAGATGCGGATGATGCCGTCCGACATTCAGGATGTTCAGGGATACACCTATCTGATGAACGGCCGGAACCCGTCGCAGAACTGGACGGGACTGTTCACTCCCGGGGAGCGCGTGCGCCTGCGTTTCATCAATGCATCGGCGATGTCGTTCTATGACATCCGCATTCCCGGACTTGAAATGACCGTGGTGCAGGCGGATGCGAACAACGTCCGCCCGGTGACGGTGGACGAGTTCCGCATTGCGGTGGCTGAAACCTACGACGTGATCGTCCGTCCGCGTGAGGACAGGGCCTACACCATCTTCGCTGAAACCATGGCACGGGATGGTTTTGCCCGTGGCACGCTGGCGCCGCGTGACGGCATGGAAGCTGCCGTGCCCGAGTTGCGTGACCCGCCGCGGCTGACTATGGCCGACATGGATCATGGGGCCATGCCAGGCATGACTCACGGGGACATGGACCAGGGAGAGATGGACCACGCTGCCATGGGACATGCGGGCCATGACATGGGTGCCATGGGCGGGGGAGATGATGATCCGTTCTATGCACCGGGATCAGGGCTTGAGCCTGACGCGGCCAATGGCGGCAAGTTCCTGTCCCTCGGAGATCTGCGGGCGCAGGACCCTCTCTATGAGGAGCGACCCTATGACCGGGAAATCCGGCTCCGGCTTACCGGCAACATGGAGCGCTATATCTGGTCGATCAACGACAAGAAACTTTCAGAGGCCGAACCACTGCGTCTGAAGTATGGGGAGCGTGTCCGTTTCACCTTCATCAATGAGACGATGATGGCGCATCCCATGCACCTGCATGGCATGTGGAAGATTGTTGATGTGGGGGCGGGCAAGTGGAACCCGCTCAAGCATGTGCTGACGGTCGCCCCCAACACGACATTATCCGCCGATGTGGAGGTGGACGCACCGGGCCAGTGGGCGTTCCACTGCCACCTGATGTACCACATGGCTGCCGGCATGTTCCGCAAGGTCATCGTTGAGGGCGGCCCGGAGGATCTGGCGCAGGTCGATCCAGAGCTTGAGAAACTCTGGGGCATGGCCAATGCCGGAGATGCGCAGGCCGGAGGGCATCACTGATGGTGTGGTTCCTGGTCGCAGCTTCTTTTGCTGCATTGCTTGCCGTTCCTGCTTCGGCCGCCGAGATGGACAATATGGTCCTGTCACTTGTCACGATTGAACGCCTCGAATACCGCGTTCAGGATGGCAACGATCACGGCTTCGTGGAAGGAGACCTCGTGATCGGCAATGACGATCATAAGGCTGTCCTCGGTGTGGAAGCTGAACGCGATCTTGATGGCGGTACCTTCGAAAGTACGGAAGTGCACCTGCTCTATCGTCGTCCGGTCTCACCCTTCTTTGATGTGCAGGCCGGTATCCGGCACGACCTGGCGCCGGACCCGGAAACTACCCATCTGGCCCTCGGCATTGCAGGGTTGATGCCGCAATGGGTGGAATTCGAGGGTACGGCTTACTTGTCCGATGACGGCGATATCGCGTTCCGCGCGGAAGCCGAGACCGAGCTCTATCTCACCCGGCGCATTTTCGCGCAGCCGATGATCGAGCTCGACCTGTTCGCAAGCGAGAATTCGGCCCGCGAGATCGGGGCGGGTTTCGGAAAGATCGAAACCGGCCTGCGGTTTCACTACGCGATAACCGGGGGGCTCAGCCCCTATATCGGTGTCAATTACGAAGCGAAGCTCGGCGAGACTGCCGATTTTGCCCGGGCCGACGGTGAAGATCCTGGTGCGACGGCATTTGTCGCCGGCGTCCGCTTCGCCTATTGAGGAACCTGGAAGCCGGGGCAGGGTTAACGACTGATTAATCCTGCCCCGGCTAGGTTTTTATTCACTTGGGACCCGGATATGCCGAATCCCTTTAAGTATCTGGCCTTGGGCCTTATCTGGGTCTATAGGAACGCCATATCGCCCCTGTTGGGGCCGCGTTGCCGGCATGTGCCGACCTGCTCCGACTATGCGCAGGAGGCGATTACCCGGTTCGGGGTCTGGCGGGGCGGCTGGCTGGCCGTATCACGCATCCTGAGGTGCCATCCGTGGGGCACGCAGGGGCTTGATCCGGTACCGGAGGAGGTGCCGCACGCAAGCGCGCTCACTCCCTGGAAATACGGGCGCTGGACCGGCGCCCATATCCGGGACCGTTTCCCGGACGACTGATCCGGTCCGTTCATAGGGGCTCCATCGGCCCCACACCACAAACGCTCTCAGGCTTACCTGCATGGTGTGCAGAGAATGAGGAGGAGAGGGATGGTCAAGCTGACGCTCCCCGACGAGTCTATCCGTGAATTCCCCGAAGGCATTACGGGCCTTGGGCTGGCGGAAGATATTTCAAAATCACTGGCCAAGAAGGTCGTTGCCATTGAGGTGAATGGCGACCAGTGGGATCTCACGCGCGAGATCGAGCAGGACGCCAAGGTGCGCCTGATCACCCGCGATGAGCCCGAAGGCGTGGAGATCATTCGCCACGACACGGCCCATGTGCTGGCCGAAGCCGTGCAGGAGCTGTTCCCCGGCACGCAGGTCACCATCGGCCCGAACATTGAAAACGGCTTCTTCTACGATTTCGCCCGCGATGAGCCGTTCTCGACGGACGATTTCGAGAAGATCGAAAGGCGCATGGCCGAGATCGTCGACCGTGACGAACCGATCACGCGCGAGGTGTGGGATCGCAACGAGGCGATCGAGCATTTCAAGTCCATCGGCGAAAGCTACAAGGCCGAGATCATTTCCGATCTGCCGGAGAATGAGACGATCACGGTCTATCGCCAGGGCAACTGGAAGGATCTCTGCCGCGGGCCGCATTTGCCGTCCACGGGCCGTCTGGGCAAGGCCTTCAAGCTCACCAAGCTGGCCGGTGCCTACTGGCGCGGCGACAGCAACAATGCGCAGCTGCAGCGCATCTACGGCACCGCCTGGGCGAGCGAGAAGGATCTCAAGAAGCATCTGCAGATGCTTGAAGAGGCCGAGAAGCGCGATCACCGCAAGCTCGGCCGCGAGATGAACCTGTTTCATTTCCAGGAAGAGGGGCCCGGCTCCATCTTCTGGCATCCGCATGGCTGGACACTGTTCCAGTCGCTCATTTCCTATATGCGGGATCAGCAGGCCAAGGCGGGCTATGAAGAGATCAACACGCCTGACGTGATGGACAAGTCCCTGTGGGAGAAGTCCGGCCACTGGGAGAAGTTCGGCGAGAACATGTACACGTCGGTGACGCCCGACGAGCGCACGTTCTGTTTGAAGCCGATGAACTGCCCGGGCCATGTGCAGGTGTTCAAGCACGGCCTCAAGAGCTATCGCGAGCTGCCGCTGAAATTTGCCGAGTTCGGCAAGGTTCATCGTTATGAGCCGTCCGGCGCGCTGCACGGCATGATGCGGGTGCGGCACTTCACGCAGGATGACGCGCATATCTTCTGCACCGAAGATCAGATCACGGAAGAATGCGTGACGGTGACGAACCTGATCCTGTCGATCTACCGGGATTTCGGCTTCGAGGATGTGCGGCTCAAATTCTCCGATCGTCCGGAGAAGCGCGTGGGCTCGGACGCGATCTGGGACCGGGCCGAGGCGGCGCTCAAGACGGCCATCGAGGCAACGGGTCTTGAGTATGAGCTGAACCCGGGCGAGGGCGCCTTTTACGGCCCCAAGATTGAGTTCGTGCTGCGCGATGCCATCGGGCGTGACTGGCAGTGCGGCACCGTGCAGGTGGACTTCAACCTGCCGGGCCGTCTGGGCGCGTTCTATATCGGTGAAGATGGCGAGAAGCATGAGCCGGTGATGATCCACCGGGCGCTGTTCGGCTCGCTCGAACGCTTCCTCGGCATCCTGATCGAGCATCACGCGGGTCGTTTCCCGCTGTGGCTGGCACCGCTGCAATGCGTGGTCGCCACCATCACGTCGGATGCGGACGATTATGCGCATCAGGTGGTGGAAGAGCTCAAGCGCTTCGGTCTCAAGGCGGAGGCTGATATCCGCAACGAGAAGATTAACTACAAGGTGCGTGAGCATTCGCTGGCCAAGGTGCCGGCGCTTCTCGTGGTCGGCAAGCGCGAGGCCGAAGAGCGGACCGTCGCCATCCGGCGTCTCGGCTCGAAGGACCAGATTGTGCTGCCGCTGGCCGAAGCGGCCCAGTCGCTGGCGGAAGAGGCTTTGCCGCCTCAGGCCCAGCGGGTGCAGGCCGCTGCTGCCGAATAGGCACAGCACGTCAGCTCAAGCAAAAAAGAGGGCGGCTTCCCATCCGGGAAGCCGCCCTTTCAGTTGGCGGAGACAATCAGGTCCGTGCGGTTACGCAGCGCGGATCTGATCGATGAAGGCCTTCATCTGATCGCGCAGGGCATCGCCCTGTTCGGCCAGGGAGTTCGACGAGGCCAGCAGCTGGGTCGCGGCGGCGGAGGCCTGCTGCGATGCCTGGCTGACGCTCTGGACGCTGGACGACACTTCGTGGGTGCCGCCGGCGGCTTGCTGGGCGTTGCGGGCAATCTCGCCCGTGGCCGCCGTCTGCTGGTCGATCGAGGTTGCGATCGTCTGGCTGATCTCGTTGACCTGCGCGATGACATCGCGGATGCCGCTGATGGCGGCGACGGCGGTCTGGCTTTCGGCCTGCACGCCTTCGATCTGCTGACGGATCTGCTCGGTGGCCTTCTGGGTCTGGGTCGCCAGGCTCTTCACCTCGCTCGCCACGACCGCAAAGCCCTTGCCCGCATCGCCCGCACGCGCCGCCTCGATGGTGGCGTTGAGGGCCAGCAGGTTGGTCTGCTCGGCGATGTCCTGGATAAGGGCCAGCACGTCACCGATCTGGTTGGCGGCGTCCGACAGGCCGGTGACCTGGCCGGCCGCATTTTCCACGCTCTGGGCGGCGTGTTCCGACACGTCGCGGGAGCGCATGACCTGCTGTTGCATTTCGGAGATCGACGCCGACATTTCTTCCGTCGCCGACGACACGGTCTGCACGTTGACGGACGATTCCTCGGCGGCGGCTGCCACGCGGGCAGATTCCGTGGTGGTCTGCTCGGCGATGGAAGACACGCCCTGGGCGGTTTCCTTCAGGTCGCGGGCGGTGGCCGCCACGGCTTCCACCACTTCGCCGACGGAGACCTCGAAGTCATGGGCCAGCTTGCTCATGGCTTCGCGCTTTTCTTCCGCGGCGCGGGCTTCCTGTTCGGCCTTTTCCTCTTCGAGGCGTTCGGCTTCCTGGCCCTGTTCCTTGAAGACCTGGACGGCATTGGCCATGGCGCCGATTTCGTCCTTACGGCCGCGGCCGGGCACCTCGGTGGACCAGTCGCGGTTGGCCAGGCGCTCCATGGCACCGGTCATGTTGCTCAGGGGCCGCGAGATGCTGCGGGCCATGAAGAAACCGGCGGCGGTGGAGGCTGCCATCGCAAGCGCCGTCATCAGCATGAACTGGGTAAGAAGGGCAGAGATGTCCTGCTGCGCTTCGTCCTTGCTGACGGTTGCCAGCACGGCCCAAGTATCGCCGAAGATGTTGGCGGGACGATAGGCCGACAGGGCGTCGGAGCCATCAAGGCCGGTGGATTCCACGAAGCCGGAATTGCCGGCCAGGCCGTCGATGGCAGCGTTGTTCTCAACGGTGTTGGCAAGTGTGGTCGGCTCGGCGCTGAAGCGGCTGTCCGATCGCATCAAGCGGTCCGGGCCCACGAGGAAGCTTTCCGCCGTGTCACCCAGGGCCTGCGTCTTGGCCATCAGGTTGTTGATGGCGTTGTGCGGCACCTGGTAGGCGATGGTGCCGACACGTTCGCCGATACGGTCGAAGACCGGGGCGCCGATAAAGGCACGGGGTTCGCCATTGGCCGGGCCGTATTCGGCGTAATCTTCAAACAGGATCGTGCCCATCTCGGCTTCGGCGGCGCGGGCGACGAGGCGGCCAAGGCCCGTGTCGGCCCATTCGCCTTCGGTCATGCTGGTGGCGAATTCCGGGTTCTTGCGGGTGGAGTAGACCAGATCGCCGTCGCGGGTGACGAGATAGACGTCATAATAGCCGCGGCGGTTCATCAGGTCGCGGAACCACGGATGATAATAGCTGTGGGTATGGGAGTAGAACGTGCCGTCTTCCACCGTTTCCAGCAGCTCGCGCTGTTCCGGGTTCGGATTGTTGGTCACGAACTTTTCAACAAGTTGATCGGAGACGTTGCGGCCCAGGGACATCCAGGCGTCGTCAAACGCGCCGATGGCCTCGATGACCATGGTGCTGTTCGACAGGATCACCAGTTCCTGGCCCAGCCCGTTGAGGTAGTCGGAAACTTCCTGTGCGCGGTTGGCGGCAACTGTCTCGAGCTTGTTCTCGATCTGCGCATCAAGCGCAGAGCGGGCCCCGAGAAAGCCCATTGTTGCTGTAACGACGGCGACTACGGCGGACATGCCGATAATGACGGCAGGCAGCTTCTGCGAAATCTTCAGTGCCGAAAAATCGGGGGCACGCATCCATCTTCCTCCTGAAGTCACATGCTGACGGTGGCCAGAAATGGCACTGATCGCCGGCACGGGTTCTTTTCTCGGATCAGGACGCTAGGGGTTGCGGGCTAAATTAGAGTGAACTCGCATTGCGTGTTTGTTCGCAATTTATGCGTGTACAAACAATAGGGGCGCCCGGTTGGGGCGCCCCTTGTCATGGTGTCGATGTGGGGCGGTGCCTAAGCGGCACGCACCTTTTCGATGAAGGACTTCATCCGCTCCCGGAGAGCTTCGCCCTGTTCGGCCAGCGAGTTGGAGGAGGCGAGCAGCTCCGTCGAAGCGGCGGATGCCTGCTGGGATGCCTCGCTCACGCCCTGGACGCTGGACGACACTTCATGGGTGCCGGCGGCGGCCTGCTGAGCATTGCGGGCGATCTCGCTGGTGGCGGCCGTCTGCTGCTCGATTGCGGCAGCGATCGACTGGCTGATCTCCGTCACCTGGGCAATGACCTCGCGGATGCCGCTGATGGCCCCGACCGCGGTCTTGCTTTCAGACTGCACGCCTTCGATCTGCTGACGGATCTGCTCGGTCGCCTTCTGGGTCTGGGTTGCCAGGCTCTTCACCTCGCTCGCCACGACCGCAAAGCCCTTGCCGGCTTCACCGGCGCGGGCTGCCTCGATGGTGGCGTTGAGGGCCAGCAGGTTGGTCTGCTCGGCAATGTCCTGGATGAGGGCCAGCACGTCGCCGATCTGGTCGGCGGCGTCGGACAGGCCAGTGACCTGGCCGGCTGCATCTTCAACGCTCTGGGCAGCGCGTTCGGACACGTCACGGGAGCGCATGACCTGCTGCTGCATCTCGGAGATCGAGGCAGACATTTCCTCGGTCGCCGACGACACGGTCTGCACATTGACCGAGGATTCCTCTGCAGCGCTCGCCACGTTGGCGGACTGGGCCGTGGTTTCCTCGGCGATTGCGGACACACCCTGGGCTGTGTCCTTCAGGTCCTGTGCGGTGGCGGCCACGGCCTCCACCACTTCGCCGACGGAGCTTTCGAAATCGTCCGCGAGCTGGTTCATGGCAGCCCGCTTCTCTTCGGCGGCGCGGGCCTCGCGGGCGGCTTCTTCGGACTGCAGGCGTTCGGCTTCCTGGCCCTGGTCCTTGAACACTTCGACGGCCTTGGCCATCTCGCCGATCTCGTCGGTACGTGTCAGGCCGGGGATCTGCGTCGACCACACCTTGTTGGCCAGTTCACCCATGGCGCTGGTCATGTCGCTCAGCGGCTTGGCGATGCTGCGGGCGACGAGCAGGCCGATGACGGCTGCGGCAACCGCCACGAGAGCGCCGACGATGAGGAACATCATCAGCAGAGCCATCACCGGTGCTTCCGCCTCGTCAAAGTCGATCTTGGCGACGACGGCCCAGGTGGTGCCGAAAATGTCGACGAAGTTGTACGCGGCAAAGCTGTCCTGGCCGGTCAGGCTGTCAATGCGGGTAAAGCCTGTCTGCTTGGCCTGCGCGGCTGTCACAGCCTCGTTCTCCACCTTCAGCGTCATGCTGGTGGGCTCTTCGAAGAACCGGCTGTCGGAGCGCATCATGCCGTCCGGGCCGACGATGTAGCTGTCCGCGGTCTCGCCCAGCGAATGTGTCTTGGCCATCAGCTGGTTGATGACTTCGGCGGGCATCTGGTAGGCGATCACGCCGGTGCGGTTGCCGGTGCGATCAAAGACCGGCGCGCCGACGAAGCTTGCCGCAGCGCCGCCTGAAGGCCCGTAGGCTGCGAAGTCCTCGAAGATAATGGAGTTGGCTTCAGCTTCGGCGGCACGGCGATAGACCTTGCCGAGACCGGAGGCTGCCCATTCACCATCCACAAAATTGGTGGCGAAGTCGGCTTCCTTGAACACCGAGTAGACGAGGTCGCCCCGGCTGTTGAACAGGAAGACATCGTAATAGCCGCGGCGCTGCTGCAGGTCGCGGAACCACGGATGATAATAGCTGTGGTTGTGGGAGTAGAGGGTCCCGTCGTCCTTGGTGAGAAGCTTGTCCTTCTCGCCGAGCGGGTGGGGGTTCTCGGTGATGTAGTCCCGCTGCAAGCGTTCGGTCGCGCTCTTGCCGAGGGAGTACCAGGCGTCATCGAAGGCACCGATGGCCTCGATCACCGTGGTGCTGTTGGCCAGGATCACCAGTTCCTCGCCGAGGCCGTCGATGTACTCGCCGACTTCCAGGGCGCGATCCGCTGCCACTGATTCAAGGTTCTTCTCGATCTGCTGGTTCAGCGCGTTGCTCGCGCCGAAGAAGCCAAGTCCCGTCGTGATGACTGCCGCTGTCACCGAAAGACCGATGATCACCGCAGGCAGTTTCTGGGACAGTTTCAAGTCCAGAAGTTTCGCGCCCCGCATGGAATTTCCCCTGATAAAGGATTTCTCGGCAGACGAAAATTTTCGTCAGCTTCAAATTATTTTGCAGGAGCGAACCTAAAATCTCGTGAACGCGAAAAGGTAGCAAGTGGTTGTATTTGCACAAAAAACCGCCATTTGCCCATTCCTTGAACATGTTTCGGAATTGACGATGCGCTGATCGGAAATGTCGATTTTCCCCATAAAATCAAGTAGTTGCAGTGCGCTGCAAGATGCTCGTATTGGTTGTTTTGGTGGTTTCGACCGGGCTGATTACACGACGGCCGCTCAGCGACAGGATGCTTATTCTTTGTTAACGTGCGCGGCGTCGTCGCGTTGTTAAATAGAACATCCGGCAGGGTGGCTGACGGTCGTTACGGCTACGGCAACCGGGAAGGTGAGGGGCAGCATGGGCAATCCGGCATTCGGCCGCGTTCTGGGCGCGGCAGTGGCTTTGTGCGCTGGGTTGGGTGTTTCTCAACCAGTGCTGGCGTCATCCCCTGCGCCGTCGGCAGAGCCAGCTGCGGCCACGTCTGACGCTGCGCCGGCGCCGCTCCCGTCGCGGGCTGCCTCGCCGCGTTCCTGGCGCCTGCTTCGGGACCGGTGGACTGCCAGTGACGAGAAGGCCTACGAGGATTTCATCACGGCCATCGGTGAGAGCGATTGCCGCACCACCGACCAGTGCCTGAAGCATGCAGCCAATGTCTATCGCGGCCGCAATCCCAAGGGCGTGCGCTTTTATGCCGATTGCGCGGACCTGCCTTACACGCTCCGGGGCTACTTCGCCTGGATGAACGGTCTGCCCTTCGCCTTTGCCAGCGCCGTGGCGCCCAACGGCTATACGCGCGACATCCGCTATGTGGCGGCGGGCAACCGGGTGATCGAGAAGACGGCGGTGATCAACCAGCCGGGGCAGGTGCCGGCGGATGGGCCGCTGATGCTTCAGCGCATCTCCAACTATGTCTCCTCCGCCATGTATCGCTACCACCCGGAGGAAAAGCGCGGTATTGCGGCGGATCACTATTCCGCCAGCGTCGCGCCGCAATCGATCCGGCCAGGCACTACCATCTATGATCCCAACGGGCATCTGACGGTCGTCTACCGCGTCGATCCGGACGGCCGCATTCACTACATTGATGCGCATCCGGACAATTCCATTACCCGTGGTGTCTATGGCCGCAAGTTCGTGCGGTCCCGGCCGACCATGGGGGCAGGCTTCAAGAACTGGCGGCCCCTGCGCCTTGTCGGCGCGACCCGTGCTGCAGATGGCAGTCTTGTCGGCGGCCGGTACGAATATGCGGCCAATAGCGAGCTGCCGGATTTCTCTGTCGATCAGTATTACGGCAATGTCGCGCCCGACCGGTCCGCGTGGAATGCGGGCGGCTTTGCCTTCAACGGCCAGCGGATGGATTACTACGACTGGGTCCGTGCCGCGGTGGCAGGCCGCAACCTCGTCTATGACCCGCTTGTCGAGACGCGCAACATGATGCGGTCGCTGTGTGATGACCTGACCTATCGCGTTCACGCGGTGGATGAAGCCATTGCCGCGGGCATCAACCGCAAGCCGCAGCCGTCGCGCCTGCCACAGAACATCTATGGCACCAGCGGGGAGTGGGAGACCTATTCCACCCCGTCGCGCGATGCCCGCCTCAAGACATCCTTCATGGAGCTGCGGGATGAGGTCGCGCGCTTCGTTGCCCTCGTGGATGACGGCAGCGACCGGGTCACCTATGCAGGCACAGACATCCGCGCTGACCTGCTGGGGGTGTACAGGGCGGAGGCGGATGCCTGCCGCATAACTTACCGCAATTCCGCGGGTGCTGAGGTCAACCTCGGCTTTGCTGATGTGAAGGACCGGTTGTTTGATCTGTCATTTGACCCCTACCACTGTGCCGAGCGGCGCTGGGGTGCGGACGGGGCGGAGCTTGCCACGTGCCCCGACGGCGGCACCAAGCGCGCCTGGTACAAGGCCGAACAGCGGCTGCGCAACCAGCCGGAGCGGACCTATGACACGCGGATGGATTTTACCCTCAGCCAGCTTCAGGCCGGTGCGCCGGGGTCCGGCTGGAGCTCGCCGCCGGATATCGACGTTGAAGGCCTGCTGACGCCGGTCACGTCCACGGTCCCGGCCTCCGGGACCCCGAAGGAGGGGCCGGAAATCCGGGCTGATCTGCGCGAAACCCTCAGCCGGTAGGACCTTCCCCCGGGGCTACGCGCTTTTTCTACTTGCGAGCCGTTCTCAAAACACTACATCAGGGCTGAACCGCGCTATACAGGCGCCGCACTGCCATTCGCCGGAGCCCCTTGATGACCGACGCTGCCAACCCGACCCTTGATCTCCTCAGGACCCGCCGGTCCATCGTTGCCCGCGACATGGGGCAGGATGGTCCGTCTGCGGAGCAATTGGAGGATATCCTGCGGGCGGGGTTGCGGGTGCCGGATCATGGCAAGCTCGCCCCATGGCGGTTCATCGTGTTCGAGGGCACCGCGCGCAAGCAGTTCGGGGGCGTGCTTGAGCGGGCCTATCTCGCCAGCGGCATGCCTGACGAGGATGACCGCCGCCAGTTCGAGCGCGAGCGCTTCCTGCGGGCAGGCGCGGTTGTTGCCGTTGTCTCCATCGTCAATCCGGAAAGCAAGATCCCGGAATGGGAGCAGGTGCTGTCGGCGGGGGCTGTCTGCCAGAACATGCTGATCGCCGCCACGGCCCATGGTCTTGCTGCCCAGTGGCTGACCGAATGGTACGCCTATGACGACATGGTCAACCAGGCGCTGCGTTTGCACGAGAATGAGCGCGTGGCGGGGTATCTCTATTTCGGCTCGGTGGTGAATGCACCCGGCGAACGTGTGCGTCCGGACTTCGAAGACAAGGTCTCGCGCTGGCGGCCGGAGATCTGAGGCCTGTTACTGGGTCACCGGATAAAGCGGGTTCAGGTGCTTTTCCCGCTTGTAGGCATCCCACAGGTTCCAGATGCTCGGGGCACGGAAGCCGCGCCTACGGTTGCGCGCGCCGATCTCGAACAGGAGCCGGTTCTGTTCAAAGAGCGTGGCATAGGCCTGCCGCAGGGTCGTCTTGCGGTCCCAGATATGGGTGGCTTCGCCGCCGGCGCCGTTGATCTCCACCAGCTTGAAACCTTCGCCGCGCTGCAGCTTCTCAATGCTTTCAAACCGCAGGTCGAAGCGCCCGAAATAGAATTCGGGAATGCTGTCGGCGATGGCGTCGAAAGCCCGTTCCATCTCCTGCGTGATGTAGGCGGCCCCGTCGCGGAAGATGGTGCCGCGGGAATGGCTGCCGGCGAAGGCGAGGCGGAAGGGTTCGCCATGGGGCAGGACCATGTCCAGCCGGTGTCGGTGGCGTGGCAGGTAGATGTGCTGCAGCAGCCCGGCGCGCGGGTCCGCGGCGATCAGCTCAGCAAGCGTCGAGTGACCGTCGCCGATCACGTGAGGGAAGTATTTGAGGGTAAGCGAGAAGATGCGGCCGGTTTTCTCGCCCGGCAGCCGTACATAGAAGACACCGGCCTCCGCCTCATGCTCAACCATTTCCTGAAGGATCAGGCGTGCGCCTTGCGGGAAGCTCTCGAGATAGGCCGCCAGGTCCTCGCGGCTGCGGACGGGCCGTACACCAACGCCGCGGCATCCGATATCGGGCTTTGCCACGACCGGGAAGCTGAGATCTGCTGCCGCCATGAGGCCGATGGCGGTTTCCATGTCCTGCGCCGTGCCGATGGTATCGGCAGGTCCGCGGGTCAGGGACGTCCACCTGGCCATGGCCTCGCGGGCCTGGCCTTCCAGCAACTCGAAAATCGCCAGCTTGCTTTCACCTGCCATGCCGCCGTCCGGGAAGGACGGGTTGGCCAGCAGCGCAAGACCCGGCCCCCGGTGGCGCAGCGCCAGCCAGCACCATTGCAGCGCGATGGGCGCATAGAAGATATGCTGCGGCCAGAACTCGAAATGGGAGACGGGCGGGCCTGACATATCCAGGGGCGGCATGCCCACATGGATCGGGCGGTTGGGTGTCGGGCGGTGCGGAGGGGTAGGGGTGGGCGGTGTGGCGGTCTCGGTCATTGGCGCGCGGGCCCCGGACTGATTGAGCTAGGAATTATCCGTCGGCTGAGGAGTGCCGAACCGTTTCAATATCTTCGCCGTGATGCGGGGCAGCACAATGGCCAGCACAATCACAATCGCGGCAACGCCCCAGCGCCACGGGCCAAGCTCGTCCAGCACCGTCTCGCCCAATATGGCGATCAGGGTATAGACGCCGGTGGACCAGCCAGCCGCCAGCGCCCCTGCATAGAGCGCAAAACGCGGGAAGGGGATGCCGACGAAGCCTGCGCCGGTATAGGTCGGCAGCCGCATGCCCGGGATGCAGCGCGCGCCAAACAATGTGACGAAGAGTGAGCCTTCGAGAAATTCGCGGCCCTTCATGATCCTGTGCTCGGAGACCCATCGCCGGGCACGGGGCCACCGTGCCGCCAGGGCGCCCAGTCCGTAGAGCCCGAAATCACCGAAAAGGATGCCGATATAGAGCGACATCAAAGCGGCTGTGTGGGGCAGCACGTCCTCGCTCGCCAGAAGGGCAGCGGTCACGGTGGCCGCATCCTCGAGGATCAGCGTGCCGGCGATGATCGCCAGCATCACCAGAAGCTGGTTGTCCGAGAAGCTCTCGATTAAGGCCAGCAGCGCCTCGTAGGAGAAATCCATCTGGTGTCCGGCGGCAGGAATGAATCAGGTCGGGGGCAATCTAACCCATATGGCCAGCTTGTCGCACACCCGGTTTAGACGGGGTTACGGCGCATTGCCCGGGGCCGCAACGCGCCGGATTGCCGCGTCGATATGCTGCTTGGCGTTCCACGGCAGGAAGTGGTTCTCCCCCTCCAGCACGGTAATGTTGAGCGGCGCATTGACCATGGTGGCACGCATATAGGCAACATTGGCGAAGGGCGTGAGGTTGTCCTCCGTGCCGTGAATGATCTCCACCGGCATGGTGAGTTCCTCCAGCCGGGCAGAAAGGGCCTGTAACTCGGGCTCGAGCGCCAGCAATTCGCGATTGGCATTGCGGATCATGCGCGGCAGCACATGCCGCACGCCCCACCATTCACCCACCGGCTGCATGAAATGGACTTCTTCAAGCGCGGGATCCAGCGAACCCGCCACGATCACCAGCGCCTGCACGGCATCAGGCTTGAGAATACCAAGCATCGCTGCCACGGGGCCGCCGAGGGAATGGCCGACAAGGATGGTGCCGCGCGCGTCCAGGAGCGGGGCGATGGCGCGCGCATGGTCTTCCAGCGACGTCACCGCATCGTCCGGGCCGCTGTCGCCGAAGCCCGCGCGGTCCACGGCGATGAACTCGAACCCTTCCGGCACGTCTGCCAGATAATCCTCCCAGGCGCCTGCCGACCCGGGCGTGCCGTGGATGAAGACCACCCGCTGCGGTGCGGTCGTGCCTGAATGGTTGGCGCTGCGCTGGGCAGCCATGGTGATGTCGCCCCAGCCATAGGTCATCAGGCTCGCGCCCGCGGTGGCTTCGGCACCGGCAAACTGGACGGCGCCGGTAATGCTGGCTGCCACAAGACCCACCGTGTGGAGTGCGCGCGGGCGGCGGCGGCGGGCGGGCAAGGCCTCCAGGGGAATGATCGTTTCCTGGTGGCTGGCGCTTGGCCTGTCAGGCGGGAACTGGGACATCACATACTGGCAAACTGCGGGGAGGGGCTGTGGCGGCGGCGGGCGTCCTAGCCCGGGCCACCCGGCAGGCCGCGGATCTCGCCATCCTCGGCGCGGGCCATGGCACGGCTCTGGCGGAAGGCGACGGCGCCGGCGGGCATCTTGTCGAGTTTGCTGCTGCCGGTCGTGTGTTTGCCGTCAGATGCCGCCGAGGTCGCCTTCTTCCGGTTGAGGAAGGCGGTCAGGGACAGCAGCAGAACAGACAGGCCGAAGACGATCGCTGCGGGCCTGCTCGTCTGCAGGATCAGCCAGGTACCGGCACCGCCTGCCAGCAGGATCACGGCGAAAGCCACAAGTCGTGTGCGCATGTGCAGTCTCCTCCCTTTCGGACCCCACTTACCCCTTGCAGATAGGGGAGCATGATGCCCGACACGAGACAAGTTTTTGCGACCGCCGTGGCTTACCGCGGGCGCGATCCGGTGTTAGCGTGCGCGCCCCCCGCGAGGCCGGAGTGGCGGCGGGCACAATTGAAAGATCCCATGCCGCCGCACACCGACGATACCAACATCATGAGCACGGCGCATGCGCCGGCGGCCGGCCAGCGCGGTGTTGCACTTTACCGTGCCCACCTGTCGGAGCTCGTTCGCCTTGCGCTGCCGACCATGGTGCAGCGTGGCGGTGTGCTGACCATGTCTGTGGTCGATACCATGATGGTGGGCAATTACTCCGCTCAGGAACTTGCCTACCAGGCCATCGGCTATGTGCCCTTCAGCTTCATGCTGCTGTTCCTGCTCGGCGGGATCATGGGGCAATTGGTTGTCACCTCCAATGCATTCGGGGCGGGGGATGACACGGCCTGCGGGGCGGCATGGCGGCGCGGCGTCCCCTATGCGGCGGCGCTAGGGCTGCTCGGATTCGTGTTCTGTCTCTTTGGCGGGCCCATCCTGGCGCTTACCGGCCAGACGGCTGAGCTTGCGCGTGAAGGCGGCAAGGTCAGCATGGTGCTGGGCCTCGCCATGCCGTTCGTGCTCATCACCGTTGCGGGCGGCTACTTCCTTGAAGGCATCAAGCGCCCGGTGCCCGGCATGGTGCTGATGATTGCTGCCAATCTGCTCAATATCCTTGCCAACTGGCTGCTCGTCTTCGGCATTGGTCCGTTCCCGGAGATGGGGGCGGTCGGGTCCGCTGTTGCCACGGCGATCGTGTGGACGTTCCAGGCTCTCATCATCACGCTTTACATCTGGCACCTGCGTGACCGGCAGCGCTTCGGCGTCCGGGCGCGCGTGGCGGCCGGATGGCGGGCGTTCTGGCGGGGCGGTGCCCGGCAGCGGGAACTTGGCTATGCCGCAGGCGCCAGCATGGGGACCGAGAACGCTGCATTCTCCATCATGCAGCTCATGGCCGGCACTATGGGCGCTCTGGCACTGGGCAGCTACACGATCGCTTTCAATGTGTTCGCGGTGTCCTTCATGGCCGCCGTCGGTATCAGCACGGCGACAGCGGTGCGCGTGGGCTTCTATTACGGTCAGCGCGACCGGCACCAGATGGAAGTGGCCGGGTGGATCGGTCTCGGCTTCAACCTCGCCGTCATGACCGTTCTCGGCGGCCTGTTGATGGTGGTTGGCGAGCCCATTGCCTCAATCTATGGCGACAATGGCGAGCTCATCGTGCTGGCGGCCGGGCTGATTGGCTTCATCGGCCTGGTGCTGCCGTTTGATACGGCGCAGACGGTTGTTGCCGGCGGCTTGCGCGGCATGGGGGAGACGTGGGTGCCCACGGGCTTCCACGTCATTTCCTATTTCCTGATCATGCTGCCGCTGGCCTGGCTGTTCGGCCTTCACTGGGAGCGCGGGCCGCAGGGGCTGCTTGAAGCCTTCCTCATCGCGAGCCTGTTTTCGGCTGCCGTCATCAGCCTGCGCTTCCGCGTGCTGGCGCGGCGCGGCGGCGCAGGCGGGCTGGCCAACCCGGAGTGATCAGGGACAGGTGATCCGGCGGGAGTGCGGCGCGCTGCTACTCGGCTGCCGTTGAATAGCCTTCGGCAGGCTTGTCCGGTGCGGGTGTCTCAACTGCCGGGGTCACCACTACCGTTTCCGGCGTCACGGTCGTCACGTCGAGCGTTTGCAGGGCGCCGTTCAGCTTGGGATCCGGCACCGTGGTGGTTGCCTCCTCGCTGATCGGGGTCTGCTTGGCCACCTTGCGGGCCCGCCGGGCGGCGGTCTTTGCCTTGGCTTCGAGTTTCGCCGTGCGCTTGCCGCCCGTCTTGGCGACGGGGCCTTTGGACGTCGCTTTCTTCGCGGCGGTTTTCTTCTTTGCGGTTGTCTTGCGCGCGGCGGCCTTCTTGCGGGCCGGCTTCTTCTTGCCTGCCTCGGCCTGGGCTTCCTTGAGGCGCTTATGTGCTGCCAGCGCTTCGGCGGCCTGGAAAGCCTGAAGCTCCATCTTCTTTTCGAAGGCGTCTTCCAGTTCCTGCGCGGCCTCGATCACGAGGTCGGCCATGAGGTCCACGTCCGGCACCACTTCCCGGTCCGCCATCAGGCCGAAGTCAATCGAATCCAGATAGCTCGTCACGGTGATGTTCAGCGCCTGGCTGTGGACCAGCACCGACATGGGATAATTCGCCACCAGCTTGGCGCCGTTGACGTAGAGCTGCTCCCGCGGGCCCGGCACGTTGGAGATCACCAGATTGGCGGGCGGCGGCACGGTGCCGCCCAATCCCACCGCATTGGTGGCCAGCACGGCCGCGTTGAGCAGCAGCGAATAGTTGGTGGCAGCCTCACGGGACAGGTGGTTCACCTTGTCCTTGGCCGCGCGCGAAGAGCGCTTGATCACCTCAAGCCGCTTCAGCGGATCGTCCACGTCCGTCGCCAGCGTGGTGATGATCATGGAGATGGAATTGCCTTCCTGCTCCGCATCCTTCGGGCGTACGGAGACCGGGCACATGGTGGTCAGCGGCTTGGCGGGCAGGGCCTTGTGGACCGTGAGATATTTCCGTAGCGCGCCGGCGCAGATCGCCAGCACGATGTCATTCACCGTCGCGTCGAGGTTCTTGCCCGTGTCCTTGACGCGGGTCAGGGGCAGGGTGGCGACGCCAAACCGGCGGTGACGGCAGATCGTGGTGTTGAAGATCGTCGGCGGTGCCTGGAAGGGCAGCGGCGCGTCCCGCTCGTCACCGGAAAGGATGTGGAAGCCGCCACGCAGCAGCTTGCCGCCCAGTTCGCTCACGGTGCGGGTCGTGGTGTTCACGCCCTCGGCCACCTGGCTTAGGGATTCAAGTGCCAGGGAAACCATGTCGCGCTTCGGCGCGGGGCCGGCTTTAACCGGCACCTTCTTGTTGCGCTTCACCGGCATCTGCCAGAAGCCTTTGTCCTGCCGGTGACGGGCGGAGCGTGACAGGGTGGAGGACAGGATCGACATGGCCGCGACGCCATCCACCAGGGCGTGGTGGATCTTGATGTATTGCGCGACCCGGTTTCCCTCGATGCCCTCGATGCAATAGCACTCCCACAGGGGATGCGCCCGGTCGAGGCGCTGGCCGTGCAGGCGCGACACCAGTGCCGTCAGCTGCTCCATGGTGCCCGGCTCGGGCAGGCGCACGAAGCGGATGTGGTAGTCGAGGTCGAAATCCTCGTCTTCTACCCAGCGCGGGGTCAGCTCCAGCTTCGACAGCTGGCCGCCGAGCTTGAGATTGAAGGGCGCCTGCGGCGGGGCGGACAGGTCGAACCTGTCGAACATTTCCTGGAAGAAGTTGCCCTTGTAGCGCGGCGGCAATTGCAGGATCTGCAAGCCGGCCACATGGGTCGGGCTTTCATCGGTCTCGACGGTGAGGAAAGCGGAATCCTGGATGTTCAAGCGGCGCATGTCGACGTCCCCGAGGAAGATGTCCTGTTGTGTGGGAGCTTTCCAAATACGCAACGCCGGAAGTCCTTTATTCAGAGCAGCTTATACTGAAGAGTCGCCACCATCCAGTGGGTGAAGGCGGTTGTGCTGCGTGATTCCCGTCACTCAGCCTTGCGCTGAACGCATGAGAACCCGCTGGGCCTGCAGCAGATGCGGCCGATCGATCATCCGGCCATTCAGCGACAGCACGCCCTGGTCCGGACTGGCGGCAAAGGCATCCACAATTGCCTGGGCTTCGGCCAGTTCCGCAGCCGATGGCGTCAGCGCCTCATTGATGACCGCCACCTGGGCCGGGTGGATCGCCAGCTTGGCATCAAACCCGTCCCGCACTGCCTCGGCGAGTTCCGCGCGCAGGCCGTCTTCATTGCGGAAATCCGTGTAGACGCTGTCGATTGCCAATACTCCGGCATGGCGGGCGGCGGCGAGGGTCAGGGTGCGGGCGAGGCGGAAAGTGTCCGTGTAAACGCCGTCTGTGCGGCGGTTGGAGGTGGCGCCCATCTCGGCTGCCAGGTCCTCCGCGCCCCAGGACAGGCCGGCCAGCCGCTCGCCGCAATGCACATAGCCATCCATCACGAACAGCGCTCCGGGCGTCTCGGTGGCCACGGTGAGGATGCGGATCGATCCCGGGTCAAGGCCCGCCTCCCGTTCCAGCGGCGCGATCATGTCGCTCAGGTCCTGCACGCCTTCCGGCGTCGCCTTGGGCAGCATGATCATGTCCGGCGCAGCGGGCACGATCTGTGTCACGTCGTCCCTGCAATGCGGGCCGTCCACCGGGTTCACACGCACCACAATGGTCTTGCCCTTGCGGTCCCCGTCGCGGAGGAACGCCGCCGTCTCCGCGCGCGCCCGCGGCTTCTCGCTGAGCGCGACTGAATCCTCGAGGTCGAGGATCAGGGCATCGGCGTCGCCCTCCAAGGCTTTCGTGCGTTTCTTTTCGCTGTCCGCAGGGACAAAAAGCAGCGACCTCATTTGGCGGGCCTCTTCAGCATCAGCGCCTGGCGGCGGCAGCGGGCCACTTCGTCCCCATGCTGATTGAAAGCCGTGTGGTCGAAGGTGACGATGCCCTGGGTCGGCCGCGACTTGGACTCCCGCTTGCCGATCACCCGGGTCTCCACCCGCACCGTATCGCCGTGGAACAGCGGCTTGGGAAAATTCACATCCGTCATGCCGAGATTGGCGACGGTCGTGCCCAGCGTCGTGTCATGCACCGAGATGCCGATCATCAGGCCGAGCGTGAACAGGGAGTTCACCAGCGGCTTGCCGAACTCGGTCTCTGTTTCCGCATAATGATGATCCAGATGCAGCGCCGCCGGGTTCATGGTCATCACCGAGAACAGCGTGTTGTCACTTTCGGTGATGGTGCGCCGGATGGCATGCTCGATCACCATCCCGTCCTCGAATTCCTCGAAATAAAGCCCGGCCATTTGTGCCCTCCCTTGCTTTGGGGCATGACTGTAAATACGCGCGGGCAAGCCGCGTCAACAGGCAGCAAGACCGGAGGAAGCATGTTTGAGCTGACGCAAGACCAGCAGGCGATAGTGGATGCTGTGGGCCGCATCTGTGCGGCCTATGACGACAGCTACTGGCTGGCGCGGGATGCCGATGGCGTGTTTCCCGAAGCGTTTGTGAAGGACATGGCTGAAGGCGGCTGGCTGGGGACGGCGATGCCGGAGGCGTTTGGCGGGGCGGGGCTTGGGGTTACCGAGACGGCGCTCGTCATGCATACGGTCGCGCGCTCCGGTGCGGGCTTTTCCGGTGCCAGCGCCATTCACATCAACATGTTCGGTCCCATGCCGCTGGTGGTGTTCGGCACGGATGAACAGAAGCAGAAACACCTCCCCCCGCTGATCGCCGGCGAGGCGCGCTGCTGCTTCGGCGTGACGGAACCCAATGCGGGTCTCAACACCACGCATATCGAGACACGGGCCGTGCGCAACGGCAATGGCTACATCATCAACGGCCGCAAGATGTGGACATCCACGGCCCAGACCGCGACCAAGATCCTGCTTCTGGCGCGCTCCACACCGCTTGAGGAAGCGCGCAAGCCAACCGACGGCCTGAGCCTCTTCTACACGGATCTCGACCGCTCGGCGGTGGACGTCCATGTGATCGACAAGATGGGCCGCAAGGCGGTCGACTCCAACGCGCTGTTCATTGATGGGCTGCACGTGCCGGCGGAGGACCTGATCGGCGAAGAGGGGCGGGGGTTTGAATATCTCCTGCACGGCCTCAATCCGGAACGCATTCTGATCGGGGCGGAAGCGGTCGGCCTCGGGCAGCTCGCCCTTGAGCGGGCAGCCACCTACGCGGCCGAGCGGGAAGTCTTCGGCCGTCCCATCGGCCAGAACCAGGCCATCCAGCACCCGCTGGCAGCCAGCTGGGCGGAGCTTGAAGCCGCGTGGCTCATGTGCATGAAGGCGGCCTATCTCTATGACGCGGGCAAGCCGTGCGGCGCCGAAGCCAATGCCGCCAAATATCTGTCAGCGGAAGCGGGCTTCACGGCTTGCGAACGGTCGGTGATGACCCATGGCGGCATGGGCTATGCCAAGGAGTTCCATGTCGAGCGCTATCTCCGTGAAGTCATGATCGCCCGCATCGCCCCCGTGAGCCGCGAACTCATCCTCTCCTTCCTCGCCGAACGCGTGCTAGGCCTGCCGAAGAGCTATTAGGCAGGACGACAGGTCATGATGAGAACAACTCGTTCAGCTCACCAAAGCCTGTCGCTGTCTTGGCAAAGGTGAATGTACCGGTGGCCAGCATTTCATCAGTGGCCTGAATTACTGCCGTGAACGCCGTCCGGAACAGGGCCGAGCCAATGCTGATGCGGGCAACGCCTGCCCTGGCAAGTTCTTCAACCGAGAACTGGGTCCCCGGCAGTCCCACGACGACGTTTACAGGGCGGTCGACCGATGTGACGACGCTTTTGACGTCTTCGATCCGGGTCAGGCCGGGCGCATAAAGGACGTCGGCGCCAGCGTCCTGATAGGCTTGGAGCCGTTTGATGGTGTCAGCCAGGTCCTGCCGGTCAAACAGGTAATTCTCGCAGCGCGCCGTCAAGGTGAACGGAAAGGGTAGAGACCGGGCCCCTTCCACTGCGGCGCGCACTCGATCAAGGGCTTCTTCAAACCCATACATGGGGTCAGATGTGCCTTGGCGGGCGTCTTCGATTGAGCCGCCGACGAGTCCTGTAGCGGCCGCCTGCCTGATGGTGTCCGCTACGCCCTCCGCTGCTGCCGCATAACAGTCCTCGAGATCTGCGCTCACGGGCAAGTTGCTTGCTTCCACCAGTTCACTGGCGTGTGTCAGGACAAGATCGCGCGTCAATGAGCCTTCACTCATTGCTCTCGAGAAAACGAAGCCTGCGCTGGTCGTGGCCAGCGCAGGGAAACCGCGTGCAGCAAGGTATCGGGCTGACCCCGCATCCCATGGATTGGGAATGATAAAGGGCTTGCCCGGCTGGTGAAGGGCGCGGAACTTCTTTGCGAGTGTATGCTGGTTGGACATTCTAGTGCTCGCACGCAATAAGAACAAAACACGAACAAGCTAGATGCTGCGGACAACTCGGTCAAGGCCGCTGGAGTTAGCCTGGGGTTGGGCGCTTGTGCGACCTCACGGCTTTTCGTGCACGGCCACCCATTCATCCAGGTAGTCGCGGCTGGCCTTGTAGGCGTCTAGGCCCACCCAGATGACGACGACGGCGATCACGAGGATGGCCGTGGCGACGATGCCGAGGGATGCGTAGAGCATGTTGTCGTCGGCGAAGACCGCGTCGGTCACGACCGCGATGGCCGTGGGGCCGAGGCCAAGGCCGATGATGGTCACCACGAAGATCATGAAGGCGGAGGCCTGTCCGCGCATCTGGTTGGGCATGATCTCCTGCACGCCTGCGGGGCCTGCGCCGGTGCAGAAGGTGGCGAAGAAGGTCGACGGGGCGATCAGCGCCATGGCGACCCAGGCATTGTCGAGGAAGGGATAGACGGCGGTAAAGGGAATGCAGGCCAGCGCGCCATAAAGCAGCACGCGCAGCTTGCCGTCGCGATAGCCCATCTCGGTCAGCTTGTCGGCCATCCAGCCGCCGGTGACGACGCCCGCCGTGCCGAAGATGACGACGATGATCCCGTAATAGATGCCCGCGTCGCCGGCTTCCCAGCCATGGGTGCGGATCAGGAAGGTGGGAATCCAGGCGGAGACGCCATAGGCCATCATGGCGCACAGGGCGTAGCCCACATGGTGGGAAAACAGGGTGAGGGAGTTGGCGCGCATGTAATCGACCACATCCTTCACCGGCACGGATTCCAGCACCTCACGCCCGTTAGCATCCACCGTCTTGCGGGTGTGGCCGCGCCGGACAGGCTCCTTCAGGGTCAGTGCCCACAGCGCCACCAGGAGGCCCGGCAGGCCGACGACGAAGAACACCACCTGCCAGGCATAGACCTCGCCGACGATGGGCAGGACGGTGTGCTCGACGCCGGAAACCGCCTTCACCACCACGCCGCCGATGACAAGCGCCAGGCCGGCGCCGATATAGACGCCCATGCCATAGACACCCAGCGCAGCGCCGCGCTGATTGGGCGGGAAATAGTCGGACAGGATCGAGTAGGCTGCAGGTGACAGTGCCGCCTCGCCGACGCCGACGCCCATGCGGAACAGGAACAGCTGCCAATAGGTCTTGGCGACGCCGCACAGGGCGGTCATCACGCTCCAGAAGGCAATGCCGATTGAGATGATCCGTATCCGGTGTTTCACGTCCACCGCGCGGCCGATGGGCAGGCCGCAGATCGTGTAGAACAACGCAAAGGCAAAGCCGATGAGCAGGCTCATCTCGGTGTCGGAGATTTCCAGGTCACGGCGGATCGGCACGACAAGCAGGCTCAGGATCTGCCGGTCGATGAAGGAGAAGGTATAGGCCAGCACCAGCACGCCCACCACGTACCAGGCGTACAGCCTGCTCGGGTAGGGCGGTTCTCCGGCTGCGGGCGGGGTGTCGTCGTGGATGGCCGGCGTCTGGGTGCCTGCCTCGATCATGTCATCGGCGATATGGCCGATTTCATCATTGATGTTGTCGTCGTCGCGACCGGGTCCGGTCATGCGGCGCGCCTCCCTCATATGCGTGTTCTTGTTCAACTCCTGTTAGGAGTCATTAACCGCATCCTAACAAGCAGGGGGCTGAAACCAACCGACTTTCTGTGTCCATAAACTGGCACGGGGCTTGAAACGGTAGCGCCGAAAGGAGCCCGACCGCATGACCGCCGTTGCCAATATCAACGCCTCGCAGAGCACCACCAGCGTCGTTGCCGCCGTGAAGACGGCTGCTGCCTCGACAGGGGCGGATTTCGACTATCTGCTTGAGACGGCCGTGCGCGAAAGCTCGCTCAATCCCTCGGCAAAAGCCAAGACGTCCAGTGCGTCGGGCCTGTTCCAGTTCATCGAGCAGACATGGCTCGGCGTGGTCAAACGGCATGGCGCGGACTTCGGTCTGGAGGCCGAAGCTGCGGCCATCGACACCACGGCGGGTGGTCGGCACAAAGTGACCGACAAATCTGCCCGGGAGGCAATTCTTGCCCTGCGCCATGACCCGGAAGTGTCCGCCCTCATGGCCGGTGCGCTGACCAATGAGAGCGCGCGGGCGCTGGAGCAGGGCATTGGCCGCAAGGCGACGTCTGGTGAGCTCTATCTTGCCCACTTCATGGGGCCAAGCGGCGCGATCAAGCTCATCAACACGGCTGAGAGCGATCCGGGCACCCCGGCTGCGTCGCTGTTCCCGGCGGCTGCCAAGGCCAACACATCGATTTTCTATGACGGCAACGGCCGCGCCAGGAACGTGTCCGAGGTCTATGACCGGCTGACACGGGACAAGGATATCGGCGCCGACGCGCGGGCTGCCGTCGCCGCCCTTGAAGGTGCTCCGCAGCGGGTCGCCTCCGCCGGGGCATCGCGTCCGCTGGTGCATCAGCCCGCTGACGCGGTGGTGAACTACCGCAGCCCCGCCCAGGGCGGTGCCGGTCCGCTCACCTTTGCCCTGTCTGGCGGTGCTGTTGCCGCGTCACGCCCCACGCTGGTGCTGACGCCTGCCGTGATGGACGTGCTTGCGTCCCTCGACCCGCTCCCCGCAGCCTCCGCCCGCAAGGGTGAGGATGACCGCTATGAGTGGGCCGAAGGCGACGACACCTACGCCATCCCCTCCCGCGCCGTGACCCAGGCCTATCAGGACGTCCTGCGCGGCACGCTGGCCTGACGCCATTTCCCTAGTTGATCGCTCCGGCGTCGCGCATGGAGGCGATGCTCGCATCGTCATAGCCGAGCTCGCGGAGGATTTCCTCGGTGTGCTGACCGATCGCCGGGGCGGGCCCGCGCACCTTGTCCGCTGTCGTGCCGTCTTCATTGGGCAGACGCACCGGGCCTCCAACGGATTTGCCGCTGCCGCCTTCACCGTCCGGGATCTCCACGAACACGCCTGCTGCTTCCGCCTGCTTGTCCTCGGCCACCTGCGCGAGGGTCTGCACCGGTGCCCACACCACATCCTGCTCATCGAGGCGGCGGCCCCATTCAGCAATGTCGTGTTTTGAAAATTCCTCGTCGAGGATCGTCACCAGCACTTCGGCATTGGCGCGGCGCGATTTTGCGGTCAGGAATCGTTCGTCCTCGGCCAGTTCGGGGCGCCCGATGGCGCGGGCGATGGGGCCGAAGATGTCGCCGGAGTGCCGTGTCAGCAGGCACAGCCATGTGCCGCAGGCGCACTGGAAGAAATTGTTCAGCGCGTTCACGGCCTCGGTGCGGCCCTTGGTGGAGGCGATGCGCCCGTAGCGCAGCTGGATCGCCATATCAGAGGCAATGGAATAGATGCCGGTGCGCAGCAAGGACGCCTCAATCAGGCGGCCCTTGCCGGTGCGGGTGCGCTCGAACAGGGCGCCGAGAATACCGTTGAGGGTTGCAAGGCCCGTGGTGTGATCGCCCTGGCCGACGCGGAGGGGGAAGGGTTCGGAGCCCTTGGGCGCTGTCAGATTGGCAACGCCGGAGCGGGCCCAGAAGGCCGCCATGTCGAAGCCGGGTCGGTCCTTCTCTTCGCCGGTCAGGCCATAGCCCGTAACGCTGGCATAGATCAGTTCCGGCTTTTCGGCGTGCAGTGTGGCCCAGTCGAGGCCGGCGCGGGCCAGGCCGCCGGGGCGCACATTGGTGATGAAGACGTCGGCCGACAGGACGAGCTTTTTCAGCGCTTCGGCGCCCTGCGGGTTGCGCAGGTCCACGGCAAGGCCGCGCTTGCCGCGGTTGTCCATGTCGAAGATCGGGTTGCCTTCCACATTGGCGGCAGACACGTTCTTGAACATGCCGCGGATCGCGTCGCCCTGAAGCGGTTCCACCTTGATCACCTCGGCGCCCCAGTCGGCCATGATGCCGGCGGCGGCAGGCGCGGCGATATAGGTGGCGAGTTCGACGACGCGAATGCCTTCAAGCATGGAATTCTCCCCGAAAAGACGTGTTTCTGTTTGCGGGGGATCATCCATAGGCGGGCGGCGGCGTCAATGGTGTTGCCGCAAGCAGGAGACTGCGCGCCGCCACCCGTCCCATGGTGCGTGTCAGAGGCTGTCCACGATGGCGCGGAACATCTCGAAGGTTTCCTCCTCACGGTAGGACCTCTGTTCGAGGTCCTTGGCGTAGTCGCTGAAGGCCGACAGCTTGACGATGGTCACGTCTTTGGCGGGGTTCACATAGACGAACTGGTTGTAGACCCCGATGCCCGAGAACTCGCCCTCGGTGCTGTCCAGCACCCACCACTGGTAGCCATAACCGAGCGGGAAGGGGATGCCGTTTTCTGCCTCCGGCAGCAGATGCGGCGCGTCCGGCGTCACAGCGGCCTTTGCCCAGTCCGCAGGCACCAGCTGCTTTCCGCGCCATTCACCGCCCTTGCGGAACAGTTCGCCGAGCTTGGCATAGTCACGTGCCGTGGCGTTGAACCCGCCAAAGGCCATTTCCATGCCTTCATCGTCGGTGAGCCAGAAAGCATCGCTTTCAGCGCCCAGCGGCTGCCAGAGCTTTTCGGTCATGTAGTCGGCAATGCTGCGGCCGGTGGCTGCCACCACAAGCGCGCCCAGCACCTGCGTGTCGGTCGAGTTGTAGTGGTTATAGGTGCCCGGCTCCCGCTCGCGCTCCAGCGTGGCCATGAAGTCGTTGAGCGATCCGCCGAGGGCGAAGATGCGGCCGAAGCGATTGATGTCGGAGTCCGGGTCCGAGTAATCCTCGTTCCACGCAGCCCCTGATGACATCTGCAGAATGTCCTTGATGCGGACGCCGTCATAGGCAGACCCTTCCAGGTCCGGCAGATAGGCCGTCACCGGCTGCTCGATGCTCTCGATGTGACCTTCCTCGACCGCAATCCCCACCAGCGTCGAGATGAAGCTCTTGGCGACGGACATGGAGAGCCATTGCTCGTCGCGCCCGCCGGTCAGCCAGTAATTTTCATAGACGACCTTGCCGTCCTTCAGCACCAAGAGGGCGCCGGTGTCGGTCAGCTTGATGAACTCTTCGGTATCCACCGTGTCACCCTTGTAGGTGAAGGTGGCGGGCAGGCTGATCCTCTCGCCGTCCGGGAAGTCGTAGGGCTTATCCGATGCCGGCAGGCGGTTCACCGGGAACATGTCATCCATGCGATGGAAGTTCTGGTACTGCTCCTCCCCGGTGAACAGCGTTGCCACCGTCGTGGCACGGTCGATATTGCTGCCGAAAAACACATAGCCAGCGGCCCCTGCTGCCAGCAGCAGGGCGGCACCGCCCAAAAGCAGTTTCTTCATTTCTGTTTTTCCTTTTTGGTTTTCGTCCCTGTTCCCTCTGTCGCCATGGTGTCGACCAGGGTGCGAGCGGCAGCGAGGGCCGCAGCGCGCCGGCCTCCCTGCAGCCCGAGGAACTGGAAGGCTTCATTGCCATAGGTCAGGGAGAGAATGGCGTAGGCAGTGTCACGGCGTGCCTGCGGGCTGCTGCCGAGGCCGTCCTTTTCCATCTGTGTGGTGAGCATCCGGGTGATGCGGCCATACATGGCACGCAGCCGGTCGCGCATGTTATCGTCACGCTCGGCGAGGTACCACAGCTCGTTCACCACCGTGTTGGTCACATCGTTGGTGAAGGTGTTGGTGAAGAGGACGTCCACGAGGTCGTGGGTGGTCATGGCGCGCCCCTTCGGCCGCAGGCGGGCAACGCCGTCTTCGGCGCGTTCCACCATGCGGTCGATCAGAAGGTCCACCATCTCTGCCCGGTTGCCGATGTGGTAACGCACCAGGGAGCGGGGCAGGCCGCATTCCGACGCCACGTCCGTCAGTGTCGTTTTGGCCAGGCCCGCGCGCATCACGCAGGCTTCGAAGGCTGCGAGTATCTGCTCGCGGCGTTCGTCTCCCATCTGCGGTCGTGCCATGGCGCGCTCCAATCCTGTCACTCATGACAAGAATGGAGGTGCAGTCATTTCCTGTCAAGGATGACAGGTTTGATGCGAACGTGGCCGGACCCGGCTAGCGGATATATCCGCGATCCGAGCCCATGGTGCCGGTGCGCCGCGCGTAGCGGGCCCGGTCGAAAGCCTGGCCAAGGCGCTCATCCTTGCGGGCGCGCTTGTGGCCGGAGCCGAACATGACGAGTGAGATGACGATGGCAAGCGCGATACCGCCGCCGATCAGCCAGATGAAATCCATTGAATGCCGCCTCCCCGCAAATACACAACGGGCACAAGAGACGATCCCCTCCGAGACCGCTCTTGTGCCCGTCAAATGTGCCCGAGTTATGGCGGGTGCAGCTGCTATTCGGTGGCTGCGGGGTAGGCGCCCGTTTCGTCGTGCACCTCAGTGCCCGTCACCGGCGGGTTGAACACGCAGACCATGCGCATCTCCTCGTCGGCTTCGATCATGTGGTCGTCATGTTCGTTCAGCGCATAGACCACGCCGGGGTGCAGGTCCGTAACCTTGCCGGTCGCCTTGTCGAGGATGCGGCCCTTGCCCTCGATGCAGTAGACCGCTTCGAGGTGGTTCACATAGTGGAGGTGCAGTTCGTGGCCCACATGGATCAGGGTGTCATGCAGGGAGAAGCCCATGCCGTCCTTGGCCAGCAGCAGACGGCGGGAGGTCCAGCCTTTGCCCTTCACGTCCATGTCGGTGCCGACGATGTCTGCAAGATCGCGAATAATCATGATGTTGGTCCTGTTACTCTCAAAGGAAGGCGGCGCACCCGCTTGCCGGATGCACCGCCTGTGTCTGCGTCGCGCGGCCCCGGGTGAGGGGCGGCGAGTTTAGCTGGCGCTCTTCTTCAGCGACACCACATTGCCGCTTTCCTCGTCGAGGCCGTGGCGCGCGGCGACTTCCGCAAAGCTCTCGCGCAGAATGGACATACCCTTGTCCAGGCCCTCGGCGTCGAGGATGAGCGGCGGGAGCAGCTTGACCACCTCGTCATGGGCGCCGGCGGTCTCGATCAGCATGCCGCGCTCGAAGGCTGCCGCTGAAATCTCGCCTGCCAGTTCGGCCGGCTCGACGGCGATGCCCTGCATCATGCCGCGGCCCTTGTGATAAGGCTTGAGACCGGGGAAATCGTCGATGATCGTTTCCAGCTTCGACTTCATGGCCTTGGCCATGCTGTGCACGTGCTGTTCGAAATCCTTGGTCGCCCAGCGCTCCAGCGCCTGCGTGGCGGTCACGAAGGCGAGGTTGTTGCCGCGGAACGTGCCGTTGTGCTGGCCGGGTTCGAACACGTCGCATTCCGGCGCCAGCAGCACGATGGCCATGGGCAGGCCGAAGCCGGAGATCGACTTGGACAGGCAGATGATGTCCGGCTTGATCCCCGCGTCCTCGAAGGAGAAGAACTTGCCGGTGCGGCCGCAGCCCACCTGGATATCGTCGGCGATCAGCAGCATGTCGTGCTTGCGGCAGATGCCCTGCAGGCGCTGCAGCCATTCCTTGGTGGCGACATTGAGGCCGCCTTCGCCCTGGATCGTCTCGACGATCACCGCCGCCGGCAGGTCGATGCCCGAGCCCGGATCCTCAAGCGTGCGCTCGAAGTAGTCGATGGTGTCCATCTCGTCGTCCATGTAGCCGCAGAACGGCATGCGGATGACGTCGCCGCCCAAGGGCATGCCGGCGCCTTCGCGCTTCATGGAGTTGCCGGTCAGGCTCAGCGAGCCCAGTGTCATGCCGTGGAAGGCGTTGGTGAAGCTCACGATCTTGTCGCGGCCCTTGGTCAGGCGCGCCGCCTTGACCGCTGTTTCCACGGCATTGGTGCCCGTCGGTCCGGGGAACAGGACACGATGATCCATGTCGCGCGGCTCGAGGATCACTTCCTTGAAGCGCTCGAGGAAGCGCGCCTTGGCGCCGGTGTGCATGTCGAGGCCGTGAGCCACGCCGTCATTGGTGAGATAGCGGATCAGCGCCCACTTCATGTCGTCGGGGTTATGGCCGTAGTTCAGGGTGCCGGCACCGGCGAAGAAATCGAGATATTCGCGGCCGGTCTGGTCCCACATGCGGTAGCCGCTGGCCCGTTCGAAGGTCGTGGGGAAGCTGCGGCAGTAGCTGCGGACGCTGGATTCAACATCATTGAAGATAGACATAGGGGGCTCCTCGCCTTGGTCGGCGTTTGGATGTTGTGTCGTGATTGGGTGAACGGGCGCGTGCCCGGATAAGTCAGGCGATCAGGTTTTGTTCCCTGCGCGCCCTGGAGGTACCGGCCCGATGGAGAACAGCCGCTCGCCCTGGCTGTCTTCTTCGGGGAACAGGGAACCCGCATAGCCTTCGCTCACTTCGCAGGGCACGCCGTGCTTTTCGGCGAAGCGGGTGAAGAGGCGGGTTGATGCCTCGTTGCCGGGGGCAACGGTTGCCTCCAGCATTGTCAGCCCGAGCGGACGGGCCGCCGCTGTGACCGCGTCCAGCATTTTGTCGGCCAGGCCCTGGCGGCGGGCATGCTCCGCCACCGTGATCTGCCAGACAAAGACGGCGTTGCGGTCAGGACGGGGGACGCCGAGGACATAGCCGGACAGCCGGCCTTCCTCGTCATGGGCAACCAGGAAAGTGTCGCGCCAGAAATCCGCCGCCATCACATAGAGATAGGGAGAGTTAGTGTCGATCACGGGATCGGATGCCACCAGCCGCCATACATCTTGCGCCTCTTCAGGTGCGCAGGGGCGGATGGTGTGGATCGTTTGGGTCGTCTGGACGGCAGTAGCCGAAGACACGGAAGAACCTCAATATTGGTTTCCGGAATTGTGTGAAACTCGGCAGCTAAGCGGCCAAGCGGTGGTGGAGATATCAGCTTGCTGACTGAAATCAACCCGCATGCGAATTGGTTTCGTGT
Organism: Pyruvatibacter mobilis; assembly: GCF_012848855.1. Taxonomy (NCBI): domain Bacteria; kingdom Pseudomonadati; phylum Pseudomonadota; class Alphaproteobacteria; order Hyphomicrobiales; family Parvibaculaceae; genus Pyruvatibacter; species Pyruvatibacter mobilis. The sequence goes on from NZ_CP051630.1 coordinate 1,027,830, forward strand.
ATTCAAAGAAAAAAAATAAATAAAAAAACCTGCTGTGCATGACGGTTTGACTTTTTTATTTGCGGTCATTGTCCTCAGGCGATTTGTCTGCCCAGCATATCCCGGCATCTTCGCCCGTATTTGTCTCACCTTGATCTCATTTCCATTCTTAATGCGGTTAGCGCCAATTGACGCGAATTGTGCGTATGCTCAATGAACCGTTAACCGCAACGGCGCATGCTGGTTCCTGCAGAAAAAGCGGATGGCCGCGAATCGGTCTCCGGAAGGAGGAAACGCCATGGCGCCGCAGCTCACACAGTCTGACATCACCGAACTTCTCACGGCCCCCACGCCGGACAAGCGGGCTCAAATCGCGCGCAAGGTCGGGCGGCAGATCGACGCCGGCGGGCTGAGCGGCCAGGAGCGCCTGCTCGCCAATGACATCCTGCGGCTCATGGTCCGTGATGCCGCTGAGATGGTGCGCACGGCGGTCGCTGAATCGCTCTGTGCCGCCAGCGAGGTTCCGGCGGATGTGGTCAACAGCATCATCAGTGACATCGACAGTGTCGCTGTGCCGTTCATCGAACGGTCGCCGCTGATCACCGATGAGGCGCTGCTTGAAATCATCGAGGCCGGCGCGCCGGCCAAGGTGCTTGCCATTGCAAGCCGGGGCAGCGTGTCCGAGGAGGTGTCTGACGCGATTGCCCGTGACGGGGAGCGCGATGCGGTGGTGCGTCTTCTCGGCAATGAGGGGGCAACCCTCTCGACGTCCGCCTTCAGCGAAGTGCTGACGCGGTGGCACGATGATGTCGGCATCGCCGACCGCATGGCCATGCGCAAGGCGCTGCCGCTCACGGTCGTCGAGCGCCTGGTATCCGTTGTGTCAGACGAGATGAAGAACCGTCTCGTTGCGCGGGGCGGGGTGGGCAATGACATTGCCGAGCGCCTCGCCTTCGAAGCGCGGGAAAGCGTCACCATCAAGCTGTTTGACGGGCTCGACAGCATCGAGGATTTCGCCCTGCTGATGAGCCATCTGCAGGGGGCGGGGCGCTTGTCCGGCACGTTGATCGTGCGTGCGGCCTGTCTCGGCGAAATGAAATTCGTGGAGCATGCGCTCGCACAGCTTGCCCGGATCAGCCCGGAGCGCGCCTGGACGCTGGTCCATGATGCGGGCCGGCTTGGCCTGCGAGCTCTGTTCCAGCAGGCGCGTCTCAGCCAGGATCTCTATCTGCCCCTGCGCATTGCCGTCGATGTCTATCACGAGATGGTGCGGTCGGAAGAAGTGCTCGACCGTGAGCATTTCCGCCGCCAGATCATCGAGCGCATTCTGACCCAGCCCGACGGGCTCAAGAATGATGATCTGGATTTCCTGCTCTACCAGATTGCCCGGCAGGAGCAGATCATCGCCCAGCGTGAGGGGGAAGCGGCTGACGCGGTCCGCGCCGCATCAGCCTGATTGCCACCCGCCTGCTGTGTGACAGGGCTTACTGCGCAGCCATGATGGCCTTGCCGATCGTGAGGATCTGAATCTCGGTGGTGCCGCCGCCGAGTTCCAGCAGCTTCGCGTCGCGTGCCAGCCGTTCCACAACATACTCCGCCATGTAGCCATTGCCCGCGAGGATGTGGATCGCCTCCATGGCCACCCGCGTGCCCGCTTCAGCCACATAGAGCTTGCCTGCGCAGGCATCGAGAATGTCCATCTCCTCGTTCGAATAGACGATGCGCCGGGAGTTCGACAGATCCACATACATCCGCGCCAGGCGCTGCTGCACGAGCTGGTAATTGCCGATCGGCTGGCCTCCCTGCTCGCGGGTCTTGGCGTAGTCAACGGCAATGTCGTAGCAGCGCTCGGCGATGGCATAGGACATGACGGCGATGCCGATGCGTTCGGAGGCGAGTGACTTGCGCACATGGTCGCGGTCTTTCTGACCGCCACCCAGGAGATTTTCGGCCGGCACCCGGACGTCATCGAGATAGACCATGCCCGTGGGCGACGACTTCATGCCCATCTTGTCGAAGGGCTTGGAGGTGTCCACGCCCTTGTAGTCGCGCTCGACGATGAAGGCCTGGATCAAACCGTCTTCCTGGTTGCGGGCGTAGACAAGGAAGTAGTCCGCATAAGGCGCATTGGTGATGAAGGTCTTGCTGCCGTTGAGGATATAGTCGTCCCCATCGCGGCGGGCGGTGGTCTTCATGGAACCGAAGGCGTCCGAGCCGGCACCCGGTTCGGTCAGGCACCATGAGCCCACCTTGTCGCCGCGCAGCACATCCGGCACGTATTTCTTCACCTGGTCAGGCGTGCCCTTGCTGCGGACATTGGAGCCGAAGAGGCCGATGCTCGCACCCCAGGAAAGACCAAAGCCGGGATTGACGCGCGCGACTTCGATCTGGATCTGGGTGCGGGCAAAGCGCATCAGCGCAGCCGCGTCGGGATCATTCTTGCGGTCGCCGTTGCCTTCGGATTTCACCCCGCCTGTCTGTTCCAGCTTGTCCGCGTCAGCGGCGAGGCCCAGATCGGCCGTCATCTTCTTCATGAAGGGGTAGGGGTTGCCGCCATTCTCGAAGTCGCCTGTCTGCGGGTCGAGTTCCGCCATCATGTATTTGCGGAAATGGTCGCGCAGGGCCACCTGCTCGGGCGTGAAGGTAACGGGTGTGTATTGGGTGGCGGGCAGGTCCATCGGCGTCCTCGCTGGGTCATCTCGGCATTTTGCCGTGTCACGTTCTGCGGGGAAGATGGCGCTTATGCGCGGTGCACTGCAAGCCGCTAGAGGTTCAGTGACCGGGCGAGGCTGCGCTGCAGGCGGGACATGAAGCTGCGGGGTTCGGCATCCTCGGCGTCTGGCCTTCCGGGTACGGCGTTGTCAGGCTTGGGAATGCTCAGGCGGTAGATCCGTGTTGCCGTCTCTTCATTCCCCTGCGTCATCAGTTCAACGCTGGCCTTGCCGCGCACGACCTGCACCTTGGCGCGCGGGGCGGAAGGCTGTGCTGCAAGGCTCTCCGGGGGCGGCGTCGCCGGGCTCTTTTTCTTTGGGCGTTCCTGCGTCGAATTGACCAGTCCCGCCATGGTGGTCTCGGCATCGAAATGCGCGAGGTCCTGGGGCATGAGGGGCTGCGAAATAGCGTTGCCCTGCACCTGGGCGAATCCGAGCCGCTGGAGCGTTCCCAGGCTCTCGGCGGTCTCGGCACCGACGGCCGTTGTCGTCATGCCATGGTTGCGGGCAAAGGCGATGCGCTTGTTGAGGAGACCGAGGCCGGTACCCTCCAGCCGGCTGGCAAACTGGATAATGGCCTGTCCGCCGATCTTCAGCTCACGGAAGGCTGCCACGTCGAAAGGCGGGTCGCCTGCGGCAAAGTCCAGGTGCGGTTCCGGCGCGCACTCAATGGCAAGACCGACACCGATCTGCCGCAAGGCATGGATGGTGTCCCGTGCCCTGTCCGGCGCGGTAGCGAGGCCGCGTTCCGGCAGGTCAATCACCAGGCGGGAAGGATCGAGATCGGCAGACGTGAGCGCAAGGCGGATGGAGACGGGCAGGGAGCCGTCCGCCAATTCGTCCGGGGCCACATTGACCGACACGGTGAAGCCGTCATCGCCTTGCGGAAATCCGTTTAGCAGGCTGATGGCTTCTGCCAGCACAAAGCGCGTGAGTTCCTGGTTACGCCCCTGTTGGGCAAGGACGGGGAGGAACAGGGCCGGGGGGATGACGCCGAATTCAGGGTGCTGCCAGCGCGCGAAGCCCTCGACGCCCACCATGCGTGATGTGGTGAGGTCGATTTTGGGCTGGAAGACGAGGCGGAACTGCCGCGTGGCAAAGGCCTCGTCGATCTCGGTATTGGTGAGACGGAAGGAATTGCGATACATGACGTGTCGAAGCCCTTTGCACCGGAATGCTCCGGCCCGCGTCGTCACGCGCGCCCGGACGCCGGATTACGCTACAAAACAAAAGTTAACGGGCGCTCACGGGGAATGACGGGATATGGCTCTATTCCGGCGGTCCGCGTGGCCGTATCCGGGGAGCCATGACATGACCGATGACGCCAGGACGACTGACAAGCCCCTCATCCCCGCAGCAACAATCCTGATGCTGCGTGATGGCCCGTCAGGGCTTGAGGTCTTCATGGTGGTCCGCCATCACCAGATCGATTTTGCGTCAGGCGCGCTCGTGTTCCCCGGTGGCAAGCTCGCCATCGGTGACACCGCGCCCGAAGTGCGCGGCCTGTGTGACGGCGCGAATGATCTGGACGACACGCTTCTGGCCCTGCGCGTGGCCGCGGTGCGTGAGGCTTTCGAAGAATCCGGCGTGTTGCTCGCCCGCGATGAAAGCGGCGGGCTGATCGACGGTGAGCGTCTGTCGGCGCTTGAGGGTGACCGGCCGAAGCTCGACAAGGGCGAGCTGGCCATCGGCGATTTCCTGACGCGGGAGAAGCTGCGTATCGCCTGTGATCTGTTGCAGCCCTATTCGCACTGGATCACGCCCAAGATGATGCCCAAGCGCTTCGATACCCATTTCTACCTGGCGGTGGCGCCGGCTGATCATGTCGCCATGCATGATGGGTCGGAAGGGGTGGATTCCGTATGGATCAATCCGTCGGATGCGCTGGAGGAGGCCAAGGCCGGCAAGCGCACCATCATCTTCCCCACGCGGATGAACCTGGAGATGCTTGCGCAGAGCAAGACGGTCGCCGACGCCATGGAGGCTGCGCTTACGCGCCCGATCGTAACCGTCGAGCCGCAGGTGGAAGACAGGGACGGGGAAATGATGCTGACCATCCCCGCCGAAGCAGGCTACAGCCTGACCGCGATCAGCATGAAGGACATGAACTAGCTGCGCGGAGCGGCGCTGCCGTGTGTCAGGCGCTCTTGGCCATTTTGTTGGCAGCGGTAATGCAGGCCGATGACAGCGCTGCCAGTTCGGCGGCCAGGGCATCAGCCACGCTGGCGTCGTAGGATGGCTCGCGGGTAGCGCGTATGGCGTCCACATGCGCCTCCACGAGGCCGGCCTGGCCGAGCGCGCACTTGCTGGGATCGGTCACCAGGGCCACGAGGCTGGTTGCGAACTTGTCAGCCGCCTTATTGTTGGTCAGGCCCGCAAGGCCTTTCACGTCCATAGCCGCGCCGGCCAGGGCGTGCAGGGCTTTCTCGTCGTTCGGCTTCTGCGCGAAGACCTGGCGGCATTTCTGGAGACGGTTGATCTCCTGATCCACCCACTCTTCGGTTTCCGGTGCCAGGATCTTGAGAGCCCGCTCGGCGGCGGCCAACGGATCATCAACAGCCGGGCGGTCAGCCTTGAGCTTTGCACGCAGGGTGTTGGGCGGCGTGATGTACTCGATCGGCTCCTGGCGGGCCTGTTTCTTGGGTTGCTTTGCCATGTGCCTTGATGCCGGTCAGGCAGCTCCCTCTACATCATCAATCTCGATCGTGCCGCCATCATCCTCGCGGCGCTTTGGGCCGCGGTAGAACGAGCTGTCCTTGCGCCGCCGGTCCGGTCCGAAGAACGTCTTGGTCCGGACAAACGGGCGCGGCTTGGCAATCACCAGCTGCAGCCGGTCCATCAATCCCTTGGGGGTGATGGGCTTGGCCAGGTATTCCGTTACGCCGGATTCACGGGCCTCCAGGATGCAGTTCATGGTGCTGTGGCCGGTCAGCATGATGATCGGAATGTACGGGTTCGGCAGGCTGTCGCTTGAGCGGATGGCCTTGGTCAGCTCGATGCCGTCCATCGGGTCCATCATCCAGTCCATGATGATGACGTCGATATTGCTGCCGCGCAGCTGGGACAATGCCTTGGGGCCGTCAGAGGCCTCGTGAATATGTTTGCAGCCGAAGGCGACGAGTATGGCGCGCACGAGACGGCGGATGTGGGTGCTGTCATCCACAATCAAAACCGACAGGCGTGAAAAGTCGTAAGTTTCCATGGCAATCGCCACCCGGGCACCGCTAAGAATTTTCTCTGCTAGGCCCGCAGTATTGCCGCCCGTCCATAAAGTGCCGTTAAATCAAAAACTTAAATTCGTATCTAAATTTGATTTTGGCTCGCAATTGCTGTGTTTTTCGCTCAATTGCGCGGGTTTTTGGGTCAGTCTTTCTGACCATTTTTCAGTCTGAAGACCAGCGGCGCGCCGATAACGACCATCGCGATGCGCATCACATGCATGGCTGAGACGAATGCCGTGTCGATGCCCAGGATCAGGGCAATAAGGGCCATTTCGGCCAGGCCGCCGGGGGCGAAGGATAGTGCCAGCACGTCGGCAGGCCTGCCGAGAATGTCGGCGAGGCCATAGGCTGTCAATGCGGCGGCGACCACCATCAAAAGCCCGGAAACCAGGCCTGCGGAGATAATCCGGCGGGCATCGCGCAAGGTCAGCCCGGCGAACCGGCAGCCAATGGATGCTCCGACAACCACCTGGGCGGCGGCGACGATTTCTGCAGGCGGCTTGGCGCTGGACCAGCCCGCCAGATGCACCGCTGCACTCAGGACCATGGGGCCGATGAGGGCCCCGGCCGGCACCCGGCTGACCTTGCCGATCGGGACGCCCAGCAAAGCGCAGGCGGCCAGAATGGCCCCTTCGCCCGGGTCGAGATTGATCAGCGAGCCAACATCGCGCGGCAAGGCGGGGATTTCGAGCCCTTCAATGACGCGGAAGTACACAGGGATCGTTGCCACGACCACGAGGATGCGCGTCGCATGGATCAGGCTGATGGTCCGGATATCCGCGCCCAGCTCATGGCCCATGATGGCCATTTCGGACAGCCCGCCTGGCGTCGCCGAGAAATAGGCGGTGGTCGTGTCGTAGCCGGCCCCACAGTGGAACACACAAAAGCCGATAGCCGTAACCAGTGCCACGAACACGCCGAGGGCCAGCACATCCGGCCACCAGCCGGGGATCTGCGCCAGCAGGTCCGGAGTGAAAGCGCTGCCGAGCATGACGCCAAGCACGGCGATCATCGTGGTTCGCAGCCAGGCATAGACGCCGAGCGTTGCCAGCCCCGCCATGGCAGTGCCGGTCGTCACGAACATCGCCCCGAGCATCCACGCCAGCGGTGCGCCGGCGATCGCGAACAGGGCACCGCCCGCAGTCGCGATTGTCAGGGTCAGGGCGACAGTCTTGTGGGCAGGCGGTGTCGAGCCGGGCAGGGCAAGCCCGCCGGCCGCCACGGCGGCCATGCTGTCGGCGGCTGGTTTCGTCTCGGGCGTGGAACCGCTCATCAGGGCAGGAACTGCTCGGTGATGATGCGCTCGTCGAGATTGCGGTCCTTGTCGAACAGCATGTGCAGGCTGATATTGGCCGCTTCTTCGATATGGGCGCAGCGCACGGAGCGGAACTCCTGGTGGTCGGCCACTGCGCTCACCGGCCGCTTGCCGGGCTCAAGCACATCAATGCGGACGCAGGCGTCATGGCGCAGCAAGGCGCCGCGCCAGCGGCGGGGGCGGAAGGCGCTGATGGGGGTGAGCGCCAGCAATTGTGCACCCAGCGGCAGGATCGGTCCGTGGGCGGAGAGATTATAGGCGGTGGACCCGGCCGGTGTCGCCACCAGCAGTCCGTCGCAGACCAGTTCCTCCATCCGCGTCTTGCCGTCGATCGAGATGCGCAGCTTGGCGGCCTGGTAGGTCTCGCGCAGCATGGACACCTCGTTGATGGCCAGCGCCTCATGGAGGTTGCCGTCCTCATCCTCGGTGCGCATGCGCAGGGGATGAATGGTCGTCTGTTCCGCTGCTTCAATGCGCGCGGGCAGATCCTCTTCCGAATAGTCGTTCATCAGGAAGCCGACGGACCCGCGGTTCATCCCGAAAATGGGCCGGTCGGTGCCAAGCTGCCCGTGCAGGGTCTGCAGCATCAGCCCATCGCCACCCAGCGCCACCACGGCGTCGGCATCAGCCGGATCCACATTGCCGTAGCGGTGGGTCAGGCGTGTGAAAGCGTCCTGCGCTTCCTCATGCGGGCTGGCGACGAATGCGATTTTTGTGGATGCCATTATTCTGCTGATCTGGGTGGCCCTCAGGTGTCGGCGGACACTATATCAGGCGGAACGGGACGGAAACGGATGAAATGCCCTGATTAGCCAAAGGTGCAGGCAGGTGATCATGGGTGAACAGCCGGCCCGCATCCCGGGGGGCAAATGGGGCATTGCCCACCGGATACAAGGCAGGGATGACCCGGAGAGCGACGAATGACCGATGACGTGGCTGAAGAGAGCATCGTTTTTATCTACACCACTACACCGTCCGTGGAGGTGGCGCGGCAGCTTGCCAAAGCCATTGTGGCGGCGCGGCTTGCGGCATGCGCCAACATGCTGCCGGGGATGGAAGCGATCTATGAATGGGACGGCGCCCTCCAGCAAGAGGCTGAGGTCGCGGTGCTGTTCAAGACGCGGGCTGCATGTGTCGCCGCCGCAATGGACATGATTGCGGCGAACCATCCATATGACACACCGGCGATCACAGCCTTCACCGCAACGGATGCCGCGCCAGATTTCGCGGCCTGGATCATGGCGCAGACCACCCGGCAATCATCCAGTTGACGGCAGTCGAGCGCGTGCTGCCTTCATGTTGAAGCTGCGCACGGTGTGTGTACTGTGGCGCTCAAAGGGCTCGGGCAGAGCAAGCATTTCAGCGGAGGCGGCAACGCATGGCGGCGACGCATATTCTTTCCATCGATCAGGGCACCACATCGTCGCGTGCCATCCTGTTCGATGACGCAGGCGTACCTGTCGCCAGTGCCCAGAAGGACCTCACCCAGCATTTCCCCAATGACGGATGGGTCGAGCATGACCCGATGGAGATCTGGCAGGACACGCTCTCGGTTTGCCGCGAGGTGATTGAAGGGCAGGGCATCGATTGCATTGCCGCCATCGGCATCACCAACCAGCGTGAGACCACCGTGGTGTGGGATCGCAAGACCGGGGAGCCTCTCCACCGTGCCATCGTCTGGCAGGACCGGCGGACGGCGGAAGACTGCGCACGACTGAAGCGTGAAGGGCATGAGGCCCTGTTCCAGTCCCGCACGGGCCTTCTTCTCGATCCCTATTTCTCCGGCACCAAGGTCGCGTGGATTCTCGACAATGTGGAAGGCGCGCGGTCGCGGGCCGAGAAGGGAGAATTGTGCTTCGGCACCATCGACAGCTGGCTGGTCTACAAGCTGACAGGGGGGGAGGTGCACGCCACTGATGTCACCAACGCCTCGCGTACGCTGCTTTTCAACATCGAGACCCAGGACTGGGATGAAGATTTGCTGGAGCTCCTCCGTGTCCCGCGGGAGATGCTGCCGCGGGTGCTGGACCCGTCGGCCATGTTTGGCACCACGGCACCGGACGTGTTCGGCGCGCCGCTGCCCGTGGCGGGCATTCTGGGTGACCAGCAGGCGGCAACTGTCGGCCAGGCCTGTTTCGCACCTGGTCTGATGAAATCCACCTACGGCACCGGCTGCTTCGCGCTGGTGAACACGGGCGCGACCAAGGTGGACAGCACCAACAAGCTGCTCGGCACCATCGCCTACCGCTTCGGCGGGGAGCCGGCCTATGCCCTTGAAGGTTCCATCTTCATGGCCGGGGCCATCGTCCAGTGGCTGCGCGACAAGATGGGGCTCATTGCAACGTCGTCCGAAAGCGAGGCGGTGGCGCGGGAGGCGGACCCCAAGTCCAACGTGTTCCTGGTGCCGGCCTTCACCGGGCTCGGCGCGCCCTACTGGGATCCGCATGCGCGCGGTACCATCATCGGCATGACACGGAACACCGGCCGGGCTGAAATCGTGCGTGCCGCGCTTGAGGCGGTTGCGTTCCAGACACGCGACCTGATGCTGGCGATGGCGGAAGACATGAAGAATGCCGGGCTCACCGCGCCGACCGAATTGCGCGTGGACGGCGGCATGGTGGCCAATGACTGGTTCTGCCAGGTCCTGGCCGACACGTTGGGCCGCCCGATTGCCCGGCCCGCGGTGACTGAAACCACGTCGCTCGGGGCGGCCTTTGCGGCCGGGCTCACCGTCGGCCTGTTCAAATCCACGGATGACGTGGAAGGCATCTGGAAGCTCGACCGCTGCTTTGACCCCGCGCAGGACAAGGACTGGCGGGACAGCCGTTATGCGGGCTGGCAATCCGCCGTGGCGCGCGCCCGCGTGGAGCAGAGCTGAGGTAGGGCGCTGCTCCTAATTGCGCTATAGTGACGTCAAACAATCCCGCCATCCTGGTCGGACAGGCGGGAGATGGGAGGGTGTCGCATGAGCGCGTTGATCGACCAGCTCAAGGAGCTGCTGGGCCCCAATGGCTATCTCGAAGGGGCGGATGCGGAAGCCAAGGCGTCGTCGGGGTGGAGCCATCTTGGCACCCCGCCCATGGTGCTGCGCCCTGCCTCAACCGAGGAAGTGGCGGAGGTCATGCGCCTGTGCCATGCGGCAGGTCAGCCGATCGTCGCCTGGGGCGGGCTCACTGGTCTTGTCGAAAGCGCGAATGTGGAACATGGCGAGCTTGCCCTGTCCCTTGAGCGGATAAATGCCATTGAGGAAATCGACGAGATCGCAGGCACGGCGACGCTGCAGAGCGGGGCCGTGTTGCAGGCGGTGCAGGAAGAGATCGAAACCCATGGCCTGATCCTGCCGCTTGATCTGGGGGCGCGGGGGTCCGCCACCATTGGCGGCAATATCTCCACCAATGCCGGCGGCAACCGCGTCATCCGCTACGGGATGATGCGCGACATGGTGCTCGGCCTCGAAGTCGTGCTGGCAGACGGCACCGTGCTGTCGTCCCTGGGCAAGATGATCAAGAACAATGCGGGCTATGATCTGAAGCAGCTGTTCATCGGCTCGGAGGGTACGCTCGGCATCGTCACCCGCGCCGTGGTGCGTCTGCGCCGCAAGCCCGACAGTCAGGATACGGCCTTTGTGGCGGTGGAGAATTTCGACAAGCTTCCGAAGCTGCTGGACCTTATGGACCGCCGCCTTGCGGGGACGCTGTCGGCCTTTGAGTGCCTGTGGCAGGACTTCTACAAATTGCTGACAACTGAGCCCGCGCCCCATACGCCGCCGCTCTCCCAGGACTATCCTTATTATGTTCTGATCGAGGCCATGGGGGCTGATCAGGACAAGGACACGGCGCGGTTCGAAGCCGCGCTCGAAGATGCCTTCGAGGCCGGGCTCATCAGTGACGCGGTGCTGGCCAAGAGCCAGGCGGAGCGCGACCGCATGTGGGCCATCCGCGACGATGTGGGGCAGGTGGCGCAGAACTGGCCGATCTTCACCTTTGACGTCAGCCTCCCGGTCAAAGACATGGAAGCCTATGTGGCCGAGATGAAGGCCCGCCTCACGGACCGCTATCCGGACCACACGGCGATGATTTTTGGCCATCTCGGCGACGGCAATCTGCATGTGGTGGCCGGTGTCGGCGATGACAGCCTTGAAGCCCGGCGCAGCGTCGAGGCGTGCGTCTACGAGCCCCTGCGTTCGCGTGGCGGGTCGGTCTCTGCCGAACACGGTGTGGGGCTTGAGAAATTGCCCTATCTGGGCTTTACACGCTCACCGGAAGAAATCGCTACCATGCGGGCGATCAAGCAGGCGCTCGACCCCAAGGGCGTTCTGAACCCGGGCAAGATTTTTGAAACTCAGCCGCTCAAATCTGCGGCTGAATGATTGGAGGGATCCATGGCTGTACAGTTTGACGTGCCGGACGCGCACAATGTCGAGTCCGTGAAGGACAGGGTGTCGCCTGAGGAGTGGCAGGCCCGCGTGGACCTTGCTGCGCTCTACCGCATCGTGGCCGATTACGGCTGGGATGACCTGCTCTTCACTCATCTATCCGTCCGCGTTCCCGGTCCGGAGCATCACTTTCTGTTGAACCCCTTCGGCATGATGTTCGAAGAGGTCACAGCCTCGTCCCTGGTCAAGGTGGACAAGGACGGCAACAAGGTGATGGACAGCCCCTATGACATCAACCCGGCCGGCTTCACTATCCATTCAGCCGTTCACATGGCGCGCGAGGATGCCAAGTGCGTCATGCATCTGCATACGGATGATGGCGTGGCCGTGTCCTCCATGGCTGACGGCCTGATGCCCATCACCCAGCACGCCATGCAGTGCGGCGAGATCGCCTATCATGAATATGAAGGCGTGGCGCTGGACCATGACGAGCGCGAACGCATTGTTCAGGATCTGGGCGACAAGCAGTTCATGCTGCTGCGAAATCACGGCACCCTGACGGTCGGTCCGGACGTGCCAGCTGCCTTCCTTGCCATGTATTACCTGGAGCGGGCCTGCACCATGCAGGTGCGCGCGCTGTCCGGGGGTGTAAAGGTCAATACGCCGCCGCAGGGCACGCCTGACAAGGCACATCATCAGAGCGAAGTGCTGTTCGACGGCTCCGCCAGCCCGCTCGTCTGGCCGCCGATCCTGCGCAAGCTGGACCGTAAGGACCCGAGCTATCGGACCTGATCTGCTTGATCCATCCCAACGACGTGAACCGGCCGCTGCTTTCAGAGTAGCGGCCGGTTTTCTTTTGAATTGACAAACTGTCAGACAAGGTGAGACTTGCCCCATGAGCGATTTGACCACAACCGACACCCCGGCTGCCGACGCGACCGTGTCGCCCGAGCCGCGGGCACGGCGGGGCCAGGCGCGCGGCGACACGCGGGCGAGGCTGCTGGCAGCGGCGGAAGCGTTGTTCGTGGAAAAGGGCTTCCACGCCACGCGGCCGCAGGACATTTCCCGCGCCGCCGGGGTGGGGCACGGCACCTTCTACCTTCACTTCAAGGACAAGCAGGATTGCTTCCTCGCCTTTGCCGAGAAAGCCGCTGAAACGCTTGAAGCGTTCGTTGAGGAAGGTGTGTCCGAGAATGCGCCGCCCTATGAGTCGATCCGCGGCACGATGGAGCGCACCTATCAGTTCGCCGAAGCCAATCCCGGCCTAATGGCCGCCGCGTTGACGGATATCAGCGTCATTGATGGCGGCGAGGGTGGTGCGGTGCTCATGCAGCGCTGGGGTGAGCAGTGGGCGGAGCGTCTGGCGGGGTGGCAGGCAGAAGGGCGTTTGCGGCCTGGTGTCGACACTGCGTTCATCGGGTTTGCCATTCCCGGCATGATGCGCCAGGCGGGCCTCCGCGCGGTGCGTGATGACACGGAGCCCGGCGCCGCCGTGGATGCGCTGATGGAATTTCTGTCGGTTGGCCTCGGCCTCACCGACGACTGAACGGCCACAAAGGCCGACACCAAAGACTGAAGTAAGGGAGTACGGCCAATGCCGATCACGGATTTTGCGGGCAAGACAGCGTTCATCACCGGCGGTGCCAGTGGCATCGGGCTCGCCATGGCCAAGAGCTTCGCAGCGCGCGGCGCCAATGTCATGCTGGCCGACATCGAGGAAGCCCCTCTCAAGGCCGCGATCGAGCTTCTCTCAAAGACAAATGCCCAGGTGGATGGCGTGGTGCTGGACGTATCCGACCGCAACGCCATGCAGGCGGCCGCGAAAAAGACCATCGACCGTTTCGGCAAGGTGCACATTGTCTGCAACAATGCAGGCATTGGTGCCGGCGGGCCGATGGATGAAATCTCGCCGCAGGATTGGGAATGGTCCATCGACGTTAATCTGAAGGGCGTTGTCTGGGGCATTGAGGCCTTCGTACCGCTGATCAAGGAGCATGGCGAAGGCGGTCATGTGGTCAATACGGCGTCCATGGCCGGCGTGGTGCCGGTGCCGGGCTTCGGGCCCTATACCGCAACCAAATATGCGGTGGTCGGCATGTCCGAGGATCTTTCAATGGAGCTTGATCCGTTCGGCATCGGTGTATCAGTCCTGTGCCCGGGGTTTGTCGCCACGCAGATCGCCAATTCGCGCCGCACACGCTCCACAGACAAATATGGCGACGACGCCGTTGAGGATGACACCATCACCGCTGCCAACACGGCGGTCGCGGCCGGTATTCCTGCGGAAGTCGTAGGCGAGCGTGTCGTGGAATGCATCCTCGAAAACCGGCTTTATGCCTTCACTCATCCTGAGTTCAAGGACCCGGCCCAGGCACGGTTTGACCGCATGGCGGCGGATTTCGAGGCAGCCGCCACTAGCGCGTCGATTACCGGGGTGGATGCGGGTGTAAAGGAGCGCCAGCTCGCCGCATCTGATGCGCTGGTCGAGGGTATGCAGCAGCAGTGACAGAGCCATTTTGCGGGCCTGTCCGTAAAATCCGCTTGTAAGTCGCTGCGTTAAGGCTCATCTTACTTACAAAATTGTATGGAAGGAGACGCCGCCATGGCAGACAACATTTCAGGCATGGCCCCCAGGGACACCGCGCCGGAGATCAAGGACAGCAAGTGGTATCAGCCGCGTGCCGCCATGCACGCCATCAGGGCGCTGATGCAGGACCCGGAAGACACCTCCCAGGTGTTCCGGGTCACCCGTGCCATGGGCGGTCCGTCGCAATACAAGGGGTTCCGCCGTTTCTGCACCAGCGCTGTCGGCCGGCGGGTTCTGGCCCGGCGTCAGGATCTTGCCGATGTGCTCAATGACCGCGACATGCTGCGGGCCCTCCCGGACGGCTCCCTCGGCCGCGCTTATCTCGAGTTTGTCGAGCGCGAAAACCTCAGCGCTGACGGGCTCACCGATGCCAGCGTGAAGGGCGGGCGGATCATCAAGGATCCGGACCTAGCGCTCTACGCTGCCCGCACCCGCGACATGCATGATTTGTGGCACGTCACGACCGGCTATGGCCGCGACGGGCTGGGAGAACTGTCGCTGCTGGCCTTCACCTATGCCCAACTCGGCAATATCGGTATCGCCATGATCATCTATTTCGGTGCGCGCGGCGGCGTCCGTGAATCGGGTGACAAGCGCATCTGGAAGGCGATCTGGGAAGGCTACCGGAACGGGCGGAGCGCGACCTGGTGGGCTGCGGAAGATTGGGAAGGCCTGCTGGCTGCCCCCCTTGAAGAGGTGCGCAAGCAGCTCAAATTCGCACCGGCCTCAACCTACCGCCAGGTGTTTCAGGATCATCTGGCAGCAGCACAGGCCGCGCCAGCGGTCTAGGCGTCAGGTTCCTCACGCAACGACAAAGAGCCCGCGCCATCTGGCGCGGGCTTTTTCATGCGCTGACCAAAATGATGTGTACGGCTCGGGGGCCATGGGCGCCCATCACCAGCGTTGCCTCGATGTCGGCGGTGCGGGAGGGGCCGCCAACGAAAATCAGCGACCGGGCCATGCCCTGGTTGTCTCGCGCGGCACGGGCCTGCCGCCAGACATCCTCGTAGCCTCCAACCAGTTCATCTGTGGTCAGAACAATGATGTGCCGGTCCGGAAGGAGGCCAAGGCTCACCGGAAAGGTGTCGCTGGCCGCCACGGCAACGGCCCCGGTCTCCGCAACCCCTGCCAGGGCGCGGGTGATCCCCGTCCGTCCGTCCAAGGCCTCGCGGGAAAGATCGCGTGAGGCGGTGACCCCGGAACCGGCCCAGTCGAGACTGCTCAATTCGCAACTATCTGGGACCGTCACGTCCGCCGATTGCTCCTGCTCCGTGAGATAGGCTTTCACTGTGCCCGGCACCGCGTCCAGGCTGGGGCACCCCGCGGTCGTGCAGCCGAGTTCCATGGCCTTGGCGATGAAGGCCTTTGTCAGCGTGTCGGGACTTGGTTGGGCGATTGCAGGGACCGGCTGCGGCGGGGGCGTCTCAAGCCGGGCTTTCGCCTCGGCAGGGTCGCAGGCTGTGCGGCCGGCTTCCGCCTTCCTGATCTTCGCGAAGATGGCATTGCGCGCGTCACTCATCGGCGGCGGCCCTCCCGGTACTGGCTCAGGAAGCTTGGCTCGGGTGGTGCAGCAAGGTCGCGCGACTGGGTCCAGCCGCTGCCGATGAAGGGCAGCTTTGTTACCATGCGGCGCCCATTGCGGGTGTGGGCCATCAGCCGCAGGCCGATGCCCGCCAGATTGGTTGCCGTCCGATAGAGGGAAGGGTGGCGGCCGAGCCAGGCCCAGATACCGAGGCCCCAGCGTTGCCCGGCAGGTGTCAGATGCGCCTCAAACTCCTTTTCACGCCAGTGGCGCATCATGGAGGGCAGGGGAATGCGCACCGGGCACACCTCCTCGCATTTGCCGCAGAAGCTGGATGCGTTGGGCAGCTTGGCCGCGCTTGAGACGCTTGCCAGGGCTGGTGTCCATACCGATCCCATGGGACCTGAATAAACCGACCCATAGCTCTGCCCGCCGACGGTGGTGAAAACCGGGCATGCGTTCAGGCACGCCCCGCAGCGGATACAGCGCAGCATCTCTTCCACAGGTGTGCCCAGCATGTCGGTGCGGCCATTGTCCACCAGCACGATGTCGAACTGTGCCGGTCCATCGGCGTCGCGGGCGCGGCGGGGCCCCGAATAGAGCGAGACGTAGTTCGAGGTTTCCTGTCCCGTGGCCGAGCGCGGCAGGATGCGCAGGAACACGGACAGATCATCCAGGGTCGGGACGATTTTCTCGATACCCGTCACCACGATGTGACGCTTCGGCAGAGTGGCCGTGAGGTCAGCATTGCCCTCATTGGTGATGATCGCCACCTGGCCGGTCTCGGCCACGAGGAAATTGGCGCCGGTGATCCCCACATCCGCCTGCTTGAAGCGTTCGCGCAGGACGATACGGGCCTCTTCCACCAGCTTCACCTTGTCTTCCACCTTCTCCGTGCGTCCCAGCGGCTTGTGTGCTTCGTAGAAGGTCTCCGACACTTGGCCGGCCGTCAGGTGCAGCGCAGGGCCGACGATATGGAAGGGTTTTTCCTTGCGGAGCTGGATGATGTACTCGCCCAGATCCGTCTCGACGACGTTGTAGCCCTTGCCGATGAGGTGATCGTTGAGCTCCAGTTCTTCGGTCACCATCGACTTGGATTTGATGATGTTGCGGGCTTCGGCCTCCGCGCACAGCTTCTCAACGATGGTGTTGGCCTCTTCGGCGGTGCGGGCCCAATGCACCCGACCGCCCGCTTCCTCCACCCGTGCCTCAAATGCCTCGAGATAGGTACCGAGATTGTTGAGGGTGTGGACCTTTATGTCCTTGGCCGCATCGCGCAGGGCATCGAACTCGGGCAGCTTGCCGACGGTCGCTTCCCGCAGCAGCGGAAAGATCTTGCCGAACACAAACAGTCCCGTCTGGAGCTGCGGGTCAGCAATGGCGGCGCGGGCATTGTCGCTGAACTTGTCGGATGTCACATGCATCAGGCGTCATCCTCATTCCGGGGCTTGTCATCGGTCATGCCCGCCAGCACTTCAGCCACATGGTATGCCCTCACTGGGTCATTGCGGCGGGCAAGGGCGCCTTCGATATTGAGCAGGCATCCAACGTCACCGGTCACAACTGCGCCGGCGCCGGACTTCACCACTTCGTCTGATTTCTTGCGCACCATCTCGCCGGAGATGTCCGGATATTTCACGCAGAACAGGCCGCCGAAGCCGCAGCAGACTTCAGCATCCTCCATTTCGGTGATCTCGGCACCGGCCGCGCGTAGCAGCGTGCGGGGCTGCTGCTTCACTTTCAGTTCCCGCAGGCCAGAGCATGAGTCGTGATAGGTCAGTGTTTCACTGGTGGCGGTACCGGTTGTACGGACGCCGGCCACATCGGTGAGGAAGGACGTCAACTCGTGGGTCCGGGCCGCCACGGCGTCCACCAGCTCCTTGTCCGGGTCGTCGGCGTCGAACAGGCGCGGGTGGTGGACACGGATCATCGCTGCGCAGGAGCCGGAGGGGGCGACCACATGGTCGAATTGGGAGAACTCCCGCGCGAAGCGTCTTGCGAAGTCCTTTGCGGCTTCCCGGTCGCCCGCATTGTAGTTGGGTTGGCCACAACAGGTCTGGCCCGCAGGTACGGTTACCTCGAAGCCCGCCTCCTCAAGGAGCTTGAGAGTGGCAAAGCCCACACGCGGACGCATGGTATTGACCAGGCAGGTCACAAAAAGCCCTACTGACTTTCCGGTCCCAGACCCATCCTTCACTGATTTGCCCGACATCCGCCGCGGAACCTCCATAGTTTTCCTGCATTACACAATGTCAGGGCAGGGTGCGCCAAGGGGTGTTCTGCCTCCCGCGCCACACAATTCCGACGATCACCAACCGACAGGCCAGCATGCGAAAGAGCGTTCTTCCGATCACCGTCCTTCTCGTGTCCACCCTGCTCATGTATCTGGCCGCCGGCCAGCAGGGCCTTCTCGTGCCGATCCGCGCCAGTTTGGAAGGCTATAGCGATGTCATTATCGGCTTCATGGGCACGGCCTATGCGCTGGGTTTCGTATCGGGCTGCTACCTCATTCCGATTGCATTGCGGCGCGTAGGATATATCCGGACATTCGGTGTCATCGCCTCACTGGCTGCCGCCAGCATGCTTCTGCAAGGCATGATCATCGAAGCGGTGATGTGGTTCGCAGCGCGTTTCGTCATCGGCTTTTCCATCGCCGGGTCCGCCATGGTGATCGAAAGCTGGCTCAATTCCCGCGTCACCAATGACACGCGGGGCGGCGTCTTTTCAGTTTACATGATTATCTATCTGGGGGCGATTACCGCCGGTCAGATGTCGCTGACCCTGTTCGACCCGATGCAGATCACGCTGTTCGTGGTCGCAGGTCTTCTGTTTTCCATCTCGCACATCCCGACTGCACTTACCCGCCTTCCGGCGCCTGAGCCGCCGGAGCAGGTGAGCCTCAATCTCCGGTCGATCATCAATTTGTCGCCGGTGGGGGCGGTCAGCGTGTTTCTCATTGGCATGGCCAACGGGGCCTTCGGCACCCTCGGCCCGGTCTTTGCGCAGAATCTCGGTTTCGCGTCCGGCGACATCGCCATTTTCATGAGCCTGGCGCTGGTCGCCGGTGCCTTGGCGCAATGGCCGTTCGGCCGCATCTCGGATCAGATGGACCGGCGCAAGGTAATCGGCGGCGTTGCCTTCCTCGGGTCAGCGGCCGGCGTGCTCATGGCACTGTTTGCTGTGCCGGGTGCGCTAACCTTCCTGCTGGTCGTGATGTTCGGCGCCGCCGCCTATTCGCTCTACGGGCTCGCCGTTGCCCATGCCAACGACCACGCGGACCCGTCAGACTTCGTATCCGTGTCCGGAAGTCTGCTGCTGCTGTTCGGCATCGGCTCGGCTATTGGTCCCATCTGTGCGGCCTATCTGACAAATGTGCTCGGCATGTCCGCGGAGTTCATCTTCGTCTCTGCCATGCACTTCATCCTTGGTGCCTATGCGTTCTACCGCATTGGCCAGCGTGCTGCCGTGCCTGAGGAAGAAAAGGAAGACTTCGTCGGTATGGCGCGGCCGACATCGCCGGTTGCAGCCGAGTTCGACCCGCGCGGCGAGGAGGTGGAAGAGGGGGACACGGAGGAAGACACCGTGCCGCCTGCCTCTTCATCGGCTTCCACACCTATTGGCGGCGCAGCTTCCCCCGCAAGCTGAGCAGGGCCGGCAGCACGAAGACAGTCGCAACCAGCAGGTAGAGCATGGCGATGGTCAGCAGCACGCCCATGCTCGCCGTGCCTGCGTGGACCGATGCGCTCAAGGCACCGAAGGCACCGATGGTCGTCAGCGTGCTGAGAACGATGGCGCGCGGCGTCGAGGATTTGAGCATGCCGTCAAGGGAGCCGTCACGGCGATAGCGCATCAGCACGTGGATGCCGTTGTCGACCCCCAGCCCCATGATCAGCGGCAGCACGATGATGTTGGCCTGGTTGAACGGCATGCCGATTGCAACACCTGTGGCGGCGGTGGCCATGGCGGCGAGCAGCAGCGGCGTCAGCACCAGTGCCGTATCCACGATGCTGCGGGTGGCGATCAGGACAATCACCGAAACAGCCGCCAGTGCCAGCAGCAGGGCCGTGATGAAGGCTTCCACCACCACATCGCCGACAGTGGCTTCCACCACGGCGCGGCCGGTGCTGTCCGGAAAGGCCTCCTTCACCTGCGCTACGAATAGGCGCAGATCCGGCGTGCGGGTCACATCGCCTTCCGGCAGGCCGATGGCCAAGGCTTGCCCGTCTTCAGCGATGAAGCGGTCACGCATGCCCTGCGGCACTTGGTCTAGGTCGGTCACGGGTTCCGCGTCGAACACCGCCATGAGGAGGCTGATGTCGCGTGTGAGCTGGTTTGCCAGTGCACCGTTAAGTGCTGCCCGCTGTGGCTTTGAGAGGGCGGCCAGCGCTTCATTGAGAGTCGCCAGCGCCTCCCTTGATGCCGGGTCGAGTCCATCGGGGAGGGGCACGGCCAGGGTGTCGGGGAGTTCAGCTGCGGGCCGGTCCAGCATGCCGCGCAAGGCAAAGAACAGGAAACCCGTTTCCTCGATGGCGGCCAGTTTCTCGTCCTGGTCCTGCGGGATCAGGCTTGAGGCGGTTTGTACCCGTTTGATCACCGGCAGGTCGGCCATGCGCGCTGCCGCCTGCTCGGCATCCTCCAGCGACGGCGTTACCACATAGGCGGCGTAATCCGTCACAAGGCCGCGGTTCTGCAGGTCGGCGAGTGCCTGGATGGGCTCGGAATTGCTGTTCTTGAGGGAGAGGGTCGAGAAGTCGAACCGGGCCTGGGTGGCAAGTCCGATGGATACGAGACCGATCAGACCTGCTGCCATGGCAATCCGTCCGGGCACGATGCGGCTCACACCGAACAGCCGTCCGATGGTGCGGTTGAACCGCGCGCCCGCGCTGCGCTGGTCCGGCACACCGATGAGGCTGAGCGTAGCAGGCAGCACCGTCAGTGCCGCCAGGCAGGCGAGGATCATGCCGCCGCCTGCGATCACGCCCAGATCGGCAAATCCCTTGTAGTCGGTCGGCATGAAGGACAGGAAGCCGATGGCGGATGTGACCGCGCCCATGGCGATGGCGGGTCCCACATCGCCCGCCGCTTCCGCCAGTGCCTTCGGCGTCGCCATGCCTGCTTCGACATCTTCCTGTGCGCGCAACGCGTAGTGGATGGCGAAGTCGATGCCGAGGCCGACGAACAGCACAGCGAAGCTGGCGGAGAGAATATTGACCTCCCCGATGCTGAACATCGCCCAGGCCATGGACCAGACGCCGCCGACGATCAGGGTTAGGAACATTACCGCGACAATGCGGGTGGAGCGAACGCCGAGCCCCAGCACGAGGGCGAGCATGATGAAGGACAGGGTGCCCGCAAGCCCGAGGCTCTGCCGCACCTGCTTCAGCTCGTCGACCGACAGCGGCACATTGCCCGTAAGGCGGATGGTGATGCCGTTGTCCTCGGTCAGGCCCAGGTCGGTTGCCGTGTCGCGGATCACCTGCAGTTTGCTGCTGGGCGACATCATGTCCGTTTGATCTTCGCGGATGCGTACCGAGATGAGTTCGATGGCGGTTTCACCGGGCTCGGTGGTGGTTCCGGGCAGCTCAATACGCGGCGGAGGTGCCCCCGTTTCGGCTGTGCGCCGCGCAGCCTGCGTCAGGCTTTCGGCCAGTGCCTGCAGTTGGGCCGGCAGCGTGGCGGTGCCGTCGGCTGAAATGGTTGCAGCGTCCGCTGCACCTTGTTCGATGAGGTCCAGCAGACCGGCCAGGCCTTTCTGCCGCAGCACCAGCGCGATGCCAGGCTGGGCCTGGGCGATTGCATCCAGCTGGTCAGCGACCTCATCGGTCTTGCGGTAGAGGATGCCGTTTTTCTGGAAGAAGGGCAGTGCCGACGCGGCGAAGACCGATTGGAACACGTCCGTGCGCTGCTCCAGCGCCGCGCTCAGGTCTTGCGCCGCCGCGATGGCGGCAGGGCGTGAGGCAGCCTCCACCACAATCAGACTGGTGCGCCGATAGGCCGGAAAAGCATCGCGGAACGCGCCGAAACGGATCTGAAACGCGGAATCCGGGGCCACAAGTGATGTCTGGTCCGCATTCACACGAAATTGAGTGGCGGCATAGATGCCGGCCAGAACCGTCGCAAATGCCAGCAGCATCAGCACAATCGCCGGATGGCGGGTGATCAGGCGGGCGGAGTTGGTCAGCAATGCGGACATTCGGCTATGGTGCAATCTAGGTGGGAGCGCTACATGCAACGCTAGGGATGGCGGGGCAGTGGTTCACGCGCGGTACAGCACCGCGATGAGACGCTGAAAAGCCGCCGAAATGGCGGGCATTCTGTTTAACCGCGTGGCCTTTCGCAGGCCACAAAAAGCGATCAAGCTGGACAACAATATGACCAAGGCTTTTTCCCCCTCCGCTTTCGTGAAACCCCGTTTCGGCACGGCCATGCGCATCATGCCATTGGCGGCCATGGCTTTTGCGGCCCTTTTTGCGCTGGGCTCAACTGCCCGGGCGCAGGACGCGGCAGCCGTTGCGAACAAGCTTCATGCCGGCCTCGAGCACCTGATGGCCAATGGCGAAGCCATGGGGCTTGAGGCTGCTTCAGACTATATCGGCAGAGTGGTTGACGAGACCTACGACTTGCCGGCGCTGACGGCCCAGTCCATCGGTCCGGCGTCTTTCCGGTCCTATGACGATGCGGGCAAGGCGCAGGTTGTGGCGGCCTACCGCGAATTTGTCATTGCCAATTATGTCAGCCGTTTTGCGCGGAAGCTGCCGATCACCTTCAAGACCCTCGGCACCAGCCCCGGCCCCAAGGGGGCGACTGTCGTCAATACGGAGCTGCAGCGTCAGTCGGGCGAACCGGTCAATCTCGACTATGTGGTGCGGACGCCGGAGGAGGGACGTGCGGGTATCGCCGATGTGCTCTATAACGGCGTCAGCGAGGCAGCGCGCCGCCGGTCGGAGCTGTCGTCTCTGGCGCGTCTCGGAGCCGAGCCGCTGGCGGATGCCCTGTCGCGCAAGGCCAGCACCATTGCGGCCACGCAGCAATAATCACCTGACGATCCGTTCCAGCAACTGAGTTCCCCATGCATCCTCTGACCGGTAGTGACTTCGGCACGCTGACATCCGTTCTGGCTGACAGCGGCGGCATACCGGCGGGGTCGCTGGGGAGCGTTGCGGGGCTGTTGGGTGCCGTCATCGGCCGGACACCGTTTACCCTGGCTGAAAAGGCGTATACGCGGAGCCAGCTTGCCAAGGCGGGCAGCATGCCGCCGCCAGTATTCATCGTCGGCCATTGGCGCAGTGGAACCACCCATCTCTACAATCTGATGGTGCAGGATGATTTTGGCTTCGTGCCGCCGGTTGCTACCGGACTGCCTTGGGACATGCTCCTGCTCGGGCGGGCGCTGAAACCGGTCATCGACAGGGCCCTGCCGGAGACACGCTACATCGACAACATTCCCGTGCGGCCCGACAGTCCGCAGGAAGATGAGATTGCGCTGGCTAACATGTCGCCGCTCTCCTTCTACCACGGCATCTATTTCCCGCAGGCCTTCGATCATTTCGTGGGCCGCGGCCTGTTCTTCGACGGCTGCACCGACGAAGAAATCAGTCAGTGGCAAGAGACCTTCACCTATTTCATGGAGAAGCTGTGGCTGCAGCAGGGGCGTAAGCGGCTCCTGATCAAGAACCCGGTCTATACGAGCCGGGTTGAAATGCTGCACAAGCTTTATCCGGATGCGTTGTTTATCCATATCCGGCGCAATCCGTACGAAGTCTTTGAGAGCATGAAGAACTTCTACGCCAAACTGTTCCGTCAGCTGGCGCTGCAGCCTTACGACCACGTGGATATTGAAGAAGCCGTGCTATCGGTCTATGAGCGCATCATGGGCCTGATAGATGCGCAATGGCCCGCGATTCCTGAGGCGCAACGGGTCGAAATTGCTTATGAGAATCTGGATCGGGCACCGCTCCAAGAGCTTGAGCGGGTCTATACCTCGCTCGGCCTGCCCGGTTTCGACACCGTGCGCCCGCGTTTCGAGGCCTATCTCAAATCTGTGGAAGGCTTTGAGAAGAACCGCTTCGATTATTCGGACCGGTCAGCGCAGCTCGTGGAAAGCCGCCTCGGTGACTATCTCGTACGCGGCGGCTATCAGCGGCCCGGTAGCAAGGTCGCTTAAGGCGCTGGTGCTGGCGGCGGGCCTCAGCCTTGTGCCGTCAGCTTATGCTGCGTCTGCCAACACAAATCCTGCCTATCAGTGCCACCGGGTCGCGGTGCTTGCGCCCGACGGCACGCCAATATCCGGGATCGAGGACTTGGCGGTGGATCAACGCCGTCAACGTCTCATCCTCAGCGCCTATGACCGTTTCGCAGTGCAGGACGCCCTGCGCCATGGTGAGGATCCGCCTCAGGGTAATCTCTACGTCACGGACATTGCGAGCCTCGTGAAGGGTACGCCTGACGAGATTGAGGCGCGTGTACTTGTCACCCGGGGTATGGAGGACGTGATCCTGCATCCCCACGGCATCGGCCTCTATGATGATGGCGAGATACAGCGACTTGCCGTGGTCAATCGCCTCGCTGACCGTCATGACCATTCAGCGGCCGATCTCCTGCTGCTTGAATTTATGGGGGACGGGCTGGTGCTGGCGGGCCGGGCGCGGGGAGACGCCTATTGCCGTGCCAATGACGTGACTTTGATTGGTCCAGACACGGCCATCTTCACGTTCGATCAGACGCAATGCGGCGCGTGGGGCGTTTGGCTTGAACGGATTGTACAGCCGCGCCGCTCCGGCCTCAGGCTCACGCGTTTCAGGCAGGATGGTCAGGTGGAGACAAAGACGCTGGTGTCCGACGCGGCCTTTGCCAACGGTGTCGCGCTGGACAAGACCACGGACACGCTGCTGATGACCGCGTCACGAGACGGTGAGATCCGTCACTATCCTCTCGAGGATCTGCTGTCCGGTGACACGGACTTCGCGGCGGTGGAAGTCGATGGCGGGCCGGACAATATCAGTGTCACGGGCCAGGGTGATGTCAGCCTCGCGGCCCACCCTGTGCCGTTTGATCTCTTTCTCTACATGAACGGTCTCGGTGAGTTGCCTGGCAGCCGGGTGTTGTTGCGGCGGGCGGGCCAGGACAATTTCGTCATGATCGATCCGGATGCGGAGGAACTACCGGGCGCGGCTACGTCCGCCGTCTTTCTGGGTGAGCGGGTCGTGGTGTCGTCGGCATGGGACGAGGGGCTGGGTTTGTGTGTCCCCACTGGACCCCAAGCTGATGGGGATCGGAAGTAATGAGCGCACTCACCCTTGTTACCGGGGGCGCCGGTTTTCTCGGCAGCCATGTGGTTCAACAGCTTGCTGATGCAGGTGCAAGGGTCAGGGTGCTGGATGTGGCGCCGGCGCCGGATGGCTCTCCGGCTGAATGGGTGTGCGGGTCTGTCGCCGATGAGGGGCGTGTCGCAACAGCCATGCAGGGGGTCTCCAGGGTCATCCATCTGGCGGCCATACCCCATCTGTGGGTTTCTCCTTCCAGCCGGTTTGACGATGTCAACTGGCACGGGACGCAGGTGATGCTCGCGGCAGCGCGGTCTGAAGGCGTCGGGGCCTTTGTGCATGTCTCCTCGCTCACCACTCGCATTGGCGGAACCTCAGGGGGGGAGGTGCGGCTCGTGCGTGAGGTGGATCGTTTGCCGCTTGAGGCCATGCTGGGGCCCTATCCCCGGTCGAAGTGGCGAGCGGAGGATGCGGCCCGACAGGCCCGCGCGGCCGGGATGCCAGTCCGCATTGCCATCCCGACCATGCCTCTGGGGCCGGGGGACCGGGGCCTCACGCCACCGACCCGCATGGTGCTGGATTTTCTGTGCGGCCGCACGCCCGCCTATCTGGAAAGTTGGATGAACATTGCCGATGTGCGGGACATGGCGGCGGGGCTCATAGCCTGTCTTGATATCGAGACAGGGGCTGACGGGGTGTTCCTCGGCGGTGACAACATCCTGCTTGGTGACCTGCTGGCGCGGCTACAGCACCGCAGCGGTGTCACCATGCCGTCGGCTACGGTGCCCGGCTGGCTGGCGGAGGCGGCGGCATTGGTGGATGAGGGGATTCTCAGTCGCTTGACGAACCGCCCGCCCAAGGCGCCACTCACGGGCGTGCGGCTTGCACGCCGTCCAGTCAGTTTCGATCTCGCCAAGGCAAGCGATCTGCTGCCGGAGCGGCGCCACACGCTCAACCAGACCCTGAGTGATCTCTTTGCGTGGTTCGAGGCGGAAGGCTTGTGGAGGCGTGCGTAGGCGGGGTCAGCCTGCCGCGTAGCTGCGGCCCTTCCAGCGCGCGCCGGAGCCGCGGGCATGCCGGAATGCCGAGGTAATGGTCGCACCGCAATAGATCACGGCAGCGCCGGGCAGGCTTAACGCCCACGCAGGGGACAGCCCATAGAGTCTGACGGTCGGCCAGTATGTCCGAGCCATGAGCAAAAGCGCAGCACATCCCATCAGGCCGTCATGCCAGGGTGCGGATCCCGTGACCCATGCGAACAGCGCCCAAACGGGTACGATGAAGGTCAACATCAAGCCAAGGAGGGTGCCTGCCAGCGCCAACCAGCTATGGGCAAGCTGCGTGAAAGCCGTGCGGGCCACCATGTTCCAAATGCTATCCAGCGCCCTGTTGTCCCGCAGGGAGGTCACGTCATGGGTGAGGGTGGTCAGCGTGTCATGGGCGGGGCGGGCATGCTTCAGGGCGCGGGCCAATTGGCAGTCGTCAATGATTTCACCCTTGATGGCCGCCAGGCCGCCCATGGCATCCAGCGCCTCGCGCCGCACCAGGAAACAGCCCCCTGCTGCCGCGGCAAGGCTGTCATATCGGGTGTTGGCGCGCTTGAACGGGTAGATGAGCTGGAAAAAGTAGATGAATGCCGGGATCAGCAGCTTGCCCCAGATCCCGCGGGCATCCAGCCGCGCCATGAACGAAACAAAGGTCAGGCCGTCCGCGTCGGCCTTACGCACCATCTTGTCGAGTGTCGCAGGCCGATACTCGATGTCCGCATCGGTAAAGAGAATGTAGTCGGGCTGTTGCGCGTCGGATGTGGCGCGTTCCAATCCCTGTGCCATGGCCCATACCTTGCCGGACCAGCCGGGCGGAAGCGCCGTGCCGGATACGGTTTCGACCGGCACATGATTGGTGGCAGCGCCTTCCGCCTCCGCTGCCGTGGCATCCGTGCTCTGGTCGTCGACGACGATGATCCGCAAGGGGCCGGAAAAAGTCTGGTGCGTCAGGGAAGACACTGTCCGGGCGATCGTCTCCGCCTCATTCCGGGCCGGGATGACGACTGTCACCGAACTGGTCATCGCGGTGGGCGATGCAGGCTCCGGTGCAAGCCATACATCCGCCTTCCAGAAATCCGCCCGTCCCCATGTCAGGAAAAGCCATGCGGCCAGGGCAAGAAGGGCAAGGGCGGTCAGATCCAGCGAGACGAGATCGGTCAGGAAGGACATGGGTCTGTTCAGTGTGTCTTGGCAGGTGAGAAGCCGATTTCCCGTCTGGGGATAGGCTGTGCAAGTGGAGGTGGTATTTGCCCTGATTATAGAGGAAACCGGCGCAAATCGTGATCACGCCTGCGTTTCTTGCCGCCGGACGGGGGACGCGATAGCGTGCGCCTGCGTTGACTCGCCTTGGGGGTTCAGACGGCCGCATGGTTGTGGAAAGTCAGGATGCTGGAAGCTCTGCGCTGCGGGCAGACGCGGCCAATGCCGCGCGTCTTGCTGCGACCGGTGTGGAGACTCCGTCCGGCAAGGATGCAGGGGACGAAAATTTTCCGGTCGGATCCTTCCTGCTGCCGGCACATCTGCGGCCAGTGATTGCGACATATTACGGGTTCGCCCGTGCGGCAGATGATATTGCCGACAATCCCGCCCTGTCACCGACCGCCAAGGTCGAGCGGCTGGACGTGATGGGCGAGAGCCTGTCCATCGACGGGCCCGAGAGCCGTGGCCGTCAGCTTGCGCGCCAGATGGCCGATCTCGCTCAGGACACGCGGCATGCGGCACGCCTGCTTGATGCGTTCCGCCAGGACGCCATCAAGACGCGATATGCCACACTCGCGGAACTGCATGGCTACTGCACCATGTCGGCTGACCCCGTGGGCCGCTTTCTCGTCGATTTGCATGAAGGCGGACCGGATGCCGGATCGCCGCTCTATCCTTATGCGGATGGTCTGTGCACCGCATTACAGATCCTCAATCACCTGCAGGATTGTGGCAAGGACCTGATGGTCATGGACCGGTGCTATCTGCCGGAAGAGTGGCTGGCGGAAGAGGGGGCGGCGGTGTCTGATCTCCGGGGCGAAGGGCTGACGCCGGGTCTGCGCCGGGTCATTGATCGCCTGCTTGACGATGTGGATGCACAGCTCGCCCTTGCCCGGCGGTTGCCCCCAGCGCTCACCTCTACCCGGCTGGCGATGGAAAGCGAGATCATCATCCGTCTTGCCTCGCGGCTGGCGGCCCGGCTGCGCGCTGGCGACCCGCTGGCGACGAGGGTGAAGCTGAGCAAGGTGGATTTCATCGTTGCGGGGGTGGTTGGCGCGGTTGTCGGGTTCTTCCGAGGCGGGAAAGGGATGCGCCCGTGAGCTCTCCCGCCGCCACCACAAATCCGGCGATTGATCGGGTCATCAACGCCACGACGCCCGGCATGTCACCGAGAGAAGCGGCTGTCTATGCGGCGGATATCGTCTCCCGGTCCGGTACCTCTTTCGCCGCGGGCATGAAGATCCTGTCGCGGGAGCGGCGGGAGGCGATGTTCGCCATCTATGCCTTCGCCCGTGAGATTGACGATATCGCCGATGAGGGCGGTACCCATGATGAGCGTATCGCGGCCCTGTCAGAATGGCGGCGGGAGATTGCCCGTTGTTACGAGGGCGCACCGCGCACGCCGGTTGGCCTTGCCCTGGTGCCGGCCATCCGCCGCTTTGACCTCGACCAGCACGAATTCGAGATGCTGATCGAGGGGATGGAAATGGATGTGGAAGGCCCGCTGGTGGCGCCAAGCCATGAGCGGCTGATGGCCTATTGCCGCCGGGTCGCGGGCGCAGTCGGCCTCCTGTCGATGCCGGTCTTCGGTGCGGGGCGGGGTGATTACGAGGACAGGTTTGCCCTGGCCCTGGCCAATGCCCTGCAGCTGACCAACATACTCCGCGACATTGCTGAAGACGCAGAGATGGGACGGGTCTATCTGCCTCATGAGCTTCTTGAATCGCACGGCATAACATCCCGTGATGCAACGGAAATCGCCGTTGATCCCCGCGTTCAGGATGTGGCGCGGGAGATGGGGCGTGAGGCGCGGGGCTGGTTCGGCGAGACACAGGCGCTTTTGACGCATCTGAACTGGCGTGAGCTGCGGCCGGCCCTCTTGATGATGGGCGTCTATGAGCGCTATCTGCGCGTTATGGAAGATCGTGATTTTGCTATCGGCGCGCCCCTGAAGCTTGGCAAATGGACCAAGCTGGGCATTGCCTGTCGTTATCTGCTCGCCCCTCCGCGCGGCGTACGGTCCAAGGGGGCGTGAGAGAGTGCCAACGGTTCATGTCATCGGGGCGGGGCTGGCCGGCCTTTCCGCGGCTGTCGCGCTCGAAAATGCGGGCGTGCCGGTGCAGCTTTATGAGGCGGCGGGTCATGCGGGCGGCCGCTGCCGGTCCTTCCATGACAAGACCCTCGATCACGTCATCGACAATGGCAACCACCTGGTCCTGAGCGGCAACAAGTCAGCGCTGGCCTATCTGGATGCGATTGGGGCAGGGGACGCCATGTTCGGCCCGCCCAAGGCCGCGTTCCCCTTCATCGATGCCAAGACCCGCGAGCGCTGGACCCTGCGCCCCAACTGGGGCCCCCTGCCGTGGTGGGTCATGTCGCAGGACCGGCGGGTGCTGAACACGCGCCTGTCGGATTACCTGCCTGGATTGAAACTGCCCTTTGCCAAGCCGGATCAGACGGTTGCGGACATCATTTCATCCAAGGGCACCCTCTATCAGCGATTCTGGGAGCCGCTGGTGGTTGCGGTGCTCAACACTGTCCCGGAGAAGGGGGCGGCAAAGCTCATGTGGCCGGTGATGAAGGAGACCTTCCTAAAGGGTGAGCAGGCGTGCCGTCCGCTCACTGCCAAGAAGGGGCTGGGTGCAGCTTTCGTCGATCCCGCCGTGCGGCTGTTCTCCCGCACCAACCGGCCCATCCGGTTCAATACGCGCCTGCGCGGCCTGACCTATGAGAATGGGCGCGTAACCTCCCTGTCCTTCGGGGATCAGGAGGTGAAAGTTGAGGCAAACGATTCGGTTGTTCTGGCGGTTCCACCGCAGCGGATGAAGGACCTGATGCCGGCGCTGGATGTGCCGGAAGAGGGTGAGACCATCCTCAATGTCCATTTCCGCCTGCGGCGCCCGGCACCCAAGCCGGATGGGGTGGGCGTCATTGGTCTCATCAACGCCCATGCGCATTGGGCCTTTGTACGTGGTCACATCGTCAGCCTGACGGTGTCCGCCGCCGGCGACCTTGCCGACAAGCCTGCCGAGGAATTGCTGCCCATCTTCTGGGAAGAAACCCGCTTCGCCCTTGGTCTCATCGACAAGGATTATGTGGCCGGGAAGGTCATCAAGGAGAAACGGGCAACGTTCGATCAGTCGCCTGCCAGCGTTGCCAAGCGGCCGGGCATGACCACCGAGTACGACAATCTGCTGCTCGCCGGTGACTGGACCGATACGGGCCTTCCCGCCACCATTGAGGGGGCGATCCGCTCCGGCAAGAAGGCTGCCGACCACATCCTGGCGCATATCGACCGCTGATCATTCAGAGGCTGATCACACCGGCGTGTATGGCCTCCGCCGGGGCAGATTTGGCGGGTGCGCGCGCTTGCAGCGGCTGGTCCGGCCCCCTTATTATTGCGCCGCAAAAAATGGCGTCAGAAACAGCCTAACGGGTGAAGAACAGTGAGCGTTGTTGAGTTTGGTCCCGATGCGAACGGTGCTGCGAGCGTGGATTCTCCGGAGGCCCGCGCGGCGCGTGAGGAGCTGATCCGCACTCAGAAGGACCGCCTTCTGGACATGCAGCGTGATGACGGCCACATCGTCTTCGAGCTTGAGGCGGACTCAACGATCCCGTCCGAATATGTGCTCCTGCGCCATTATCTGGACGAGATCGACACCGCCAAGGAAGCCAAGATCGGCAACTATCTGCGCCGCATCCAGAATGACGACGGCAGCTGGCCTCTGTTCCACGATGGCGACGGCGACATCTCCGCCACCATCAAGTCCTATTGGGCGCTCAAGCTGATCGGTGACGACATCGATGCACCGCACATGGTCAAGGCGCGCGACTGGGTTCTTGAGCGGGGTGGGGCGGCCAAGGCGAATGTTTTCACCCGCATCATGCTGGCCATCTTCAAACAGATTCCCTGGCGCGGCGTGCCGGTGATCCCGGTTGAAGTGATGCTGCTGCCGCAGTGGTTCCCGTTCCACATGTCGAAGATCGCCTATTGGTCGCGCACGGTGATCGCGCCCCTGCTGATCCTCTGCTCGCTTAAGGCGGAAGCCCGCAATCCGACCGGCATCGACATCCGCGAGCTCTTCGTGACGCCGCCGGAAAAGGAAAAGGTCTACAACATCAATCCGACCGGTGACTTCGTCGGGGATTGCTTCCTCGTGCTCGACAAGGTCCTGCGCTTCTGCGAGCCGGCTTTCCCGAAGGTCCTGCGCGAGAAGGCAGTCAAGAAAGCCGTCGATTTCTATACCGAGCGCCTCAATGGCGAAGACGGGCTGGGTGCCATCTACCCGGCCATGGCGAATTCCGTCATGGCCTATGACCTGCTTGGCTACCCCAAGGATCACCCGGATCTGGTCATCGCAAAGAAATCGATCGAGAACCTGCTGATCGAGACCGATGACGAGCTGTACTGCCAGCCCTGCGTCTCGCCGGTCTGGGACACGTGTCTGGCGTCGCACGCGCTGATGGAAGCGGGGCTTGAGGCGGGCGATGAGGAATTGGATGGCGCGCTGGACTGGCTGAAGGACCGGCAGATCCTAGATGTCGTCGGCGACTGGTCCGTGCGCCGGCCCGACGTCCGGCCGGGCGGCTGGGCGTTTCAATACAACAACGACTACTACCCGGACGTGGACGATACGGCCGTTGTGGCCATGGCGATGCATCGCACGGGCAAGGAAAAATACGCCGAGAGCATCGAGCGCGCGGCGGAATGGGTCATCGGCATGCAGTCATCGTCCGGCGGCTGGGGGGCCTTTGAGCCGGAGAACGAGCATTTCTATCTCAACTCGATCCCCTTTGCGGATCACGGTGCCTTGCTCGATCCGCCGACGGAAGATGTGACCGCACGGTGCCTGTCCTTCCTGGCGCAGCTCGACAAGGAGCGGTTCGCCAAGGAGATTGCCCTGGGGATCGGCTTCCTGAAGCGTGAGCAGCAGGATGACGGGTCTTGGTGGGGGCGTTGGGGGGCCAACTACATCTACGGCACCTGGTCCGTGCTCTGCGCCCTGAATGCAGTTGGTGAAGACATGACCCAACCCTACATCCAGCGGTCGGTGGCGTGGCTCAAGGCGCGTCAGCGGCCTGATGGCGGCTGGGGGGAAGACCTTGCGACCTATTACGAGGACCGCAAGAGCGAAGTGAAGGAGTCTACCGCCTCTCAAACGGCTTGGGCCGTGCTCGGCCTGATGGCGGCCGGTGAGGTGGATACGGATGAAGTTCGCAAGGGCATCGCTTATCTCGATGCTGCCAAGCGCGATGGCGCGCGCTGGGAAGAGAAGCTCTATACCGGCACCGGGTTCCCGCGCGTCTTCTATCTCAAATATCACGGCTATGCGGCCTACTTCCCGCTGTGGGCGGTCTCGCGCTATGAGAACCTGATGAAGAGCAACGACCGGACCGTCGCTTACGGCATGTAAGAACGGGCCGGTGCGGGCGGCCCTGCCGCTCCTTCCGCGAAAGGGTATCTCTTGAAGCGTCTTGGCATTGTGTGCGGCGTCAAAGCCGAAGAGGCGGCGCTCGGCCCGCTTCTGGACGACGCGTCTGTAGTGGTCGCGGTCTCCGGTGCGTCGCCTGCCAGGGCTGAAGATCTCGCGCGTGAGCTGGTTGAGCAGCATGGCTGCACCGCGTTGCTCAGCTTTGGTGTGTCGGGCGCCATCACGGAAACGCTCAAGCCGGGTGACGTGGCGCTCGCAAAGTCCATCGTCATGCATGACGGGGAGCGCATCGCGGCCGACAGGGTCTTCACCCCCTATCTCAGCGAAGCGGCCATCTGGGCAGACATCACGCTGCGCCATGTGGACATGGCCGAGGCGGGGGATGTCATTGCCGACGTCGCCGCCAAGAAAGAGCTTGGGCGGCGCACCGGCGCGCATGCAGTGGATATGGAGAGCGGGGCGGTGGCGCATGTAGCACGGCAGACGGGCGTGCCTTTCACGGCGCTGCGGACGATCTCCGACGGGGTGGATCACGCCCTGCCGCATGCAGCGCTGGGTGCCATCGGGCCGGGCGGGGATGTCCGTGTGCTGACAACTGTGTTGCGGCTGATGGTCCGGCCGCAGGACCTGCCGGCGATGATGCGTCTCGCCGCCGGCAGTTCCAAAGGGTTCAAGAGCCTACGCGGCTGTGCCCGACACCTCGTCCCGGCCCTTCTTGGCGTCGTGTAGGTCCTTAAGGCGCTCTTCTTCTTCCATCTTCTTCTGCACCAGCTCGTCGTGGATGTATTTCGCACGGCGCTGGTTCGTCAGATCGATTTCAGGGGCGAAGTCACCCTTGGTCTTCGGCCCGCGCAAGGACACCATCAGGGTCTTCAGCGGGTGGGCGGCGGCATCGGCTGCAGCCGTCGGCTCATAGCCGCAATGGGCCATGCAATCGGCGCATTTTTCGTAATTGCCGGTGCCGTACTGATCCCACTCGGTCTCTTCCATCAGCTCCTTGAAGCTGGAGGCATAGCCCTCATTGAGCAGGTAGCAGGGGCGCTGCCAGCCGAAGATGTTGCGGGTGGGCATGCCCCAGGGCGTGCACATGTATTGCTGGTTGCCGGCAAGGAAATCCAGGTAGAGGGACGAGTGATTGAGGTCCCACTTGGTCTTGCCTGCCTTCACACGCTCTTCGCCCATCCGGAACACGTCGCGGAACAGTTCCTTGGTGCGGCGGCGTTCCAGGAAGTGCTCCTGGTCCGGCGCACGCTCATAGGCATAGCCCGGCGATATGGTGATGGAGACACCCATATCCGTGCAGTAATCGAGATAGGCAGCCACCTGCTCGGCTGACATGTTGTCGAAAATCGTGGCGTTGACGTTGACTTGGAAGCCCGCGTCCTGCGCGGCCTTGATGGCCTTCACGGCGCGCTTGAACACTCCCTTCTGGTCCACGGCCTTGTCGTGTTCCTCCTCGAGGCCGTCCAGGTGGACGGAGAAGAAGAGGTAGGGCGACGGCTTGAAGAGATTGAGCTTCTTCTCAAGCAGCAGCGCGTTGGTGCAGAGAGACACGAACTTCTTGCGGGCCACGATGCCTTCGACGATCTCGCCGATCTCCTTGTGGATCAGCGGCTCACCGCCCGGAATGGCCACCACGGGGGCGCCGCATTCATCCACGGCGTCGAAGCATTCCTGCGGCGACAGGCGCTTGTTCAGGATGGCATCCGGATAATCGATCTTGCCGCAGCCGGGGCAGGCGAGGTTGCAGCGGAACAGCGGTTCCAGCATCAGGACAAGCGGGTAACGCTTTCGACCCAGCATGCGCTGCTTCATCACATAGGCGCCAACCATGGCCATCTGTCTTACGGGTACGGACACTTGCAGTCTCTCCTGGCTTAAAGCTCTTGCTGTTCAGGTCGCGGGCGAAGCGTGGTGTTTACGCCTCAAGCGCCGGCGGCCTGACTTGGTTGCGGGTCGTCCAGCAATTCACGGGGCAGTTTGAAGGTCACGTTTTCGCGGATGACATTCAACGTCTTCACGTCAACTTCGCACTGCCCACGCAGTCGTTCGATTACGCCCTGGACGAGGGTTTCGGGGGCGGAAGCCCCGGCCGTCAGGCCCACGCGGCCAGCGTCCTTCAGCCACTCCATATCCATCGCGTCGGCATCGGCGATCAGATAGCTCGGCACGCCGATATTTTCACCCAGTTCGCGCAGGCGGTTGGAGTTGGAGCTGTTCTTGGCGCCCACCACCAGAATCACATCCACATGCTTGGCCATTTCGGCCACGGCAGTCTGGCGGTTTTGTGTCGCATAGCAGATGTCGCGCACATCCGGGCCGACAATGGACGGGAATTTGCGCTTGAGGGCGTCGATCACGTCGCGGGTGTCATTCACCGAAAGGGTCGTCTGGGTCACGAAGGCGACCTTGTCCGGGTGGTCGAGGTTGAGGCCGTCCACGTCCTCCGGTTCGGAGATGACATGCACCTTGCCGGGGATGCGCCCAAGCGTGCCTTCGACTTCCGGGTGACCCAGATGGCCGATCATCACAACGTGGTAGCCCTTTTCCGCATAGCGGCGGCCTTCCCGGTGAACCTTGGTGACAAGCGGGCAGGTGGCGTCGATGGCCTTCAGGCCGCGTTCGCCGGCATGTTCTTCGACCCGCTCGGCTACCCCATGGGCGGAGAAAATGGTGACGGCGCCGGTCGGCACCTCGTCCACCTCTTCTACGAAAATCACGCCGCGGGCCTTGAGGGTTTCGACCACGTGCTTGTTGTGGACGATTTCGTGGCGCACGTAGATCGGCGCACCGAAGCGATCCAGTGCGCGTTCCACCACGTCGATCGCCCGTTCCACGCCGGCGCAGAAACCGCGCGGCTCCGCCAGAACGACGGTCAGGCCCGGCTTGGTCCCGGGTGAAGTCATCTCAGTGGTTGTCATTGCCCCGCCGTTCGAAAATAGGCCCCGTTTATCCGTGGACGGCCTGTCAAACAGGCCGCTGCGCAAAGCCCCCAAAGTGTGGGGTGTTGCCAGTGCTGGTGCAAGTCAGCATCAGTCAAAAAGCGTAGAAAATGAAAGCCTTAACCACACCTGTTGCGGGGTCTTCTGTCATGAGCGTTGCTCATTGGCAACGCCTGTTTGAATCACAGTTTCGCCAAGAAAAGTTGATTTGTGGCCTGTCACTCAGGCACTGACCATATTACTTTGCGGGCGTATAAAACCGCCGCTTTGTTGACGAGATGACGCGAAGCGGGGATATGCATCATGAGGCCGCCGACGCGGCGTCATTTCGGGATCCAATCTGGAGCGGCAGCTTTGAGCAGCGTTCGACCCTATCGCGACATTTACCGGCGAGAATGCCGGCAGATCCACGTGGGCAATGTGCCCGTGGGGGGCGGTGCACCCATCACCGTCCAGTCGATGACCAATACGCTGACGCATGACGTCAACGCGACGATGAACCAGATCCGCGCGCTTGAAGAGGCTGGCGCGGACATCGTGCGTGTGTCGTGTCCGGACGAAGAATCGACGGCTGCGCTTAAAGAGATCGTGCGCCAGTCCAACGTGCCGATCGTTGCGGACATCCATTTCCACTACAAGCGTGCGATCGAGGCTGCCGAGGCGGGGGCCGCGTGCCTGCGCATCAATCCTGGCAATATCGGCAATGCGGACCGTGTGCGCGAAGTGGTGCAGGCTGCCAAGGACCATGGCTGTGCCATGCGCATCGGCGTGAATGCGGGCTCGCTTGAACGGGACCTGCTGGAGAAGTATGGCGAGCCCTGCCCGGAAGCGATGGTGGAAAGCGCGCTCGACCATGCGCGTATCCTTGAAGACAACGACTTCTTTGAATTCAAGATCTCGGTGAAGGCATCAGACATCTTCCTCGCGGTTGCCGCCTATCAGGGCTTGGCTGAAGCGTGTGACTACCCGCTGCATCTCGGGATCACCGAGGCCGGCGGCCTGATGTCCGGCACCATCAAGTCGTCCATCGGGATGGGCATGCTGCTGTGGTCGGGGATTGGCGACACCATCCGCGTGTCCCTGTCTGCTGATCCGGTGGAAGAAATCAAGGTTGGGTACGACATTCTTAAGTCGCTCAATCTGCGCCATCGTGGGGTGAACATCATTTCCTGCCCGTCCTGCGCGCGACAGGGCTTTGAGGTCATCAAGACCGTCGAAACGCTGGAGAAGCGGCTGGCGCATATTTCTACACCGATGACCCTGTCGATCATCGGCTGCGTGGTGAATGGGCCGGGTGAGGCCATGATGACCGATGTGGGGTTCACCGGCGGTGGCTCCGGCAAGAATACAGGCATGGTCTATGTGTCCGGGGTGGCGGACCACAAGATCGAGAATGACGGCATGGTCGACCACCTGGTCGAACTCGTCGAGAAGAAAGCGGAAGAGATCGAGGCGGCCCGCGCAGCGGAAGAAGCCGCATCGGAAGCCGCTGATACCCGCGTCAGCGCGGCAGAGTAGGGGGAGCACCTTGGGTAGTGAAGCAGCGGCGCCGGCGTCCGTAGCACAGGGCGCAGGCGATGCGCAGTCCGGTATGGCGCATGCACGGTCAGATGACCTGATCGCGCAGATGACGCGATCGGCAGATGCTGTTACGCGCGAACTCGACCGGCTGATCCCTGCCGTCACCGGACCGCGCGGTCCGGTGGTCGAGGCCATGCGCTATTCGGCTCTGTCCGGCGGCAAGCGGCTGCGGCCCTTTCTGGTGCTGGAGAGCGCCGGGCTGTTTGGTGTGCCTGATGCGCAGGCCCTGCGTGTCGGCAGTGCCGTTGAAATGGTGCACTGCTACTCTCTCATCCACGACGATCTTCCGGCGATGGACGACAGCGATACACGGCGTGGCCGTCCGGCCGTCCACAAGGCGTTCGACGAGGCAATCGCCATTCTGGCTGGCGACGCACTTCTGACCCAGGCATTCGAGGTTCTGGGCAGCTTCGAGACCTCCCGTGACGCCTCCGTGCGTGCGGCGCTGGTTGTCGAGCTTGCCAAGGCATCCGGTGCTGCCGGTATGGTCGGCGGGCAGATGATCGATATCTCGCCCGCGCGGGAGTCCATGGGCTTTGATGAAATTGCCGAGCTTGAGGCTCTGAAGACCGGCGAGTTGATCCGCTTTTCCTGCGTTGCCGGGCCGATCCTTGCCAATGCGGCTGAAGGAGAGCGTCAGGCACTGGCGGCCTATGCAGCGGATCTCGGTCTTGCCTTTCAGGTGGCCGACGACATCCTTGATGTGACAGGAACAGAAGAAGAGGTGGGCAAGCCTGTCGGTCAGGACGACGGCCTTACCACCTTCGTTACGCTCCTTGGCCTTGAGGGAGCGCGCAAGAAGGCCGATGAACTGGTGGAGAGCGCGTGCGCGCATCTGGCACCATTTGGAGCCAGTGCGGACACGCTGCGTGCTGTGGCACGCTTTGTTGTCGAGCGTAATCAGTAATCCGGCAGATCATCTGCACGTGATGGAGAATATGAGAATGGCCGAAGGTCACACCCCTGCTAAGCCGACCGAATTTCTGAGCCGCATCGACATGCCGGCCGACCTGCGCCAGATCGCGCAGGAAGATCTGGGCCATGTGGCGGAAGAAGTCCGGCAGGCGGTTATCGAGGCGGTGTCTCAGACCGGCGGCCATCTCGGGGCAGGGCTCGGCGTGGTCGAACTGACCGTGGCGCTGCACTACGTGTTCAACACGCCCGACGACAAGCTGATCTGGGATGTGAGCCACCAGTGCTACCCGCACAAGACATTGACTGGCCGCAAGGGCCGCCTCAACACCCTGCGTACGGGCGGTGGTCTGTCAGGCTTCACTTCACGGGCGGAAAGCGAGTTCGATCCGTTTGGCGCGGCCCATTCGTCCACGGCGATTTCTGCCGGGCTCGGCTTTGCTGCCGGTCGTGATTTCATGAAGCGCGACAATCAGGTGGTGGCGATTGTCGGTGACGGCGCCATGTCCGCCGGCATGGCCTTCGAAGGTCTCAACAATGTCGGGTCTGAGAAGCGCCGCATGGTGATCATTCTCAATGACAACCACATGTCGATCGCGCCTCCGGCCGGTGCTCTGTCCGAATATCTGACGGAGCTGCGCGCTTTTATGCCGGATGAGGCAACGCGCGATGCCGGTATCGCCAAGGAAGGCCTGCCCAGCTTTGTTGACCGTCCGACCATGTTCGATGATCTCGGGGTCCCCTATGCCGGTCCGTTCGATGGGCATGACGTTGATGAAATGGTTCGTGTGCTGACGGCTGCGCGGGATCACGATGGTCCGATCCTGCTGCATGTCATCACCCGCAAGGGCAAGGGGTATGCTCCCGCTGAAGCCTCTGCTGATTGCTATCACGGTGTGTCCAAGTTCAATGTGGCCGATGGCAAGCAGGACAAGGCAGCCCCCAAGGCACCGAACTACGCCAAGGTTTTTGCCGGGACGCTGATCGACCTCGCAAAGGAAGACGAGCGCATTGTCGCCGTCTCTCCGGCCATGCCGGACGGGTCGGGCCTTACGCAATTCGGTGAGATCTATCCGGACCGGCATTTCGACGTTGCGATTGCAGAGCAGCATTGCGTCACCTTCTGCGCCGGCATGGCGGCGGAAGGTATGCGCCCGTTTGCAGCGGTCTATTCCACCTTCCTGCAGCGCGGATACGACCAGGTCATCCACGATGTGGCGATCCAGAAGCTTCCAGTCCGCTTCGCTATCGACCGGGCAGGCATGGTGGGCGCCGACGGCGTGACCCATCAGGGCGCCTATGACATTGCCTATCTCGCCTGTGTGCCCAACATGGTGCTGATGGCCTCCGGCAACGAAGCTGAACTCGTGGACATGGTCACGACGGCGGCTGCGTTCGATGAGGGCCCCATCGCCCTGCGGTATCCGCGTGGCGAAGGTGCCGGCGTCGATATGCCGGAGAAGGGCCGGGTGCTGGAAATCGGCAAGGGCGAAGTCCTGCGTGAAGGCAGCAAGGTGGCCATTCTCAGCTATGGCTCCCGCCGCCACGACGCACTGGCGGCAGCCGACAAGCTCGCGGCCATGGGCCTGTCCACCACCGTGGCCGATGCCCGCTTCGCCAAGCCGATGGACGATGATCTGGTGCGCGATCTCGCCACCAATCATGAGTTGCTAGTGACGGTCGAAGAAGGTTCGATCGGCGGCTTCTCGGCACTGGTGTTCGACAGCCTCGTGCGCCAGAAGCTCGACCAGGGGCACGCCCGCCTGGTGCCGGTGTTCATGCCGGATATCTTCATTGATCACGACAAGCCGGCTGTGCAGGTGACGGCGGCAGGCCTTGATGCCGCGGGCATCGTGGCGCGGGTTCTGGATGCGTTGGGCATGGACGCCCAGCGCGCCATGGCCGCGGCTGCGGCTGGCGCTGAATAGGCGCTGCTCTACTTCAGCTTGAAAGGCAGGTCCTTGCTGGTGCAGCGGACCATGTTGCCGGGCAGGTCTTCCGGCATGCCGACACCTGTGCCGGTGAGGAACGTGATGCCTGCATTCACAGCCATGTCGATTTCGGCATGGTTGTGGAGTTGAACGGCCGCCGGCAGCTTTTTCATCTTGTGAACAGCCTGCGTAAAGGTGGGCAGGTTCTGCAGAAGACGCGTCCGCAGTGGGCCGGGCTTGGGCAGGAACAGGGCGACGGCGGACACACCGGGGCAGGCCGCAAGCCGCATGGTGGCTGCGTTCCAGTTCTCAATGCTCAGAACGATGTTGCGGCTATAGGGTTTGATCTGGCTGATGCGGTCAGCCAGCAGGCTTGTGCCCATGTCTTCCGGTGTTCCCAGAATCTCCACTGTGAAGATTTTGCGCAGATCCTCCGGGATCTCACGAAGGGCGTCGATCACGGTTTCGCGGCCTGCCTGCGTGGACAGGCTTGTGAAATGAACGGGCAGAAGCACGAGAAGCGCAAATTTGTTCTGAAACAGTTCCTGAAGAATCTCCGTGGTCTGACGAATGACCTGGGCGTCGAGTTCGGCAAGGGCAGCATGGTTGCCGCCTGATATCTCGGCAATGCAGTCCTGGAACTGCCCGTTCTCCAGTGCTCGCCAGTCCCCTGCGGTAAAAGTCGACAGCACTTTGCGGGTCGCGTCCCACGTCGGCACGAAGTTCAAGTCGAGCTCCAACGCCTCGTCCACCATGTTCGACATGGAGACCCAGTTGCGCTGGCTTTTCGCTTTTTGATTGATCGGCACAAGACTGATGCCGGATTTTGCTTTCGGTCGGTCCTCGAGCTTGATCTCGGTCAGCTTTGCCGTTGGCTCTTTCGGGGTTGCTGTGATTTCGAACCGCCGCGGTTCCCGGCTGCCGTCGGTGACGATCTCGGTGACCTCAGCTTTCACCATGATGTCGCCGTACTCTTCCTGACCGAAGAACATCTTGGCGAGTGTCGTACACCCCTGTTGAATCAGGGTCTGAGCCTTGTCGATATCCATGGAACCGACGATGACAACATATGTCTCTTCACCGATCCGGAAGAGCTTGTCGCCCGAGCCCAGCAATTTGCCGATGACGGTCTGCACGGCAAGATGAACCCGGCGCTGTACGCGGGTGAACTCAGCATCGCCGATCTTGTCGCGAATGTGGGTAAGCGACAGGATCGCGAGCTTCGCGGATGCACCCTGACCGCCTGCCATGACGTCTGCGAGGGCGCGTTCCCACTCTTCTGAGGCCTGAGGTTTCGGAGGTGTTGGTGTGGCTGCCTGTTGGGGGTGCATGGATTACCTGTTTCTCTCGGCTTTGCCGCCTGTAATGAGACCTTGCACCAAATGGGGTTAACAAGCTTTTACACCCAATGCGTGTGAAGTTTGGGATCATTCCATCTGTTCATGCACCGGTGGTACGGCTGCTGCAGCCCATGGTTGCGGTCCGCGTATCGGGAGATACGCTTTCGATATCCGGAGATTTCCCGGTGGATCAGGACGCTTGTGCCGCCGGACGGTCCTCAGCAGCCTCTGCGGCCTGCTTCGGTTTATGAGGCAGATCGCTGATTCCGCAGCGGACCATGTGGCCAGGGGAGGTGCGGGGCAGGCCTATGGCGCCGCCGATCAGGTGGCGGATGCCTCCCTGCACCGCGCGCGTGAGTTCCTGCGCTGAATTGAGATGCACCACGGCGGGGAGTTTCTTCTGCTTGAGTGTTCTGGACGCGAAGTCAGGTAGGGCATCCAGCATCTTCTGGCGGCTGGGACCTGCAGGCGGGAGCGTCAGGCTCACCGCCTTGATGCCTGGATATGACGCAAGCTCGGCCGTTTTCGGTGTCCAGGTGGCGATCGTCAGTATGGCGGCGCGCACCAGCGTGCAGAGTGACCCGATGCGCTGGGCCAGGATGCCGGGAGCCATGTCTTCGGTTACATCAAAAATCTGTACACTGAACAGCTTGCGGATATCTGCGGGAATATCGCGCATGGCGCCGA
Organism: Pyruvatibacter mobilis; assembly: GCF_012848855.1. Classification (NCBI taxonomy): domain Bacteria; kingdom Pseudomonadati; phylum Pseudomonadota; class Alphaproteobacteria; order Hyphomicrobiales; family Parvibaculaceae; genus Pyruvatibacter; species Pyruvatibacter mobilis. The sequence continues at coordinate 1,069,874 of NZ_CP051630.1, forward strand.
TAACCACTTCCTTGCCGCGAGGTGTGCTCAGGGCATCCACATGCACGGGGACGATCACCAGCAGGGGCTGGCCGTTGTCGTTGCGTTCGCGCACGATCTTTGTCGTCTGGCGAATGACATGGGCGTCGAGTTCCGCCAGCTTCAGTTCATCGCCGTCGGCGCGGGCGCGGATGCCGTCCTGGATCTGGCCGTCCGACCCGATTGACCAGTAGCCGGCGCAATAGGTGGAGAGTACCTGGTTGGCGGCATCCCAGACGGGAATGAAGTTCAGGGATATCTCGTCAGGCGTCGCGTGGGTGCGCTGCATGGGGCGCCAGCGGCTCAACTCGTCGGACGGTGCCGCCGGTGCCGCGGGCTTGTCCGGTGCTTTCTGCGCGGCCTTTGATGGCGCGACAGGCATCTTCTCGGTGGTCGAGGCGATGATCTCGAAGGTGCGGGCGGCCACCACGCTGCCTGACGGGATCACTTCCTTGCCGTTGGCCTTGAAGGCCAGGTTGCCGAACTGGTCCTGGCCGAAAAACAGGTCCGCCAGCGAGCGGCAGCCATGGGAGATGAGTTTCTCCGCTTCTTCGTAGCCGGTGGACCGGATCAGGATCACATAGGTGTCGTTGCCCGCGGGCACGATCTGGTCGCCTGACCCCAGCAGCTTGCCGATAACGCTTTGAATGGCGATGTGGATGCGCTTGTGGACGCGCTTGAATTCTTCGTCGCCGATCTTCTCTCGGATGGACGCAAGCGACAGCACAGCGAGCTTCGCGGTCGTACCGCGGCCTTCTGCAGCCATGTCGGACATGGCGTCTTCCCACGGCGCTGTCTGCCGGGAAGCGGAGGAGGAGGGCGTGTCTTGCATTGCGGTGCCGTGCATCGTCCTAACCAGATTGCGCCGAATACCCACCCCTAGGTGCGCCTATCAGTAGGGCAAGGGGGTTAACAGCCAGCTAGAAAATGCTCTCGAATTGTCGCTAACCCGTACTTGCGGCGGGTTCTCTTTTGCCGGGCGTTCACATGCTCCGCCTCTGTGACAAAACCGTCATCGGTCGCCTGCTATGGAGCAGGATCAGCGGCCCCAATTGATGATTCACGTGCCATACGCGCCGGGGTGCCGCCGCCACAGCCGGGGCCGCAGGCAGGCCGTATCCCCCGGAGATGTGGCGATCCGTGAGCCGCCTGCCTTGGGAGTGCGCCCGTGCCGCCGTCAGCCATTCAACAGACCCGCAAAAATCTCCAGTCCGCAGTTCATCAGAACAGCGCCGGCACGCGGGCGGGCTTTCTTGAACGCATGTTCACCTTTGCCTTCAAGGGGCTGGTCTATCCGCAGATCTGGGAAGACCCGGAAGTGGACCTCGATGCGCTCAAGCTCACGCCGCAGTCGCGGATGCTCACCATCGCGTCCGGCGGTTGCAACGTGCTTTCCTATCTCACCGCTGACCCGAAAGAAATTATCGCGGTCGATCTCAACCGGGCGCATCTGGCGCTGACGCGGCTCAAGCTGGCAGCGGCCCAGGGTGTGCCAACCTATGAGGCCTTCTACCGGTTCTTTGGTGAAGCGGACGAGCAGGCCAACATCAACACCTACAAGCGTTTTGTGCGGGATCGGTTGGACAAACAAAGCAGGGCCTACTGGGAAGGCCGTGACTGGATGCTGCAGCGGCGCATCTCACTGTTCTCCCGCGACCTATATCACCATGGTTTGCTGGGATACTTCATAGGTGCAGCCCACTGGATGGCCCGGCTGCACGGCACGGATCCGCGCCAGATTGTCTTTGCACGGACGATTGATGAGCAACGCTCGTTTTTCGACAAGGCGCTCGCGCCCCTGTTTGACCGCCGCATGGTGCGCTGGGTCACGTCCAAGAAGATGTCACTTTATGGTCTCGGTATTCCACCGGCGCAATATGAGGCACTGGCAGCTGATGGGGGCGGGGACATGGCGGCCGTGCTCAAGGCACGACTCGAGAAATTGGCTTGCGGCTTTCCAATGGCGGACAATTATTTTGCCTGGCAGGCCTTTGGCCGCGGCTACGCGTCAGGCCCGTCCGGTCCGTTGCCGCCCTATCTGCAGAGTGCCCATTTTCACGAAGTGCAGGACCGCGCTCATCGCGTGACGGTCAATCATCGCTCCGTCACCGAGCAGCTGCAGCGTGAAGCGGATGGCAGCATGGATGCCTATGTGCTGCTGGATGCGCAGGACTGGATGACGGATTCCCAACTCACCGAGCTTTGGGCAGAGATCACCCGCACAGCCCAGCCCGGCGCGCGGGTCGTTTTCCGGACCGCTGGCCAGCTGTCGATCCTGCCGGGGCGGGTGGATGATGACATCATGGCGCGCTGGGAGTACAGGGCTGACGAAAGCCTCGGCTACACGGCGCGGGACCGGTCAGCCATCTATGGCGGTGTTCACCTCTACGTATTCAAGGGCTGACACCGCATGACCGATGCTGCGTCTTCCACCAGCGAGTTGATGGATTCCATCTACCGTACCCAGCGCCACATCTACGACCTGACACGCAAATACTATCTGCTCGGGCGTGACCGGCTGATCCGGGAACTGGCACCGCCGGACGATGGCTGCGTGCTGGAGGTCGGCTGCGGCACAGGGCGCAACCTCATCAAGGCCGCGCGGCGTTATCCCCGGGCGCGCTTTTACGGAATCGATATCTCCGAAGCGATGCTGGAGAAGGCGCGGGCTGAAATCATGCGCGCCGGGTTCGCCCATCGCATTGAGTTGGCCCGCGCGGATGCTGCGAGCTTCGAAGCGCACTCCCTTTTCGGGCGGTCGGATTTTGACCGGGTCTTCTTTTCCTACAGCCTGTCGATGATCCCTCAATGGCGGGAAGCGCTGGGGCAGGGCTTCAGCGTCACGGGTGCGGGCGGCCGGTTGCTGGTCGTGGATTTCGGCATGCAGCAGCGACTGCCGGCATGGTTCCGTCGCCTGCTCATGTGGTGGCTGAAGCAGTTTCACGTCGCTCCGCGCGCGGAGCTTGGTGCTGCTATCGACACATTGGGCAAGGGCCGCACGCAGGAACTCTACGGAGATTATGCCCGCATCGCCGAAGTTGTTCGGTAAGTCCGCGAAAGGGAGCTGTTGGGGACGGCATTTCCCTCTGCAAGGTAAAACCTGCTATTAACTTGCAATATTAGTAGGTTGCCTGCGGATGTGAAAAGCGATGACGCCTGCCTTGGCGATTGCCGGACGTGAGACCCCTTGGTTTGATGATGTGCTCCTGGCCGAAGAGCTCCGCTCGCGGGCGGTCGAAGTGGACCTTGTTGATTGGCGGTCCACAGATTTTGAACCAGGGCGGTATGACGCGATCTATGTCAGCTCGACATGGAATCTTCGGGAAGAGCCGGATGCGTTCCTCCGCTGGCTGACGAAATGCGAAGAGGACGGCCGTCGTCGGTTGATCAATGACGCGCGGGTTCTGCGCGACGGCGTTATCAAGTCGGTGTACTTGTCTGAGCTGGCCGCGGCGTTTGGCGAAGACGATAAACGCTCAGGGTCAATCACGCCCTCACGGTTCTTCAGCCGGGATGGAAGTCCTGAACACCACACGCAAGCTGCGGCGGCTAGAGCCTTTGCGGACATCGTCGGCGAGCTGGAAGAGCAAAGAGCCTGGCGTGGACGCGATCTGGTTCTGAAGCCGATTGTCTCGGCGGATGGGCACAACACGTTCGTAGTCGCGCGAGCAGCCCCGATCCCAACAGTGCGTCCGGAGCATCTATTGGACGAATGCGGGGCAGAGCGTGTTTTCCGGTCGATCATCCAAGCGGATGGCGGCTATGGCGCTATTCTTCAGTCCTATCAGGCTGGGATTGAGCGCGGGGAGTACTCGCTGGTTTTCCTGCGCGGGGTGTTTAGTCACGCCATTCTAAAGCCGCCGGGGTTCCGGTCATCGGACACATCAAAGCGGCGCGCGCTCGTGCGCCAGGATCTTCCGCCGGGCATGCTTTCTTTCGCTCAGGATGTGGTCGACTGGGCATTAGGGCATTACGGGGATGGGGCAGTCACCCGTGTCCGGATTGACCTGATCCAGGCGGATCGCGGGCCAGTTTTGTGCGAGATGGAGTGCGTCGAGCCCAACACCAATCTGCGGTCGTTCGGCGAAAGCGCGCAGGCAATGATCGTGGCGGTTTATGCAGATGCTGTGCAGGCGCGCTTGGGCGAACTGAGGCAGGTTATCTGATCTTGAAAAAAGTGGTGCCGGCTGAGGGACTTGAACCCCCGACCCCCTGATTACAAATCAGGTGCTCTACCAGCTGAGCTAAGCCGGCACTCTGGGACGCGGGCAGCAGTAGCCCTAGCGTCGGATCGTCTGGATTCCGCAGGAATCGCGGGACATATAGCGCGCATGCGGCGCTGTGGCGAGGCGGAAATCGCGCCTTCCGTCATGCACCGCGCTGACGGCTGATTTCATACAGGGTCACGGCGGTTGCGTTCGACACGTTGAGGGACGCAAAGCCCGGTTCACCGGGTATGCGGGCCAGCATGTCGCAGCGCTCGGCAGTGAGGCGGCGCAGGCCCGTTCCCTCGGCTCCCATCACGATGGCGATCTTTCCAGTCAGGTCCATCTGCGACAGGGATTTGTCGCCCGTGCCTTCAAGGCCGACAGCAAACCAGCCTTCGGACTGCAACACCGCAATTGCCTGCGCGACATTGGGGACCTGCACCAGCTGCATCTGCTCAACGGCGCCGGATGCAGCTTTGGCAAGGGCACCGGTGACCGGTGGGGAGTTGCGGCGGGTGACGATAACCGCGCGTGCGCCGAAGACGGCGGCTGAGCGCAATACCGCGCCTACGTTCTGTGGGTCGGTGACCTGGTCAAGGATGACGACCGGACGCGCGGTTTCGCCAGCGGCCTCCGCAGCCTTGGTTTGCTCGATGATGTCGGCCAGCACGGGCTCGGGCAGGGGGGCAACGCGCAAGGCCAGCCCCTGATGCACGGCACCTGCCGGGAACATCTGGTCCAGCTCCCGGGCATCGGCCTTCTCTACCTGTAGGCCTCGTTTGCGGGCGGGTTCGGCGATGGTTTCGAAGGCTTTTTCAGTCGCGATGATGCGCAGGATCCGGCGCTTTGGGTTCAGCAGCGCTGCGCGCACCGCGTGGATGCCGTAGAGCCAGTCCGGTCCGTCTGCGACCGGGGCCGTGGCCCGGCCACCGCCACGGGGAGCCTGGGGCTTGGCCGAGCGGCCTTTTGCCATGCTTCCCTTGGCCGGTCGGCCACCGGTGCCGCCACTGCGCCTTTCGCTGCGGGAATCGCCGTGGCGCGGGCCGTTCGGTCCCTGGCCGCGTCCGCCGCCGCGATTGTTGCCGCGCGGGCCCTTGCGGGCCGGGCCGCGGGGCGGTCTGCCGCCGGATTTGGTGCTCTCATCGCTCATGACAGCGCTGTAGCTCCTTCCTCGGGCCGCTGCAACGAAATCCGTATGCCAAGGGGGCTACCGAGCCCACGGCAGGGGTGAATTTCAGGGCGTGTTGCTGCCGGGAGGCGGTTTTGGCCGCGGACGGGGGTACTCAAGGGAAAACCGGCATTGACACGGGGGGCGAAAACCGCCTATTTCCACGCCACCAGCGGCGCACGGAGCCGGGGTTTTCCATACCAAGCGACAGCCTGAACATGTCGGCTTTTCCTCACCAGGTTGGGCCGGATGAGATAAGCTGTCTCTTGAAACGGGATCGCCAGGCGCTGTTCGTTTCGCCAGGGACTTCTTGAAGGACCCGCTGATGCTTATGTGGCAGCGGGTGCGGATTAAGGAGGGATGCCCGAGTGGTTAAAGGGGACGGACTGTAAATCCGTTGGCTATGCCTACGTTGGTTCAAATCCAACTCCCTCCACCATCCCCTTCAGGAAGGCAACAAGACGAACGGTTCGCAGGTGTCCCCCATGGGGCCCAGCTCGAAAAAGGACCGGTTCTGGCGGGTGTAGCTCAATGGTAGAGCAGCAGCCTTCCAAGCTGACGACGAGGGTTCGATTCCCTTCACCCGCTCCAGCTTGGATGCTGGACAACCAGGGCGCTGCGTCGCGAGATCTGCCCGATTTTGAGTGTTTGACTGACGACATGACTGACTGCCTTTTGGCGAGGCAGCAACAAGAGGTCCGAGAGAGAGATGGCCAAGGAAAAGTTTGAGCGCACGAAGCCGCACGCGAATATCGGCACGATTGGTCACGTTGACCATGGCAAGACGACGCTGACGGCTGCGATCACGAAGGTGCTTGCCGAGAGCGGCGGTGCTGAATTTTCGGACTATGCCGACATCGACAAGGCGCCTGAAGAGAAGGCGCGCGGCATCACCATCTCGACGGCGCACGTTGAGTACGAGACGGAAAACCGTCACTACGCCCACGTCGACTGCCCGGGCCACGCTGACTATGTGAAGAACATGATCACGGGTGCGGCGCAGATGGACGGTGCGATCCTGGTGGTGAATGCCGCTGACGGCCCGATGCCGCAGACCCGCGAGCACATCCTGCTTGCCCGTCAGGTTGGCGTGCCGGCGCTGGTGGTGTTCCTGAACAAGGTCGACCAGGTTGACGACGAAGAGCTTCTCGAGCTCGTGGAAATGGAAGTGCGTGAGCTTCTGTCGTCCTACGAGTTCCCGGGCGACGATATCCCCATCGTTGCCGGTTCGGCTCTCGCGGCGCTTGAAGGCCGTGACGACAATATCGGCAAGGAAAAGATCCTCGAGCTGATGGCTGCGGTTGACGAGTTCATCCCGACGCCGGACCGTCCGAAGGACCAGCCGTTCCTGATGCCGGTGGAAGACGTGTTCTCGATCTCCGGCCGCGGCACGGTTGCCACGGGCCGTATCGAGCGCGGTGTTGTGAATGTGGGCGAGGAAATCGAGATCGTCGGCATCAAGGACACCACGAAGACGACCGTCACGGGCGTCGAGATGTTCCGCAAGCTGCTGGACCAGGGCGAAGCCGGCGACAATGTGGGCTGCCTGCTGCGTGGTGTGGACCGCAACGACATCGAGCGCGGTCAGGTTCTCTGCAAGCCGGGTTCGATCACGCCACACACGAAGTTCAAGGCCGAGGCCTACATCCTGACCAAGGATGAAGGTGGCCGTCACACGCCGTTCTTCACGAACTACCGTCCGCAGTTCTACTTCCGGACGACGGACGTGACGGGTGTTGTGACGCTGCCGGAAGGCACGGAAATGGTGATGCCGGGCGATAACTGCGAGATGGAAGTCGAGCTGATCGTGCCGATCGCGATGGAAGAGAAGCTCCGCTTCGCCATCCGTGAAGGCGGCCGCACCGTCGGTGCAGGCGTCGTCTCCGCTATCATCGAGTAAACAGTTGCGTATGGGGGCTGTCCTTCAGGACGGTCCCCGTTCGCCGGTTTAGGAGTGTAGCTCAACTGGCAGAGCACCGGTCTCCAAAACCGGGGGTTGGGGGTTCGAGTCCCTCCACTCCTGCCAGCCCGGCCCGATAGGGGAAGGGCGGCAGGCAGCGCCGGCACCGGGTCCGATCGGACCGCGTTTCAGGTGTTCGGCGCGTCATTTTATCTGGCGTTTGGTGGTGGCATGGTCATGCCGCTATGGTGACGCTGACAGGGTACAAGCGATAAGGGCGCGATCCGGCCGTGGCAAAGGACGTTACCAAGAAGAAGAAAACCTCTCCCGTGGAGTTCACCCGGCAGGTCCGGTCTGAAGTCTCCAAGGTGACGTGGCCGACCCGCCGTGAGACCATGATCACGACGATCATGGTGTTCATCATGGTGGCACTGGCGTCGATCTTCTTCTTCGTCGCTGATCAGATCATGAGCTGGGGTGTGCAGCTCCTGCTGAGCGTGAGCCTCTAGTCCAGGCCGCGGCAGAAAAAGCAACACCGGGCCAGATGGCCGGACGTCATGTCCGCCGGCCCGCAGATTGAAGGATTAGGGTGCGATGGCGCATCGGTGGTACATCGTTCACAGCTATTCCAACTTCGAAAAGAAAGTTGCGGAGAGCATCAAGGAGCAGGCCGAACAGCAGGGGCTGGAGGATTGCTTCGAGGAAATCCTTGTGCCGACCGAAGAGGTGGTGGAAGTCCGCCGCGGCCAGAAGGTGAAGTCGGAACGCAAGTTCTTCCCGGGCTATGTGCTGGTGAAGATGGACCTGACCGACCAGGCATTCCACCTCGTGAAGAACACGCCGAAGGTAACCGGCTTCCTCGGGTCGGAAACCCGCCCGCAGCCGGTGAGCCAGGCGGAAGTCGACCGCATTCTCAACCAGGTTCAGGAAGGCGTGGACAGCCCGCGTCCGTCCGTTTCCTTCGAGGTTGGCGAGCAGGTGCGCGTGGCCGATGGTCCGTTTGCCTCCTTCTCCGGTGTGGTCGAGGAAGTCGACGAAGATTCCGCGCGCCTCAAGGTTGCGGTGTCGATCTTCGGGCGTCCGACACCCGTCGAGCTGGAATACGGCCAGGTCGACAAGGTCTAGGGCCTTTAGGGATGGCCGGTCAGGATTGAGGCCGGATCATTCTCAGGTAGCCGCTTAGAGCTGCCTTCCAGGAGGACGACCTCCCCCATTTCGGGAATTTCAGACGGGACGGCCCGGATGTGAGGTGTCATGTCCTGGGTCCTGCTGATTGTCGCCGGCACTCTCGAGGTCGTCTGGGCCTTTGCGATGAAGGAATCCCAAGGTTTTACGAAAGTGATGCCGGTTATCGTCATGGTAGCCGCCATGGCCGGGTCCTTCACGTTGCTGGCGATGGCCATGCGCTCCCTGCCGTTGGGCACGGCCTACATGGTCTGGACAGGCATTGGGGCTGTGGGTGCGTTTGCGGTCGGTGTCTGGTTCCTTGGAGAGCAGTTTACCGTGCAGCGGGGAATTGCCGCCGCGCTGATCATTGCCGGCATGGTGACAATGAAAATGTCCTGAGGTGAGGCGGGGGCAGGGTGCCTGCAAAAAAAGCCCGTACCCTCTGGCAATCAGGGAAGGTTTGGGTTATGTGTCCCGCCTTCTGAACAGGCGTCCCGTTCGGGCCCGGGTCAACCGGGCAGGTTCGGGGCGTTTTCCGTGGGAGGTGCTGCCAGCGCCGGACCACGGTCCTTCAACTGCTAAATGTCAGGCATTCCGCGCATTCGGGACGTCTGGAAGGAGCAAAAATGGCAAAGAAGATCATCGGCTACCTGAAGCTTCAGGTGCCGGCGGGGCAGGCCAATCCGTCGCCCCCCATCGGTCCGGCGCTGGGTCAGCGCGGCCTCAACATCATGGAATTCTGCAAGGCGTTCAACGCCAAGACGCAGGGCATGGAACAGGGCATGCCGCTGCCGACGGTCGTGACCATCTTCCAGGACAAGTCCTTCACCTTCATCACCAAGAAGCCGCCGGCAAGCTACTACCTCAAGAAGGCAGCCAAGCTTAACAAGGGCTCCCAGAAGCCGGGCACCGATGTGGCCGGCAAGGTGACCATGAAGCAGGTTCGCGAGATCGCCGAAGAAAAGATGTCCGACCTGAACGCCAACGACGTGGATGCAGCCGCCCTGATCATTGCAGGGTCCGCGCGCTCCATGGGTATTGAGGTTGTGGGGTAAGGATCATGGCAAAAGCAGGTAAGAAGATCACCGCAGCCCGCGCGGCCGTCGATCGCAAGAAGCTCTATGGCCTCGATGAAGCCGTGAAGATCATCAAGGACAACGCCAAGGCGAAGTTCGATGAGACGGTTGAAGTGGCCCTGAACCTGGGCGTCGATCCGCGTCACGCTGACCAGATGGTCCGCGGCGTGTGTCAGCTGCCCAACGGGTCCGGACGTGCGGCCCGCGTGGCTGTGTTCGCCAAGGGCGACAAGGCCGATGAAGCCAAGGCAGCAGGGGCCGACATCGTGGGCGCCGAAGACCTGATGGAAACCATCCAGGGCGGCACCATTGATTTCGACAAGTGCATCGCCACACCGGACATGATGCCGCTCGTCGGCCGTCTGGGTAAGGTGCTTGGTCCGCGCAATCTCATGCCGAACCCGAAGGTCGGCACGGTGACGCCGGATGTGGCCGAAGCCGTGAAGGCCGCCAAGGGCGGTGCTGTGGAGTTCCGCGTCGAAAAGGCCGGTGTGCTGCATGCCGGCGTCGGCAAGGCGAGCTTCACCGAGGAGCAGATCAGCCAGAACATTTCCGCGTTCATTGATGCGGTGCAGAAGGCAAAGCCCTCGGGCGCCAAGGGTACCTTCATCAAGCGCGTGAGCGTCAGCTCCACGATGGGGCCGGGCGTGAAGGTTGATCCGTCCAGCCTGGCGGCCGAGGCCTAAAGACTTCCGGGCAACCTGTTAGGGGCCCGACATGATTTCCCGCCATCCACAGTCCGTGGATGGCGGGAGAAGCCGGTTCATCCGGCTTCGACCTGTCCGTGACTGCAGGTGTTCCACCGGTCCGGCCCTGTTCCAGGAGCCCAGCCGGGGAGCTTAAAGCCCGCCTGCACTAGACGGGAACGACCTGATTTTCCCGGTATATCCACGCCGGGCTCTTCGGGCCGCTTCTGGCCGGTGTTTGTGCGAGGGGTCATCCCCGACACGGGCGGACAGGCAACGAGCGTCGCTGGTTTCCTCTTGAGGGCCGGCGGCTATTGCCACCGGGTTCTGCCGGTCGGTGTGCCATCGTCTGATGGGACAGTCGGCGGGCGGGGCCCAAAAGTTGGAGAAGAGCAAGTGGAACGCGCTGAAAAAGATGCGCTCGTCTCGACGCTCAACGGTGTCTTCGCGGATGCCGGTGTCGTCGTGGTGACCCACTATTCAGGCCTGAACGTGGCGGAGCTTTCTGATCTCCGTCGCCAGATGGCCGAGGCTGGTGCGAGCTTCAAGGTTACGAAGAACCGCCTGGCCAAGCGTGCTCTGGAAGGTACGCCGGCTGCCGAGATCGCAGATCTCTTCACCGGCCCGTGCGCCATCGGTGTCTCTGAAGACCCCGTGGCCGCGCCTAGGGTTCTCGCCAAGTTTGCCAAGGATAACGAGAAGCTCGTAATCCGCGGCGGCGCCATGGGCGAAACCGTGCTTGACGAAGGCGGCATCAAGGCTCTGGCCGATCTGCCGTCCCTCGACGAGCTCCGGGGCAAGATTGTGGGAATGCTCAACACGCCGGCGACCCGTATCGCCCAGGTGCTCTCCGCGCCTGGCGGCCAGGTGGCCCGCGTCATCGCAGCAAAAGCCGAACAGGGGGATGCCGCCTAAGGCGGTCCTCGCTCACCTCGATTTTTACCGTTCAGAAGCGGTACTACGAAGCTAAGGAACTTTGAAAATGGCTAATCTCGACCAGATCGTCGAAGACCTGTCCAACCTGACCGTCCTGGAAGCCGCCGAGCTGTCCAAGATGCTCGAAGAGAAGTGGGGCGTGTCCGCCGCTGCTCCGGTGGCCGTGGCCGCCGCTCCGGGTGCCGGTGGCGACGCCGGAGGCGCCGCTGAAGAGAAGGACGAGTTCTCCGTCGTTCTCACGTCCGCTGGTGACAAGAAGATCAACGTCATCAAGGAAGTCCGCGCCATCACCGGTCTCGGCCTGAAGGAAGCCAAGGAGCTCGTCGAAGGTGCTCCCAAGGAAGTGAAGGCTGACGTGCCGAAGGCCGAAGCCGAAGAAATGAAGAAGAAGCTGGAAGAAGCCGGCGCTGGCGTCGAACTCAAGTAGTTCGGCGGCGAGGGCAGGCGGGTCTCTCAGGGCCTGCCGCCATGCCCTTGCAAACGACTATCGGGTAGGCCATATTCGGCGTTACCCAAATATACCGAGTGACCGTGCGCCGGAGCTGCTGATAGTGGCTCCGGCGCGCGCGTCACTTTCGTGCATGCCGGGTTTCGGGAGTGAGGGCAACCTCATAGGAATTGGACCCGTCGGCGCTGGTGGACTGCTCCGGATTGCCTGGCATTCGATGCCGCGCACCCGTGATGCCCGTCTGCCGCCCCCAAACCGTGGCGCACGCTGTCTCCAAACCGTGTCGTCATGCCCTGATTCGCTTGTGAGCGAGGAACCTTGATGTCGCAGTCCCAGTCCTTCACTGGCCGCAAACGTATCCGCAAATTTTTTGGTCACATTCCCGAAGTGACCCAGATGCCGAACCTCATTGAGGTTCAGCGTCAGTCCTACGACCAGTTCCTGCTGACTGATCCGGCAGACCGTCGTGAGGATGAGGGCCTTGAAGCGGTTTTCCGCTCGGTCTTCCCGATCTCTGATTATGCAGAAACCTCGACGCTGGAATTTGTTTCCTACGCCTTCGAGGATCCCAAGTACGACACCGAAGAGTGCCAGCAGCGGGGCATGACCTACGCCGCGCCTCTGAAGGTGACGCTCCGCCTCATCGTGTTCGATGTGGACGAAGACACCGGCGCCAAGTCCGTCAAGGACATCAAGGAGCAGGATGTCTACATGGGCGACATGCCGCTGATGACGGAGAACGGTACGTTCATCGTCAACGGCACGGAGCGCGTGATCGTTTCGCAGATGCATCGCTCGCCGGGCGTCTTCTTCGACCACGACAAGGGCAAGACGCACTCCTCGGGCAAGCTGCTGTTTGCCGCCCGTGTGATCCCCTATCGCGGTTCCTGGCTGGATTTCGAGTTCGACGCCAAGGACATCGTCTATTGCCGCATCGACCGCCGCCGCAAGATCCCGGCCACCACGCTGCTGTACGCGCTGGGCATGGACAGTGAGCAGATCCTCGACCTCTTCTACGGCAAGATTGCCTACAAGAAGGCCAAGGACGGCTGGAAGACCCCGTTCAATCCGGAAGGCATGCGCGGCATCAAGCCGGCCGTCGACCTGGTGGACGCGAAGACCGGCAATGTCGTGATCGAGGCTGGCCGCAAGGTCACGCCGCGTCTCGGCAAGAAGCTGATCGAAGAGGGCGTGAAGGAGCTTCTGGTTCAGCCGGAAAACCTGATCGGCCAGTTCATCGCAACCGAGATGATCAACGAAGCCACCGGTGAGATCTACGCCGAGGCCGGCGAAGAGATCACCCAGGAGATGCTGGACGGTTTCGATGACGCCGGTATCACCGAGTTCGAAGTGCTCGACATTGATGAAGTGAATGTGGGCGGCTACATCCGCAACACGCTTGCCGTCGACAAGGCAACCAACAAGGACCAGGCGCTGGTAGATATCTACCGCGTCATGCGTCCGGGCGAGCCGCCGACCCCGGAAACCGCCCAGGCGCTGTTCGACAGCCTGTTCTTCGACAGCGAGCGTTATGACCTTTCCGCGGTTGGCCGCGTGAAGATGAATATGCGTCTTGATCTGGATGCGGAAGATACCGTCCGTGTACTGCGCAAGGACGACATCCTCGCCGTCATCAAGACGCTGGTGGACCTGCGCGATGGCCGCGGCGAAATCGACGACATTGACCACCTCGGCAACCGCCGTGTGCGGTCGGTCGGCGAGCTGATGGAAAACCAGTTCCGCGTTGGCCTGCTCCGCATGGAGCGCGCCATCAAGGAACGCATGGGGTCCGTCGACATCGATACAGTGATGCCGCAGGACCTGATCAACGCCAAGCCGGTTGCAGCCGCTGTGCGTGAGTTCTTCGGTTCCTCGCAGCTGTCGCAGTTCATGGACCAGACCAACCCGCTGTCTGAGATCACCCATAAGCGCCGTCTCTCCGCGCTTGGGCCGGGTGGTCTGACCCGTGAGCGTGCGGGCTTCGAGGTGCGCGACGTGCACCCGACCCATTATGGCCGTATCTGTCCGATTGAGACGCCGGAAGGCCCGAATATCGGCCTGATCAACTCGCTTGCCACCTATAGCCGCGTGAACAAGTACGGCTTCATCGAGACTCCGTATCGCAAGGTGAAGGACGGCGTGGTCACCGATGACGTGGTGTATCTCTCCGCCATGGAAGAGGGCCGCTATGCGATTGCCCAGGCGAACGTGTCGCTTGAGCCGGACGGGACCTTCACCAATGAGCTGATTGCTGCCCGCCGCGCCGGCGACGTGCAGATGATGCCGCGTGAGGAAGTGAGCTTTGTGGACGTGTCGCCGCGCCAGCTGGTGTCGGTTGCCGCAGCACTCATTCCGTTCCTGGAAAACGATGACGCCAACCGCGCTCTCATGGGCTCGAACATGCAGCGTCAGGCTGTGCCGCTCGTGAAGGCCGATGCGCCGCTGGTCGGCACCGGCATGGAAGCTGTCGTGGCGCATGACTCCGGTGCCGCCATCGCGGCGCGCCGCACGGGTATCGTTGATCAGGTGGATGCCACCCGTATCGTGGTGCGCGCCACCGAAGAGACGGATCACTCCAGGTCCGGCGTCGACATCTACAACCTGCGCAAGTTCCAGCGCTCGAACCAGAACACCTGCATCAACCAGCGTCCGCTTGTGAAGGTGGGTGACCGGGTGAAGGCCGGCGACATCATGGCCGATGGTCCGTCTACGGATCTTGGTGAGCTGGCGCTGGGCCGCAACGTGCTCGTCGCGTTCATGCCGTGGAACGGTTACAATTTCGAGGACTCCATCCTCATCTCCGAGCGCATCGTGCGCGACGACGTCTTTACCTCGATCCACATCGAGGAATTCGAGATCGCCGCTCGCGACACCAAGCTTGGTCCGGAGGAGATCACCCGCGACATCCCGAATGTGGGTGAAGAAGCTCTGCGCAACCTCGACGAGGCGGGCATCGTCTATATCGGTGCCGAAGTGCATCCGGGCGACATTCTGGTCGGCAAGATCACCCCGAAGGGTGAGAGCCCGATGACGCCGGAAGAGAAGCTTCTGCGCGCCATCTTCGGTGAGAAAGCCTCGGATGTTCGCGATACCTCGCTGAAGCTGCCTCCTGGCGTTGCCGGTACAGTGGTGGAAGTGCGCGTGTTCAACCGTCACGGCGTGGACAAGGACGAACGTGCCCTGGCGATCGAGCGTGAGGAGATCGAGCGTCTGGCGAAGGACCGCGACGACGAACTCGCGATCCTCGAGCGCAATATCTATGGTCGCCTGGAAGAGATGCTGCTGAACAAGCAGGTCGCCTCGGGTCCCAATGACATGGCTGCCGACAGCAAGGTCACCCAGGCTGTGCTGGATGACCTGACGAAGGGCCAGTGGTGGCAGATCGCGCTCAAGAATGACAAGGCCATGGCCGACATCGAAGCGCTGAAGAAGCAGTATGACGACGGCAAGAAGCGCCTTGATGCGCGCTTCGAAGACAAGGTCGAGAAGCTGCAGCGCGGTGATGAACTGCCGCCGGGCGTCATGAAAATGGTCAAGGTCTTCGTGGCCGTGAAGCGCAAGCTGCAGCCGGGCGACAAGATGGCCGGTCGTCACGGCAACAAGGGCGTCATCTCCAAGATCAACCCGATCGAGGACATGCCCTATCTCGAAGACGGTACCCATGTGGACATCGTGCTGAACCCGCTGGGTGTGCCGAGCCGCATGAATGTGGGGCAGATTCTCGAGACCCATATGGGCTGGGCAAGTGCCGGCCTCGGCCGGATGATCGGTCAGGCGCTTGAGGATTATCGCGCCGAGGGCAAGATGATCGAGCTCAAGAAGACGCTCGAGAATGTCTATGGCGATGAGCCCGTGCTCGGTGAGCTGGACGAAGACGCCACGGTGGAACTTGCCACCAACCTGCAGAAGGGTGTGCCGATCGCCACGCCGGTGTTTGACGGGGCCCATGAGGGCGACATCGTGGAGATGCTCGAGAAGGGCAATCTCGACGGCTCCGGCCAGTCGGTTCTCTATGATGGCCGTACCGGCGAGCAGTTCGATCGTCCGGTGACCGTCGGCTACATCTACATGCTGAAGCTGCATCACCTCGTGGATGACAAGATCCACGCGCGCTCGATCGGCCCGTACTCGCTTGTGACCCAGCAGCCGCTGGGCGGTAAGGCGCAGTTCGGCGGCCAGCGCTTCGGTGAAATGGAAGTGTGGGCGCTTCAGGCCTATGGCGCTGCCTACACGTTGCAGGAAATGCTGACCGTGAAGTCGGATGACGTGGCGGGCCGTACCAAGGTGTACGAAGCCATCGTGCGTGGCGACGACACCTTTGAAGCCGGCATTCCGGAAAGCTTCAACGTGCTGGTCAAGGAAATGCGGTCCCTTGGCCTTAACGTGGAACTGCAGACCACCAGCAGTTAGCAGCAAACGGCATTCGCGGTGCGGGCCTGAACCTTGGTCCGCACCGCCAACCCTTTTGATTTTCCTTACCCGAGCCCGCGCAACCCAAAGCGGGCAGGGGCACCCTGAAGAGGCGGTTCATGAACCAGGAAGTCCTCAGCAACGTTTTCAACCCCTCGGGCGTCGCCGAGACGTTCGATGCGATCAAGATCTCGATCGCTGCGCCGGAGAAGATTCTCTCCTGGTCGTATGGTGAGGTGAAGAAGCCGGAAACCATCAACTACCGTACTTTCAAGCCGGAGCGTGACGGCCTGTTCTGCGCGCGCATCTTTGGTCCGACCAAGGACTATGAGTGCCTGTGCGGCAAGTACAAGCGGATGAAGTACAAGGGCATCATCTGCGAAAAGTGCGGCGTGGAAGTGACCCTCTCGAAGGTCCGCCGCGAGCGCATGGGCCACATCGAGCTGGCCGCGCCTGTCGCCCATATCTGGTTCCTGAAGTCGCTTCCGTCCCGGATCGGTCTTCTGCTGGACATGGCGCTGAAGGATCTTGAGCGCGTTCTTTACTTCGAGAGCTATATCGTCACCGAGCCGGGCCTGACGCCGCTGAAGCTGCATCAGCTCCTGACCGAAGACGAATACATCGATGCGCAGGACGAGTACGGCGAAGATGCTTTCACTGCCGGCATTGGTGCTGAAGCGATCCGCGACATGCTGATGGCGCTCGACCTTGAGAAGATCGCCGCCGAGCTGCGCGTCGAGATTGCCGAGGCGACCACCGAGCTGAAGCCGAAGAAGCTCGCCAAGCGCCTGAAGGTTGTTGAGGCCTTCATGGAATCCGGCAACCGTCCGGAATGGATGATCATGACGGTCGTGCCGGTCATTCCGCCGGAACTGCGCCCGCTGGTGCCGCTTGATGGCGGCCGCTTCGCGACGTCCGACCTCAACGATCTTTATCGCCGCGTCATCAACCGTAACAACCGCCTGAAGCGGCTGATGGAGCTGCGCGCGCCGGACATCATCATCCGCAACGAAAAGCGCATGCTTCAGGAAGCGGTTGATGCCCTGTTCGACAATGGCCGCCGTGGCCGTGTCATCACCGGTGCCAACAAGCGACCGCTGAAGTCGCTGTCCGACATGCTCAAGGGCAAGCAGGGCCGCTTCCGTCAGAACCTGCTCGGCAAGCGCGTCGACTATTCCGGTCGTTCGGTGATCGTGGTGGGCCCGGAGCTCAAGCTGCATCAGTGCGGCCTGCCGAAGAAGATGGCGCTTGAGCTGTTCAAGCCGTTCATCTATTCGCGCCTCGAGGCCAAGGGTCTGGCTGCGACCATCAAGCAGGCCAAGAAGCTGGTCGAGAAAGAGAAGCCGGAAGTCTGGGATATCCTCGAAGAGGTGATCCGCGAGCATCCGGTCATGCTCAACCGTGCGCCGACGCTTCACCGTCTGGGCATCCAGGCCTTCGAGCCGACCCTCATCGAAGGTAAGGCCATTCAGCTGCACCCGCTCGTCTGCGCGGCGTTCAACGCCGACTTTGACGGTGACCAGATGGCCGTGCACGTGCCTCTGTCGCTCGAAGCGCAGCTCGAAGCCCGTGTGCTGATGATGTCCACCAACAACATCCTGCATCCGGCTGACGGTACGCCGATCATCGTGCCGTCTCAGGATATCGTGCTTGGTCTCTACTATCTCTCGCTGGAGAAGGAGAACGAGCCGGGCGAGGGCATGGTGTTTGCCGACGTCAAGGAAATCGAGCACGCGCTCGATGCCGGTGCTGTCACGCTGCACGCCAAGGTGAAGGCCCGCTGGATCACCAAGGATGAGGACGGCAACGACGTGTCCCACGTGCTGGACACGACGCCGGGCCGCATGCTGATCGGTGACCTGCTGCCGCGTCATCCGAACGTGCCCTATGACCTCGTCAACAAGCTGATGACCAAGAAGGCCATCTCCGCGATGATCGACGTGGTGTACCGCCACACCGGTCAGAAGGAGACGGTGATCTTCTGTGACCGGATCATGGGTCTTGGTTTTGCCCGTGCCTGCCGCGCCGGCATCTCGTTCGGCAAGGACGACATGGTGGTGCCCGAGGCGAAGGAAGATCTGGTCGAGAAGACCCGTACCCTCGCCAATGAGTACGAGCAGCAGTACATCGACGGCCTGATCACGCAGGGCGAGAAGTACAACAAGGTCGTTGACGCCTGGGCCAAGTGCACGGACGCCGTGGCCGAGGAAATGATGGGCAAGATCTCGTCGGTGCAGATCGACGAAGAGACGAACCGCACCAAGGACATCAACTCGATCTACATGATGTCCCATTCCGGTGCCCGTGGTTCGCCCGCTCAGATGAAGCAGCTTGCCGGCATGCGTGGCCTGATGGCCAAGCCGTCGGGCGAAATCATCGAGACGCCGATCATCTCGAACTTCAAGGAAGGCCTGACCGTGCTCGAGTACTTCAACTCGACCCACGGTGCACGTAAGGGCCTTGCCGACACCGCGCTCAAGACCGCCAACTCGGGTTACCTGACCCGTCGTCTGGTGGACGTGGCGCAGGACTGCATCATCATCGAGCCGGATTGCGGCAGCGAAGAGGGGCTGACCGTCGGCGCCGTCATCGACAGCGGTGAAGTGTTGGCGTCGCTCGGCAGCCGTATCCTTGGCCGTACCCCGGCCAATGACATCGTGCATCCGTCGACGGGCGAAGTGATCGTGCCGAAGGGCGAAGAGATCACCGAGCCGCTGGTGGAACTGGTGGAAGCTGCCGGTATCCAGCAGGTGCTGATCCGGTCGGTGCTGACCTGTAAGACGCGCGGCGGTGTTTGCGGCAAGTGCTATGGCCGTGACCTGGCCCGCGGTACGCCCGTCAACATGGGCGAAGCTGTCGGCGTCATCGCCGCCCAGTCGATCGGTGAACCGGGCACCCAGTTGACCATGCGTACCTTCCACATTGGTGGCACGGCGCAGGTGGTTGACTCCTCGTTCATCGAGTCCAACCATGCGGGCTCTGTGACCATTTCCAATCCGGAACTGGTGACGGACAGCTCGGGCAACATCATTGTGATGGGCCGCAACTCGCAGATCATCGTGTCTGACGCGGAAGGCACTGAGCTTGCCACGCACCGTCTGTCCTATGGCACGCGCCTGCGTGTGAAGGATGGGGATCAGGTCGAGCGCGGTCAGCGTATGGCTGAATGGGATCCCTATACCCTGCCGATCATCACCGAGCGTGAGGGCATCGTTGCCTTCGAGGATGTGATCGACGGTGTGACCATCCGTGAAGTGGCGGATGAAGCAACGGGTATCTCGTCCAAGGTGGTTGTGGACTGGCGTGCGTCGACCCGCTCGGCGGACCTCAAGCCGGCCATCGTGCTCAAGGGCAAGAACGGCCAGGTGCTGAAGCTCGCCAATGGCAACGAGGCCCGCTACCTCCTGTCGGTGGACGCCATTCTCTCCGTCGAAGACGGGGCGGAGGTCCATGCCGGTGACGTGCTGGCACGTATTCCAACGGAAGGTGCCAAGACGCGTGACATTACCGGTGGTCTGCCGCGCGTTGCGGAACTGTTCGAAGCACGCCGTCCGAAGGACAACGCCGTCATCGCGGAAGCCGATGGCGTGGTCGAGTTCGGCCGTGACTACAAGAACAAGCGCCGCATCATCGTGCGCCCGAAGGATGAGAGCATCGAGCCTGTCGAATATCTCATCCCCAAGGGCAAGCATCTGTCGGTGCGCGAGGGCGATTTCATCGAGAAGGGTGAATACCTGCTCGACGGCAACCCGGCACCGCATGACATCCTTGCCATTTCGGGTGTCGAGGAGCTCGCACGCTACCTCGTCAACGAAATCCAGGAGGTCTATCGCCTGCAGGGTGTGAACATCAACGACAAGCACATCGAGGTGATCGTTCGCCAGATGCTGCAGAAGGTTGAGGTTACGGATGCTGGCGACACGTCGCTTCTGTCGGGCGAGCAGCTCGACCGCGTCGAGTTCGACGAGATCAATGAGAAGGTGGAGGCCGAAGGCGGCACGCCGGCCAAGGGCAACCCGGTTCTGCTGGGTATCACCAAGGCCTCGCTGCAGACGCGTTCGTTCATCTCGGCGGCCTCGTTCCAGGAGACCACGCGCGTCCTGACTGAAGCTTCGGTCAGCGGCAAGCAGGACCACCTGATCGGCCTCAAGGAAAACGTCATCGTGGGCCGCCTCATTCCGGCGGGCACGGGTGCGCTTCTCAACCGTCTCAAGCATGAGGCGGCGGACCGCGACGAGACTATCATGGATAGCCGTGGTGTCACTGCCCCGGTCCTTGAAGAGGGCGAGGCGGAGGCTGCTGGCGAAGTTGCTTAAGCCGATAGCTGCTACGTAAATGACAGGGCCGCGGGACAGATGTTCCGCGGCCCTTTCTTTTGACAATTCGTCTCTATCCACGATTTCAGACGAAGAAGGCTATCTTGTTCCCGTCCAGATCCCTTGCATAAGCCGAATAGCGTGGTCCTCGTTGACCGGGCTCGCCTTCGCAGGTGCCGCCAAGCTCAATTACCCTCTTGTGGAGGCTTTTCACCTCGTCCGGCGAGGCAGCACTGAAGCCGATCATTGATCCGTTTCCTGTGGTTGCAGGCTGCCCGTCGAATGGCTTTGCCACCGCGAAGGCAAAGTCTGCCCCATGGTTTCCGCTCTGCCAGAAAGTCATTCTGTCCGTAGCGTGGACGATTGCGAGATCGGTTTTCTCGAAAAGGGCTTCATAGAACCTGACTGAAGCCTCCATGTCATTGGTGCCCAGGACGATGTAATCAGGCTTCATTGTTATCTCTCTTGAGTGTGGTTCGCGTTAAGTGGGAGATTCGGATGTTCTCAGTTGGCAGAGGTGTGACACAGGGCTCCTGACAGGGTGGTGTCAGGATGGAAGCTCGCCTTGTTGATGGGCGGTCACCCGCTGAAAACAGCCTCGGCTCGGCCGCTTTAGGCCGTTACCTGCGGTCCACAGGGCTGGCATGCGTGCTGGAAGGGGAAAACCGGGGGATTTTGCAGCATTGCCCTTGACGTGGCGGGGGCACGTCGGTAGTTTCCGCGCACTTTTTGAGGCAGGCAGTAGGTGAATCAGGCGGCTCGAGCCCCGGCCTAAACGCTGTTAAAGAAAGCCAATGAGCACTCTACCGGAGCACGAACCGGGGCTAACCCCTTGGTTCCTCTGCGTTTTTGGGCCTTCGGATGTATGTCCGTCTGGTCCAATTTGGCGTGCCGCTGGATCATCCACTCTTCTGGGTGGACCAGCGAGGCGCGCCGATTCTTATTCGGTTGCCGTGTTTTAAGGTTTTCTTCAAAGAGAAGATTTTTTGCCTGTTTCCGGTAACGGGGCAGGGTGGATCAAGTGCCCGTATTGGCGGGCGACACAACAGAGAAGGCGTCGAAAAGCTCTTATGCCGACGATTAACCAGCTCATCCGCAAGCCGCGCCAGCCGCAGCTGAAGCGGAACAAGGTGCCGGCGATGGAAGCCTGCCCGCAGAAGCGTGGCGTGTGCACCCGCGTCTACACCACCACGCCGAAGAAGCCGAACTCGGCCCTTCGTAAGGTCGCCCGCGTGCGCCTGAACAATGGTTTCGAAGTCACCAGCTACATCCCGGGTGAAGGTCACAACCTCCAGGAGCACTCCGTGGTGATGATCCGCGGCGGCCGTGTGAAGGACCTTCCGGGTGTGCGTTACCACATCATCCGCGGTGTGCTGGATACCCAGGGCGTCAAGGACCGCAAGCAGCGCCGTTCGAAGTACGGCGCGAAGCGTCCGAAGTAAGGCGAGGGGAAAGAAGAGATGTCACGTCGTCACCGCGCTGAAAAACGCGAAATCATCCCCGATCCCAAGTTCGGCGATGAGGTTGTCACCAAGTTCATGAATTGCCTGATGTATGACGGCAAGAAGTCGGCTGCCGAGCAGATCGTGTACGGCGCCTTCGATCAGATGCAGGAGAAGACCTCCCAGGATCCGATCCAGATGTTCCACGACGCGCTGAACAATGTGATGCCGGCTGTGGAAGTGCGCTCCCGCCGTGTGGGTGGTGCCACTTATCAGGTCCCGGTTGAAGTTCGTCCGGACCGTCGTCGTGCGCTGGCCATCCGTTGGGTGATCAATGCGTCGCGCGCCCGCAACGAAAAGACCATGACGGACCGTCTTGCTGGTGAGCTCCTGGATGCTGCCAACAACCGCGGCGCCGCCATCAAGAAGCGTGAAGACACGCACCGTATGGCGGAAGCCAACCGTGCCTTCTCGCACTATCGCTGGTAGTTCCCGGCACCGTTTACTGACTGACCAATTCGGCTCCAGGTTTTAGAGGCTTCATCCAATGGTTGCGCGTACGACACCGCTCAAGGACTATCGCAATATCGGCATCATGGCGCACATCGATGCTGGTAAGACGACGACGACTGAGCGCATCCTTTATTACACCGGCCGGTCTCACAAGATCGGTGAGGTGCATGATGGCGCAGCCACCATGGACTGGATGGAGCAGGAGCAGGAACGCGGCATCACCATCACGTCCGCCGCGACGACTTGCTTCTGGAATGACCACCGGATCAACATCATCGACACCCCTGGCCACGTGGACTTCACCATTGAGGTCGAGCGTTCCCTGCGCGTGCTCGATGGCGCCGTTGCCGTGTTTGACGGTGTGGCCGGTGTGGAGCCGCAGTCTGAAACCGTGTGGCGTCAGGCCGACAAGTACAGCGTTCCGCGCATGTGCTTCGTCAACAAACTGGACCGCATGGGTGCCGACTTCTTCCGTTGCGTGGACATGATCGTCGACCGCCTCGGCGCAACCCCGCTCGTGACGCAGTTGCCGATCGGTGCCGAAGCTGATTTCGTGGGTGTCGTTGATCTTGTGAAGATGCAGGCCATCGTCTGGAAGGACGAGAGCCTGGGCGCCGAGTTCGAGTACACCGACATTCCGGCTGATCTGAAAGACCAGGCTGACGAGTATCGCTCCAAGCTCATCGAAACTGCCGTTGAGGCAGACGATGATGCCATGGAAGCCTATCTCGAAGGCAACGAGCCGGATGAGGCCGGTCTCATTGCGCTGATCCGCAAGGGCACCATCGATCAGGTGTTTGTGCCGGTGCTGTGCGGCACTGCCTTCAAGAACAAGGGTGTGCAGCCGCTGCTGGACGCCGTCGTGAACTTCATGCCGTCGCCGCTGGACGTGCCGGCCATTAAGGGTATCGACCCGAAGACGGAAGCTGACACGACCCGCAAGTCTGACGATGACGAGCCGTTCGCTGCGCTTGCCTTCAAGATCATGAACGACCCGTTCGTCGGCTCGCTGACCTTCGCCCGCATCTATTCGGGCAAGCTCGAGACCGGTTCCTCGGTTCTCAACACCGTGAAGGACAAGCGCGAGCGCGTTGGCCGCATGCTGCTCATGCACTCCAATTCGCGTGAGGACATCAAGGAAGCCGCAGCTGGTGACATCGTCGCCATCGCTGGCCTCAAGGACACCACCACCGGTGATACGCTGTGCGATCCGAACCGTCCGGTGATCCTCGAGCGCATGGAATTCCCGGAGCCGGTGATTGAGGTTGCCGTTGAGCCGAAGACCAAGGGCGACCAGGAAAAGATGGGGCTGGCCCTGTCGCGCCTGGCGCAGGAAGACCCGTCCTTCCGTGTGACGTCGGATGAAGAGTCCGGTCAGACGGTGATCAAGGGCATGGGCGAGCTTCACCTCGACATCATTGTCGACCGCCTGAAGCGCGAGTTTAAGGTGGAAGCCAATGTCGGCGCGCCGCAGGTGGCTTATCGTGAGACGATCACCAAGCCGGCAACCGTCGACTACACCCACAAGAAGCAGACCGGTGGTTCGGGCCAGTTCGCCCGCGTGAAGCTCGACTTCACGCCATGCGAGCCGGGCGAGGGCTACGAGTTCTCCAGCAAGATTGTCGGTGGTTCGGTGCCGAAGGAATACATCCCGGGTGTCGAGAAAGGCATCGAGAGTGTCCGTGAAGGCGGCATCCTTGCCGGCTTCCCGATGCTGGACTTCAAGGTGCAGCTGGTTGACGGCGCCTACCATGACGTTGACTCCAGCATCATGGCCTTCGAAATCGCTGCCCGCGCCGCGTTCCGCGAAGCGTCTGACGAGCTCGGTGTCGTGCTCCTCGAGCCGGTGATGAATGTCGAGGTCGTGACGCCGGAAGACTACATGGGCGACGTGATCGGTGACCTGAACTCCCGTCGCGGTCAGATTTCCGGCACGGAAGCCCGCGGCAACGCCACGGTGATTTCCGCCATGGTTCCGCTGGCCAACATGTTCGGTTACGTGAACACGCTGCGGTCCATGTCCCAGGGGCGTGCCCAGTACACCATGCAGTTCGACCACTACGAGCAGGTGCCGCAGGCGGTGTCTGACGAAGTCCGCGCAAAGCTCGCCTAAGGGCTTAACGCAATACCAAGGATCAGAACCGGTAACGGTTTGGAACCAGGCTCATCAGAGGAAGATAGAAGAGATGGCCAAGGAAAAGTTTGAGCGCACGAAGCCGCACGCGAATATCGGCACGATTGGTCACGTTGACCATGGCAAGACGACGCTGACGGCTGCGATCACGAAGGTGCTTGCCGAGAGCGGCGGTGCTGAATTTTCGGACTATGCCGACATTGACAAGGCGCCTGAAGAGAAGGCGCGCGGCATCACCATCTCGACGGCGCACGTTGAGTACGAGACGGAAAACCGTCACTACGCCCACGTCGACTGCCCGGGCCACGCTGACTATGTGAAGAACATGATCACGGGTGCGGCGCAGATGGACGGCGCGATCCTGGTGGTGAATGCCGCTGACGGCCCGATGCCGCAGACCCGCGAGCACATCCTGCTTGCCCGTCAGGTTGGCGTGCCGGCGCTGGTGGTGTTCCTGAACAAGGTCGACCAGGTTGACGACGAAGAGCTTCTCGAGCTCGTGGAAATGGAAGTGCGTGAGCTTCTGTCGTCCTACGAGTTCCCGGGCGACGATATCCCCATCGTTGCCGGTTCGGCTCTCGCGGCGCTTGAAGGCCGTGACGACAATATCGGCAAGGAAAAGATCCTCGAGCTGATGGCTGCGGTTGACGAGTTCATCCCGACGCCGGACCGTCCGAAGGACCAGCCGTTCCTGATGCCGGTGGAAGACGTGTTCTCGATCTCCGGCCGCGGCACGGTTGCCACGGGCCGTATCGAGCGCGGTGTTGTGAATGTGGGCGAGGAAATCGAGATCGTCGGCATCAAGGACACCACGAAGACGACGGTCACGGGCGTCGAGATGTTCCGCAAGCTGCTGGACCAGGGCGAAGCGGGCGACAATGTGGGCTGCCTGCTGCGTGGTGTGGACCGCAACGACATCGAGCGCGGCCAGGTTCTCTGCAAGCCGGGTTCGATCACACCGCACACGAAGTTCAAGGCCGAGGCCTACATCCTGACCAAGGACGAAGGTGGCCGTCACACGCCGTTCTTCACGAACTACCGTCCGCAGTTCTACTTCCGCACGACGGACGTGACGGGGGTTGTGACGCTGCCGGAAGGTACGGAAATGGTGATGCCGGGCGATAACTGCGAGATGGAAGTCGAGCTGATCGTGCCGATCGCGATGGAAGAGAAGCTGCGCTTCGCCATCCGTGAAGGCGGCCGCACCGTCGGTGCAGGCGTCGTCTCCGCTATCATCGAGTAACTTACACTTCACGCGGGCGCGCCCGACGAGGGCGCGCCTGCCAGTTCTTTCTAAGGCCCATTCCGGGCCGACGTATACGGGATAAGGGTTCCATGCAGAGCCAGAATATTCGCATTCGTTTGAAAGCATTCGATCATCGCATTCTCGATGCATCGACGCTGGAGATCGTGAATACCGCGAAGCGGACGGGTGCTACGGTGCGTGGGCCGATCCCGCTGCCGAACCGGATCGAGAAGTTCACCGTGCTTCGTGGTCCGCACATTGACAAGAAGAGCCGTGAGCAATTCGAGATCCGGACGCACAAGCGTCTTCTCGACATTGTCGACCCGACTCCGCAGACCGTGGACGCGCTGATGAAGCTCGACCTCGCTGCCGGCGTTGACGTCGAAATCAAGCTCTAAGGGTTCATTTGTAGGAAGGGGTGCGAAAGATGCGCGCAGGCGTGATCGCACAGAAAGTTGGCATGACGCGGGTCTTCACGGACGAGGGGAAGCATATTCCCGTCACCGTGCTGAAGCTCGAAGGTTGCCAGGTTGTCGGACAGCGCACGGAAGAGAAGAACGGCTACACCGCCGTCCAGCTCGGTGCAGGCTCCGTCAAGGTCAAGAATCTCACCCGTGCCGAACGCGGCCACTTCTCGAAGGCGTCGGTTGAGCCGCGCCGTCGTCTGGTGGAGTTCCGTGTGAGCCCGGAAAACCTCATCGATGTGGGCGCCGAACTGCAGGCCGACCATTTCGTTGCGGGGCAGTATGTGGACGCCTGTGGCGTCTCCATCGGTAAGGGCTTCGCCGGTGGCATGAAGCGCCATAACTTCGGCGGTCTGCGTGCGACCCACGGTGTGTCGATCTCTCACCGTTCGCATGGTTCGACCGGTCAGTGTCAGGACCCGGGCAAGGTCTTCAAGGGCAAGAAGATGGCCGGTCACATGGGCCAGGTGCGCGTGACAACGCAGAACCTGGAAGTTGTGTCGACCGACGTTGAGCGTGGCCTGATCCTGGTGAAGGGCGCAATTCCGGGCTCCAAGGGCGGCTGGGTGCAGCTGCGCGACGCGGTGAAGAAGCCGCTGCCGGATGGTGTGCCGATGCCGGGCGCGTTCCGCTCCGCCGGTGCGCCGGCTGAAGCTCCTGCCGAGGCTCCCGCTGAGGAAGCCGTGGCCGAGGAAGCAACGAACAAGGACGAGGCATAAACGATGAAGCTGGACGTCCAGACCCTCGACGCCAAGAAGGCGGGCAGCGTTGAGCTGTCGGATGACGTGTTCGCGCTTGAGCCGCGCGCCGACATCCTGCACCGCATGGTGACCTACCAGCTGGCAAAGCGCCGCGCTGGTACCCACAAGACGAAGGGCCGTTCCGAAATCTCCGGGACGACCAAGAAGATGTACAAGCAGAAGGGCACCGGTGGTGCTCGTCACGGCAACAAGAAGGTTCCGCAGTTCCGTGGTGGCGGCAAGGCCTTCGGTCCGGTCGTGCGCGATCATGCGACGGGTCTCAACAAGAAGATCCGCCACCTGGCGCTGAAGCATGCCCTGTCGACCAAGGCACAGGCCGGTTCGCTGATCGTGCTTGATGAAGCCAAGCTGGCCGAGCCCAAGACCAAGACCGTGAAGGACGCCTTCGCGAAGCTCGGTCTCAACAAGCCGCTCATCATTGATGGTGCGGAGCTGGACCAGAACTTCGCTCTGGCGGCACGCAACCTGCCGTATACAGACGTTCTGCCGGTGCAGGGCATCAATGTGTACGACGTGCTGCGCTGCGAAACTCTCGTGCTGACCAAGTCGGCCGTTGAAGCATTGGAGGCCCGGTTCGCATGAAGACCGAAGATCTCTATCAGGTTCTCGAAGCGCCGGTGATCACCGAAAAGTCCACCCTTGCGGGTGAGAACAACCAGGTGGTGTTCCGTGTGCCGCTCGAGGCAACCAAGCCGCAGGTGAAGGAAGCTGTGGAAACGCTGTTCAAGGTCGAGGTTAAGGCCGTGAACACCATCCGCGTGAAGGGCAAGGTCAAGCGGTTCCGCGGCCAGCTCGGCAAGCGGTCCGACATCAAGAAGGCAATCGTCACGCTGGCGGATGGTCATTCCATTGACGTGACCACCGGACTCTAAGGACGACGCAGAACAATGGCACTTAAACAATACAATCCGGTGACCCCGGGCCAGCGTCAGCTGGTCACCGTGGATCGTTCCGGTCTCTGGAAGGGCAAGCCGGTCAAGACCCTGACCGAAGGCCTGACCAAGTCCGGCGGTCGCAACAACAAGGGCCGCACCACGGCATTCCGTACCGGTGGTGGTCACAAGCGCACCTATCGCATCATCGACTTCAAGCGCCGCAAGTTCGATGTGCCGGCAACGGTTGAGCGTCTTGAATATGACCCCAACCGCACGGCCTTCATCGCGCTGATCAAGTACGAAGATGGCGAGCAGGCCTA
This sequence comes from Pyruvatibacter mobilis, assembly GCF_012848855.1. NCBI lineage: Bacteria > Pseudomonadati > Pseudomonadota > Alphaproteobacteria > Hyphomicrobiales > Parvibaculaceae > Pyruvatibacter > Pyruvatibacter mobilis. Next base: position 1,097,962 of record NZ_CP051630.1, read on the forward strand.
CATCCTGGCGCCGCAGCGTCTGGCCGAGGGCGACACCGTCATTGCCGGTGCCCGCGTGGACGTGAAGCCGGGCAATGCAATGCCGCTGTCCGCCATGCCGATCGGTACGATCATCCACAATGTGGAAATGAAGCCGGGCAAGGGCGGTCAGATCGCCCGCTCCGCCGGTACCTTCGTTCAGCTTGTGGGCCGCGATCAGGGGTACGCCATCCTGCGCCTTGCGTCGGGCGAGCAGCGCCTGGTGCGTGGTGAGTGCATGGCGACGGTCGGTGCCGTGTCGAACCCGGATCAGTCGAACATCAAGCTCGGTAAGGCCGGCCGTTCGCGCTGGCTGGGTCGGCGCCCGACGGTGCGCGGTGTTGCCATGAACCCGGTCGATCACCCGCATGGTGGTGGTGAAGGCCGTACTTCCGGTGGCCGTCACCCGGTGACGCCGTGGGGCAAGCCGACGAAGGGCCGCCGTACGCGGTCCAACAAGTCGACCGACAAGTACATCGTGCGCAGCCGTCATCAGCGCAAGAAGAAGCGGTAGGGCCAAGTAAATGACACGTTCCGTTTGGAAAGGGCCGTTCGTAGACGGCTATCTGTTGAAGAAGGCTGAGGCTTCGCGCGAATCCGGCCGCAACGAGGTGATCAAGATCTGGTCCCGCCGTTCGACCATTCTGCCGCAGTTCGTCGGTCTCAATTTCGGTGTCTACAACGGCAACAAGCATGTGCCGGTGCAGGTGACCGAAGACATGGTTGGCCAGAAGTTCGGTGAGTTTGCACCGACGCGGACCTATTACGGTCACGCGGCCGACAAGAAGGCGAAGAGGAAGTAACGATGGGTAAGCCGTCTAAGCCGCGCAAGCTGGCGGACAATGAGGCGCGTGCGGTTGGCCGCATGCTGCGCACCAGCCCGCGCAAGCTGAACCTGGTTGCTCAGTCGATCCGTGGTCAGAAGGTTGATCGTGCACTGGCCGACCTGACCTTCTCGCCGAAGCGTATCTCGCAGTCGGTGAAGAAGGTGCTCGAGAGCGCCATTGCCAATGCCGAGAATAACCACGACCTGGATGTGGATGAGCTGTTTGTTGCCGAGGCCTATGTGGGCAAGAACCTCATCATGAAGCGCTGGAAGCCGCGGGCACGCGGTCGTGTGGGCCGGATCGAAAAGCCGTTCAGCCAGATCACGATTGTGGTGCGCGAAAAGGGCGCCGAGACAGGGGAAGCTGCGTAATGGGACATAAGGTCAATCCGATCGGTCTTCGCCTCGGCGTCAACCGCACTTGGGACAGCCGCTGGTTCGCCAATACCGGTGAATATGGCGACCTGCTTCACGAGGATGTCCGCATCCGCAAGTTCCTGATGAAGGAGCTGAAGCAGGCCGGCGTTTCCAAGGTGGTGATCGAGCGTCCGCACAAGAAGTGCCGCGTGACCATTCACACGGCGCGTCCGGGTGTGGTGATCGGCAAGAAGGGTGCGGATATCGAGACCCTTCGCCGCAAGATCCAGTCGATGACGGACAGCGAAGTTCATCTGAATATCGTTGAAGTCCGCAAGCCGGAAATCGATGCGCAGCTGGTAGCGGATTCCATCGCCCAGCAGCTTGAGCGCCGCGTTGCTTTCCGTCGTGCCATGAAGCGCGCCGTGCAGTCCGCCATGCGGATGGGCGCCGAGGGCATTCGTATCACCTGCGGCGGTCGCCTGGGTGGTGCTGAAATCGCCCGCGTCGAGTGGTACCGCGAAGGCCGTGTGCCCCTGCACACCCTGCGCGCCGACATCGACTATGCGACGTCGACTGCTTTCACCGCCTATGGTGCCTCGGGCATCAAGGTCTGGATTTTCAAGGGCGAGATCCTTGAGCACGACCCGATGGCGCATGAGCGCCGTGCGATGTCAGCTCAGGAAGGTGGCCGCCCGGGTGGCGACCGTGAGCGCCGCGGCCCGCGCCGGGACTGATGTCCGGACGTGCTGTTTGAGAGTTTGAGGACGTAACAGATGCTGCAGCCAAAGCGCACAAAATTCCGTAAGGCCCACAAGGGCCGTATCCATGGCGTAGCCAAGGGCGGAACGAGCCTGAATTTCGGCTCGCACGGCCTGAAGGCCATGGAGCCGGAGCGTGTTACCGCGCGCCAGATCGAGGCAGCCCGCCGGGCCATCACGCGCCACATGAAGCGTGCCGGCCGTGTGTGGATCCGTATCTTCCCGGATGTGCCGGTTTCCAAGAAGCCGACCGAAGTCCGCATGGGTAAGGGTAAGGGTTCGCCGGAATATTGGGTGGCCAGGGTCAAGCCGGGCCGCGTGATGTTCGAGATTGACGGCGTGCCGCACGACGTCGCCAAGGAAGCCCTGGCTCTTGGCGCCGCCAAGCTGCCGATGAAGGTTCGCATGGTCACCCGCGTGGGCGACCAGCACTAAGGGGCGAAGAGGATAGAGACGATGAAGATCGCAGATGTCCGGGACATGACGCCCGATCAGATGGACGACGAAGTGGTGAAGCTTCGCAAGGAAGCCTTCAACATGCGCTTCCAGCGGGCCACCGGTCAGCTTGAGAATACCGCGCGCCTGCGCGAGATCCGCCGCACGATTGCCCGGATCAAGACCATTCAGGGCCAGCGCCGTAAGGCCGAAGCGTCGGCGTAACCGAGATTTAGAAGGAACCCCGAGATGCCAAAGCGCGTGCTCCAGGGTGTCGTGGTCAGCGACAAAATGAAAGATACGGTGACGGTGCTCGTTGAGCGTCGCTTCACCGACCCGGTCATGAAGAAGACCGTCCGCCGGACAAAGCGTTACCACGCGCATGATGCCGGTGATTCCTGCAAGGTCGGCGATACGGTTCGCATTCGCGAATGCGTCCCGATTTCCAAGACCAAGCGCTGGGAAGTCTTCACTGGCGAGACGGCGTAAGCCCGATCGCTGTAAGGCAAGTTTTAGTTAGGTCGTAAGCGCGCTTACGTGACGCGTGAAGGAATAGAACAATGATCCAGATGCAGACGAACTTGGACGTCGCGGACAATTCTGGCGCCCGCCGCGTTCAGTGCATCAAGGTGCTGGGCGGCTCGAAGCGCAAATACGCAAGTGTTGGCGACACGATCGTGGTCAGCATCAAAGAGGCCATCCCCCGCGGCCGCGTTAAGAAGGGCGACGTGATGAAGGCGGTGATCGTTCGCACCGCCAAGGAAATCCGCCGCCCTGACGGGAGCGCAATCCGCTTTGACAACAACGCGGCTGTGCTGGTGAACAACAATGGCGAGCCGATCGGTACGCGTATTTTTGGCCCGGTTACCCGTGAGCTGCGCGCCAAGAACATGATGAAGATCGTGTCGCTCGCACCGGAGGTGCTGTAAGCCATGTCTGTGAAACTGAAGATCCGCAAGGGCGACAAGGTCGTCGTGACGACCGGCAAGGACAAGGGCAAGAAGGGCGAAGTGCTCAAGGTGCTCCCGTCCGAGAACCGCGCCGTCGTCCAGGGCGTCAACATCGTGCGCCGCCACCAGCGTCAGACCCCCCAGGCACAGGGTGGGATCATCGCCAAGGAAGCGCCGATCAACATTTCGAATATTGCGATCGAGGACCCGAAGACCGGGGAAGCGACTCGTGTGGGTTTCAAGACGCTTGATGACGGCCGCAAGGTCCGCGTCGCCAAGCGGTCGGGAGAAGTGATCGATGGCTGAAGCAGCACTGGAAAACTACGTCCCGCGCGCTCGCGCGACGTATGACAATGTCGTTCGCCAGAAGCTGATCGAAGAGTTTGGCTACAAGAACCCGATGCAGGTTCCGAAGCTGGACAAGATCGTGCTCAACATCGGCGCGGGCTCCGTGGCCGTTGGCGACAGCAAGAAGATCGGTTCCGCCGTTGCGGCACTCGAAGCCATCACCGGTCAGAAGGCCGTGGTGACCAAGGCCAAGAAGTCGGAAGCGTCTTTCAAGCTGCGTGAAGGCATGAATATCGGCGCAAAGGTTACACTTCGCCGCGAACGCATGTATGAATTCCTCGACCGCCTGGTCAACATCGCGCTCCCGCGCGTGCGTGACTTCCGCGGTCTGAACCCGAAGAGCTTTGACGGCAACGGCAATTATGCCATGGGTCTGAAGGAGCACATCGTGTTCCCGGAAATCAATTACGACCAGGTCGATCACGTGTGGGGGATGGACATCATCGTCTGCACCACGGCCGCCACTGATGACGAGGCGAGGGCTCTCCTTCGCGAACTCAACTTCCCCTTCACGTCGTAAGCCTTTCGGCTGAGCGATACGGTAGGGATTAGGAGGACTGCATGGCGAAAAAGAGCGCCATCGAGAAGAACAAGCGGCGTCAGCAGCTTGTCAAGAAGTACGCCGCAAAGCGCGAAGCGCTGCGTGAGATCGTGCGTGACCAGGACAAGCCGATTGAAGAGCGGATCCAGGCGCAGCTGAAGCTGTCCTCGCTGCCGCGCAATTCGGCACCGAGCCGTGTTCGCAATCGTTGCGAAGTCAGCGGTCGTCCGCGGGCTTATTACCGCAAGCTCAAGATGTCGCGTATCGCGCTTCGTGATCTGGCCTCGGAAGGCAAGATCCCGGGCATGGTCAAGTCGAGCTGGTAGAGGAGAGTTCAGATGTCTGTTTCAGATCCTCTCGGCGATATGCTGACCCGTATCCGCAACGGCCAGATGCGTGGCAAGAGCAAGGTGGCAACGCCCGGCTCAAACCTGCGCCGCCGTGTGCTTGATGTGCTTCAGGCCGAAGGGTACATCCGTGGTTACACGGAAGTGTCCTATGACAATGGCCGCAAGGAGTTCGAGATCGAGCTCAAGTACTTCGAGGGTGCGCCCGTGATCCAGGAGATCAAGCGCGTCTCGAAGCCCGGTCGCCGTGTCTATTCGTCGGTGACTGACCTTCCCCGTGTCTATAACGGGCTGGGTATTTCCATTCTGTCCACTCCGAAGGGTGTGATGGCTGATCACATCGCTCGCGATGAAAATGTGGGCGGCGAGGTTCTCTGCCAGGTGTTCTAAGGCTCGGGCTCGCAAGAGCCTGGTTTTGAACAAACCAGCGGACTAGGAGCGAATTGATATGTCGCGTATTGGTAAAAAGCCTATCGCCGTTGCAAGCGGCGTCACGCTGACCATTGATGGTCAGACCGTGAAGGCGAAAGGGTCGAAGGGTGAGCTTGAGCTGACCCTGGTACCGGAAGTCACGATCTCCCAGGGTGAGGACGGTGTGACCGTTTCTCCGGTGGACGACAGCCAGCGGGCGCGGGCCATGTGGGGCCTGTCGCGTACTCTGGTTGCCAACATGATCCAGGGTGTGTCGGAAGGGTTCTCGAAGTCCCTCGAGATCAACGGCGTTGGCTACCGTGCCCAGATGCAGGGCCAGAACCTGCAGCTGGCTCTCGGTTTCAGCCATGACGTGATCTATGAGGTGCCGGAGGGCATTCAGATCCAGACCCCGAAGCCGACGGAAATCGTGGTGAGCGGTTCCGACAAGCAGAAGGTTGGTCAGGTTGCGGCGGAGATCCGCGGCTATCGTCCGCCGGAGCCCTACAAGGGCAAGGGCGTGAAGTATGCCGACGAGTATATCTTCCGTAAGGAAGGCAAGAAGAAGTAAGCGAGCGGAACAGGCAGATGAGCAATTCAATCAAGATGCGCGAACGCCGCAAGCAGCGTGTGCGCCGTTCGCTGAAGAAGATCGCCAATGGACGTCCGCGTCTGTCGGTGTACCGGTCTTCCAAGCACATTTCGGCTCAGATCATCGACGATGAGAAGGGTGTGACCGTTGCGTCCGCCTCGACCCTCGAGAAGGATCTGCGCGGCAGCCTCAAGACCGGGGCCGATGTGGCCGCGGCGAAGGCTGTTGGTGAGCTGGTTGCCAAGCGGGCCAAGGACAATGGCGTGAGCGCCGTCGTCTTCGACCGTGGCGGTTACATCTATCATGGCCGCGTCAAAGCGCTGGCCGACGCTGCCCGCGAGGGCGGCCTGGAATTCTAAGGCGAGAGGGTTAGACACGTGGCACGGGAACAGGGCGGTCGGGACGACCGCGGACGTGGACGCGATCGCGACGACCGCGATAGCGAATTCGTCGACAAGCTGGTGCATATCAACCGCGTCGCCAAGGTGGTGAAGGGCGGTCGCCGGTTCGGCTTTGCAGCGCTTGTTGTTGTGGGTGATCAGAAGGGCCGTGTGGGCTTTGGTCACGGCAAGGCACGCGAGGTGCCGGAAGCCATCCGCAAGGCAACCGATCAGGCGAAGCGCCAGATGATCCGTGTGCCGCTGCGCGAAGGCCGGACACTGCATCACGATGTTGCGGGCCGTCATGGCGCGGGCCGTGTGTTCCTGCGTGCAGCGCCTCCGGGTACCGGCATCATCGCCGGCGGTCCGATGCGCGCCGTCTTCGAGACGCTTGGCATGCAGGACCTGGTGGCGAAGTCGATCGGTACCTCCAACCCGTACAACATGGTGCGGGCCACCTTTGATGCCCTCCAGCGCGAGCAGAGCCCGCGCATGGTGGCGGCCCGCCGTGGCCTGAAGGTGAGCGATGTGGTGTCGCGCCGTGCGGATGCGTCAACCGCTGCTCTTGAAGACGCTGAATAGGAGCGGGACCAATGGCAGCTAAGAAGACCATTACCGTTGAGCAGGTCGGTAGCCCGATCCGTCGGCCGGAATCCCAGCGCAAGGTGCTGGTGGGCCTCGGCCTCAACAAGATGCACCGTCGCCGGACCCTTGAAGACACGCCCGCAGTGCGCGGCATGGTCAACAAGATCCCGCATCTGGTGAAGATCGTGGACGAGGCCTGAGCGCCTCTCCACGCCTTATTTGATTTCGCCGGGGCTGCACTCCCACGAGGAGCGGTCCCTGAGCAAAAGGCAGTTGAACAATGAAGCTGAACCAGCTCAAAGATAATGCAGGTGCCCGCAAGGCCCGCATGCGCGTCGGCCGCGGCTACGGCTCCGGCAAGGGCGTAACCGCCGCGCGCGGTCAGAAGGGTCAGAAGTCGCGTTCTGGCGTGGCCATCAAGGGCTTTGAAGGCGGTCAGATGCCGCTTCACATGCGGATGCCGAAGCGGGGCTTCAACAACCCGTTCCCGACCGAATACGCCATCGTGAATATCGGCCGCGTGCAGCAGGCTATCGACAATGGCAAGCTGGATGCGTCCAAGCCGGTGAACGCCGATGCGCTGCGAGCAGCCGGCCTGATCCGCCGCAAGGATGTCGATGTCCGTCTGCTGGCCAAGGGTGAGCTGTCCGCGAAGGTGTCCTTCGAGCTGACGAGCGCCTCAAAGGGTGCGCAGGAAGCTGTTGAGAAGGCGGGCGGATCGATTACGGTGGTCCCGGCAGTGAATCAGAAAGCTGCTGACACCGCTTCCGCGTAAGGCAGGCCCGATTACCAGGCCGCGCTGATGCGTGGTCTGTAAGGAGTAGCGCATATGGCGTCGGCTGCTGAACAGCTTGCAGCAAATATCAATTTCTCCTCCTTCGCGAAGGCGGAAGAACTCAAGAAGCGCATCTGGTTCACGCTGGGTGCGCTTCTGGTGTACCGGCTGGGCACCTACATCCCGCTGCCGGGCATTGACCCGGTCGCGCTGGCGCAGCTGTTCGAGCAGCAGCAGGGCGGCATTGTCGGTATGTTCGACATGTTCGCTGGCGGCGCCGTGGGGCGCATGGCCATCTTTGCGCTCAACGTCATGCCGTACATTTCGGCATCCATCATCATGCAGCTGATGACCGCGGTTGTGCCGCGGCTTGAGCAGCTGAAGAAGGAAGGCGAGGCGGGCCGCAAGCAGATCAATCAGTATACGCGCTACGGCACGGTCCTGCTGGCGACGTTGCAGGGCTACGGCATTGCCGTCGGCCTTGAGAGCGCGGGCAATGTGGTGATCGATCCGGGGATGTTCTTCCGGGTCACCACTGTCATCACGCTGGTCGGGGGCACCATGTTCCTGATGTGGCTGGGTGAGCAGGTTACAGCGCGCGGTGTGGGTAACGGTATCTCGCTGATCATCTTCGCTGGCATTGTGGCCGAGCTACCGGCTGCGCTCGTGGGCACGCTGGAGCTGGGCAGGCAGGGGGCTCTGTCGACCTTGGTCATCGTCGGCTTCCTGCTGATGGCCGTTGCAGTGATCGCGTTCATTGTCTTTGTCGAGCGGGCGCAGCGGCGCCTTATCGTCCAGTACCCAAAGCGTCAGGTCGGCAACCGCATGTTTGGCGGTGACTCATCCCACCTGCCGCTGAAACTGAACACAGCTGGTGTCATTCCGCCCATTTTTGCCTCGTCGCTGCTGCTTCTGCCGGCGACGGCAGCGGGCTTCACTGTGGCGGATGGCACGAGCCCTGACTGGCTGACGACCGTCACGACGCTGCTAGGCCATGGTCAGCCGCTCTACATGGCGCTGTATGCAGCAGGCATCGTGTTCTTTGCGTTCTTTTACACCGCTCTGGTGTTCAATCCGGCGGAAACGGCGGATAATCTGAAGAAGTATGGTGGTTTCGTGCCGGGTATCCGTCCGGGTGAGCGGACCGCCGAGTATATCGACTATGTGTTGACACGCCTGACGGTGGTGGGTGCGGCCTATCTTGTCATTGTGTGTCTGCTTCCCGAGTTCCTGGTGTCTCAGTATGCGGTGCCGTTCTATTTTGGTGGCACCTCGCTGCTGATTGTCGTGAGCGTCACCATGGATACGGTTTCCCAGATCCAGAGCCATCTGTTGGCGCATCAGTATGAGGGCATGGTCAAGAAGTCCAAGTTGCGAGGGGGGCGTCGATGAACCTGATTTTCCTTGGACCGCCAGGTGCCGGTAAAGGCACGCAGGCGGGCCGTGTGCAGGAGGCCCATGGGCTTGTGCAGCTGTCTACTGGTGACATGCTCCGCGCGGCCGTGGCTGCCGGCACAGAGATCGGCAAGCAGGCAAAGGAAATCATGGAACGCGGTGACCTTGTGCCGGATGAGGTTGTGGTGACCATCATTTCTGACCGCATCGAGGAAGACGACTGCAAGAACGGCTTCATCCTGGATGGTTTTCCTCGCACGACGGGTCAGGCGGAAGCGCTGGACAAGATGCTGGCGGAGAAGGGTCTCAAGCTTAACGCTGTGATCGAAATCCGTGTGGATGACTCGATCCTTGTGGACCGCATCCGGTCGCGCATTGCGGAAACCGGCGGCGACCGCGCGGATGACAATGAGGAAACGCTGAAGAAGCGTCTCGAGGTCTATCACGCGCAGACGGCGCCGCTGATCCCGTATTACGAGTCGCAGGGTAAGCTTCTGGTTGTGGACGGTATGAAGTCCATCGATGACGTGACCCGCGATATCGAGGACAAGATCGGCCTGGCCACTGCGTGAGTCGATGGGAAAACCATCGATAAAACAGTGGTTTGGCTGTGATTTTTGATGAATCGGTGCGGCGGCGTAAATGCCGGCGCATCAATGGTTGACTGGAACTGAACGAAACCTATAATCCGCGCCTCCGCAAAGGTCAGAATCGCGGATTTCCGCGCCGTTCCTACTCCTCAACGTTGGGGTGGGCACGCGAGCGGTTTTTTTGTGTATCTGAACCCCGGCTTGGGTCCCATCTGGGAGACCGGCCGGACAGGACAAGCGGCACTTTTGGAGAAACGTAGCAGTGGCTCGTATCGCAGGCGTCAATATCCCGACGAACAAGCGCGCGCTCATCGCGCTGACTTACATTCATGGCATCGGCAACTCGAAGGCTGCCGAAATTCTGGACACCGTGAACGTGCCGCATGACCGGCGTGTGAACGAGCTGTCGGATGCCGAAGTGATCCAGATCCGTGAAGTGATCGACCAGAACTATCTGGTGGAAGGTGACCTGCGCCGCGAAGTGGCGATGAACATCAAGCGCCTGATGGATCTCGGCTGCTACCGCGGCCTGCGTCACCGTCGTGGCCTGCCGGTCCGCGGTCAGCGCACCCACACCAATGCCCGCACCCGCAAGGGGCCGGCCAAGCCGATTGCCGGTAAGAAGAAGTAATCAGGTTTTCTGCCGGCGCGGTCCTGAGGCTCTTGCAGGGGCACGCCGCCGGCAATCAAAAGGCAAAGCAACACGATGGCAAAAGACGCAACCCGCATTCGCCGCCGCGAGCGCAAGAACATCTCTTCGGGCGTGGCGCATGTGAATTCGAGCTTCAACAACACCATGATCACCATCACGGATGCGCAGGGGAATGCGATTTCCTGGTCGTCCGCGGGTGCCATGGGCTTCAAGGGCTCGCGCAAGTCCACCCCGTTCGCCGCGCAGGTTGCTGCGGAGGACGCGGGCAAGAAGGCTGCGGAGCACGGCATGAAGACCCTGGAAGTCATGGTCTCCGGTCCGGGGTCGGGGCGTGAGTCCGCCCTGCGTGCCCTGCAGGCGTCCGGCTTCACCATCACGAGTATCCGGGACGTGACGTCGATCCCGCATAACGGTGTGCGTCCCAAGAAGAAGCGCCGCGTCTAACACGCGCTCCTTCGACGGGTCATCCGTCACCCAACGGATTTCGAAATTCGCGGTCTTCCCACTATTGGGGTGTCCCCGGCGCCTCGGGCGAGGGGAGTTCCGGCAAGAGCCGGGCAGGGCCGCATGATCAACGAGGCTAACAACGTGATCCAGAAGAACTGGCAGGAATTGATCAAGCCGAACAAGCTGGACATCCAGCCCGGCCGTGACGCCCAGCGTGTTGCCACCGTGGTTGCGGAGCCGCTTGAGCGTGGCTTCGGCCTGACGCTCGGTAATGCCCTGCGTCGTGTGCTGCTGTCGTCGCTTCAGGGCGCGGCCGTGACGTCGGTGCAGATTGATGGCGTTCTGCACGAGTTCTCGTCTGTTGCCGGTGTCCGCGAGGACGTGACCGATATCGTCCTCAATATCAAGCAGATGGCTCTGCGTATGCATGCCGAAGGGCCGCGCCGCATGACGCTCGTGGCCAATCAGGCGGGTGAGGTCACCGCCGGCATGATTGAGGCTGGCGCCGACATTGAGATCCTGAACCCGGATCTCGTGCTTTGCACCCTCGACCAGGACTCTGAAATCCGCATGGAGTTCACGGTCAACACCGGCAAGGGCTATGTGGCGGCCGACCGCAACCGTCCGGACGATGCGCCGATCGGCCTCATCCCGGTAGACAGCCTGTTCAGCCCGTGCCGCAAGGTGTCCTACAAAGTTGAGAACACCCGCGAGGGCCAGATTCTCGATTACGACAAGCTGACCCTGACTGTTGAGACTGACGGGTCGGTGACGCCGGATGACGCCGTGGCCTTTGCTGCGCGTATCCTGCAGGACCAGCTCCAGACCTTCGTGAACTTCGAAGAGCCGCGTCCGGAGCAGGTCGTCGAAGAGCGTCCGGAGCTGGAATTCAACCCGGCGCTGCTCAAGAAGGTGGACGAGCTGGAACTCTCCGTTCGTTCGGCCAATTGCCTGAAGAACGACAACATCGTCTATATCGGTGATCTCATCCAGAAGACCGAAGCGGAGATGCTCCGTACGCCGAATTTCGGCCGCAAGTCGCTGAACGAGATCAAGGAAGTGCTGGCTCAGATGGGTCTCCACCTCGGCATGGAAGTGCCGAGCTGGCCGCCGGAGAACATCGAAGAACTGGCTAAGCGTTACGAGGATCAGTACTGAGCGCGTAACGGATAACATCCGCGCTTGAGGAGAAAGAACAATGCGTCACGGCAAAGCCCATCGCAAACTGAACCGCACCGCCTCGCACCGCAAGGCGATGCTGGCCAATATGGCCGTCGCGCTCATCAAGCATGAGCAGATCGTCACCACCCTGCCGAAAGCCAAGGAGCTGCGTCCCTTTGTGGAAAAGCTCGTGACACTCGGCAAGCGCGGCGATCTCAACGCCCGTCGCATGGTCTATTCCAAGCTGCCGGAAAAGCAGTGGGCGCAGAAGCTGTTTGACGTGCTGGGTCCGCGTTACGCGGAGCGTCCGGGCGGGTATATCCGCATCATGAAGGCCGGCTTCCGCTACGGCGATAACGCGCCGCTAGCCGTGATCGAGTTCGTCGACCGCGACCCGGCTGCCAAGGGTCAGGACTCCGGTCCGGACCTGTCCGCCGAGGAGCAGGACGCCGCCTGAGGCATCTTGCAGAGATGATTTACGGAGGAGGCGGTCCCATGTGGCCGCCTTTTTCTTTGGCCGGAAGGTGATGACCTGCGTCTTCACCAATCAGCGGCTTGGTGGTTGCGCCTCTGGGTGCCGCTGCCACATCCTGTTGATCATGCCATCTGACGCCATGTGACCAGTCTAGAGGTTTGCCGAATGAGGAAGATGTCCGCCGCCCTGATGTGTGCCGCGTTTGCGGCTTTCATAGCGTCGGCAGTCCCTGGTGCCGCGCAGGTGGTGCCCCGGTCCCAGGCGGAGATCGACCTCTCCTTCGCGCCGCTTGTCAAACGTGTGGCGCCGGCTGTCGTCAATGTGTTCACCAAGCGCGTGGTCCGGGAACAGGCCCAGTCTCCCTTTGCCAACGATCCGTTCTTTCGCCGTTTCTTCGGCGACCGTTTTTCGTTCGGTGTGCCGCGGGAGCGGGTGCAAAGTTCGCTGGGCTCCGGGGTCATTGTCGGTGCCAATGGCATCATCGTCACCAACAACCATGTGATTGCGGAGGGTGACAGTTTCACGGTGGCACTCGCCGACAGGCGTGAGTTTGAAGCAGAACTGTTGCTGGCCGATGAGCGCACGGATCTCGCGATCCTGAAGATTGACCCGGGCAGTGAGCAACTGCCGACCCTCAGTTTCGGTGATTCCGATGCGCTGGAAGTGGGGGACCTGGTTCTTGCTATAGGCAATCCCTTCGGTGTCGGGCAGACGGTGACCAGCGGCATCGTGTCGGCGCTCGCGCGCACGCAGGTAGGTGTGAGCGATTACCAGTTCTTCATCCAGACGGATGCGGCCATCAATCCGGGCAATTCGGGGGGCGCGCTGGTGACGATGGATGGCCGGTTGGTTGGCGTAAACACGGCGATCTTCTCGCGGTCAGGCGGCTCCATCGGTATCGGGTTTGCCATTCCAGCCAACATGGTGCGGCTTGTGGTTGCCTCCGCGCAGGATGGCGGCAATGGGAGGGTTGTGCGTCCCTGGTTGGGAGCATCGGTCCAAAGCATCACCAGTGAGCTTGCGCAATCCCTCGGTCTTGACCGGCCAGGTGGGGCGCTGATCGGGGATGTATATCCCGGCGGCCCTGCGGATCGGGCGGGACTTGAGACCGGCGATGTGATCCGCCGCCTGGATGTCCACGACATCGTCGACGAGAACACGCTGCGCTACCGCCTTGCAACGCGTGAGATAGGCTCCAGTGTCGAGGTCGAGTACTTGCGTGCAGGGCGGCAGCGGACGGGAACCTTGCGCCTTACAGCGCCCCCTGAGCGCCCGGCACGGGATGAGACGCTGCTGGAGGGCCCGCATCCGTTCTCCGGCGCCAGGGTGGCCAATCTGTCGCCGGCGCTTGCGGAGGAAATCCGCCTTGATCCCATGCTGTCGGGCATCGTTGTAACGCAGGTGGTGCGCCGCAGCCCGGCCAATCGGCTTGGCCTGCAACCGGGTGACATCATCCTGGGTATCAATGATGCGCGTGTTGAGAGTGTGGATGCGCTGGAAGACGCGTTGTCGGGTGGCGGCCGCAACTGGCAGGTCTCTGTGCGGCGCGGAGATCAGGTATTCAATACGACAGTACGCCTCTAGCTTCTGGCAGCGGCAAAATCGGATATGGTGCCGCCCATGTCCGATCTCTTTCAGCAGGCAGGCCTTGAGGCCGATGCACCGCGCCCCCTGGCGGACCGGCTGCGGCCGGTGGCGCTTGGCGAGGTAGCCGGGCAGGATCACCTGGTGGCGGACGACGCCCCGCTGGGTCGCATGGTGGCAAGCGGCCGACTGAACTCCGTGATCCTGTGGGGTCCCCCGGGAACCGGCAAGACGACCATCGCCCGCCTGTTGTCTGCAGCCGTACCGCAGATGGAGTTCGTCCAGATATCGGCGATCTTTTCAGGCGTGGCTGACCTGCGGAAAGTCTTTGACGCGGCGAAGGCGCGGCGGGCGACCGGCCGGGGCACGTTGCTGTTCGTGGATGAGATCCATCGCTTCAACCGGGCCCAGCAGGATGGCTTCCTGCCACATATGGAAGACGGCACCATCATCCTCGTTGGCGCGACGACTGAAAACCCGTCTTTCGAGCTCAATGCGGCCGTCCTTTCCCGTGCTCAGGTGCTTGTTTTGCGTCGCCTTGATGACGTGGCGCTGGAAACTCTTCTCACGCGTGCGGAAGCTCTCGAAGGGCGGCCCCTGCCTCTTACTGCTGAAGCCAGAGACGTGTTGAAAGCGATGGCCGACGGCGATGGGCGGTTCCTTCTCAACCTTGCGGAAGAACTGTTTTCGTTGCCTTCCGATGCGGACGCCCTGGATGCCGCGGCCTTGGCCGAGACCGTGCAGCGCCGTGCGCCTGTTTATGACAAAGGACAGGACGGTCATTACAACCTGATAAGCGCGCTTCACAAATCCGTACGCGGATCGGATCCGGATGCGTCTCTTTATTGGCTGGCGCGCATGCTGACCGCCGGTGAGGATCCGCTCTATATCGCCCGGCGGTTGGTGCGTATGGCAATTGAAGACATTGGCCTCGCGGATCCGCAGGCTGTGCTGCAAGCAAATGCGGCCAAGGATGTCTATGACTTCCTCGGCAGTCCTGAGGGAGAGCTGGCGCTTGCGCAGGTTGTGGTGTATCTCGCGACCGCCCCCAAATCCAACGCGGCCTATGTGGCGTACAAGGCCGCCATGCGGCTTGCGAAGGAGACCGGTTCCCTGATGCCGCCGCGGCACATCCTCAATGCTCCAACGCGGCTGATGAAGGAGCAGGGGTATGGGGCAGGGTATGAGTACGACCACGACACGGATGGCGGTGTGTCGGGGCAGGACTATTTCCCGGATGAGATGTATGAGCGGCCTGTGTTCTATCAGCCACCGGAGCGCGGTTTCGAGCGCGAGCTGAACAAGCGGCTCGCCTATTTTGCGAAGGTAAGAGGTAGCCGGACATGAACATGGTTCTGGCCATTGCCCTGGGTGGCGGCTTGGGAGCGGTTGGCCGTTATGCAGTCGGCGCCGGCGCGCTTGCTCTCATGGGGCCTGGGTTTCCCTTCGGCACCCTCGCAGCCAATGTCGTCGGTGGCTTCCTGATGGGGGCAGTCGTTGAAGCCGGGGCGCTCAAGTTTTCCTATTCCCCGGAGCTGCGGGCGTTTCTGACTGTCGGTCTGCTTGGCGGCTTCACCACCTTCTCGGCATTCTCCCTGGAGAGCGCGTTGATGATCCAGCGCGGCGAATGGGCCCTGGCATTCGGGTATGTGGCAATGTCGGCTCTGTTTTCCATTGGCGCTTTGTTTTGCGGCCTGTGGCTGATGCGCGGAGTGCTGTCATGAGCGGTGTGCAGACAATCCAGGTTGAGGCCGGTGATGACGGGATGCGGCTTGACCGCTGGTTCAAGGCCCGGTTCCCGGGGCTTGGTCATGGGCGGCTGGAGAAGTTGCTGCGGACCGGTCAAGTTCGGGTAGATGGCGGCCGGGTAAAGGGCTCCACGCGCCTTGAGGAAGGCCAGGCCGTGCGTGTGCCGCCTTTGCCGGACAATGCCGACGCCGCGCCGCAGCGCAGCAGCAAGCCCCGGAAGGCGGCTTCTCAGGACGGGTCCTTCCTCCGGGATCTCGTGCTCTACAAGGATGGTGATGTGATCGTCCTTAACAAGCCAGCGGGTTTGGCAGTGCAGGGCGGCTCCCGGACCGACAAGCACATTGATGCCATGCTCGACGCCCTTGCATTCGATGCGCCGGAGCGGCCGCGGCTGGTGCATCGGCTCGACAAGGATACGTCCGGTGTTCTGGTCTTGGCGCGCTCGCGGGATGCGGCGGCCAAGCTTGGCCGTGCGCTCAAGCGCCATGACACGCGGAAGATCTACTGGGCCCTGGTCAATGGTGTGCCGCGCCCGCAGCGCGGGACCATCAATCTGTCACTGGCCAAAGCGGGCACGGAAGGGCGCGAGCGGGTTCACGCGGCGGAAGATGATGACTTCGACGCGCGCCACGCCATCACGCATTACGCCACCGTTGCGCAGGCCGGGCAGAAGCTTGCCTGGGTCGCCTTCATGCCGGTGACCGGACGCACGCACCAGATCCGCGCGCATGCTGTTGCCATCAAGACGCCAATTGTGGGGGATGGAAAATACGGCGGGTCTGAGGCTCATCCGGGCGGCGAGATCCCTCGGAAGATGCACCTGCATGCGCGTGAGCTCACCATCCGTCATCCAAAGGGCCACATGATCACCGTCGTCGCGCCTTTGCCCGAACATATGCGCAAGACGTGGGATCTGCTTGGCCTTAACCCGAATGACGACGAAGACCCCTTTGCGGAGCTTGAAGCATGAGCCTGACTTTCATCGTGTTTGACTGCGATGGCACTCTTGTGGACAGCCAGCATGCCATCACGACCGCAATGGTCGAGAGTTTCGAGACCCTGGGGCATGTGCCGCCGGCGCGTCAGGACATCATGTCGGTCGTCGGGATTTCCCTGGTGCCGGCAATTGCCCGTCTGATGCCGGATCATGAGCCGCATGTTCATGATGCCATGGCGGAAAGCTACAAGTCGGTCTATGGGCGCATGCGGGCCTCGGGCCAGACACAGGAGATCCTGTTTGACGGGGCGCACGATGCTGTGACGCGTTTATCTGGGACTGACGCATTACTGGGGGTTGCGACCGGCAAGTCCCGGCGCGGTGCGGAGAACATCCTCAAGGAACATGGCCTGCGGCATCATTTCCTCAGTGTACGAACGGCTGATGATGGACCCGGCAAGCCGGATCCGCACATGCTGAAGCTGGCCATGGCTGATGTGGGTGCAGATCCGCATGAAACCATCATGATCGGCGACACGACCTATGACATGGAGATGGCGCGCGCGGCAGGTGCTGGAGCTATCGGGGTCTCGTGGGGCTACCACCCGGTTGATGTTCTGCACGCATCCGGCGCCCATGAGGTGATTGACGATTTCGCGTCGCTTGATGACGCGGTCGCGCGGGTGCGCGCGCAGCTCGGCGCCGGTCTATCGGCGCTGCAGGACTGACAAACTGAAGGACCGGAGAATGAGCGAGGCCGACAAGCCGAGTTTCGTGCGTGCTTTTGATCCACAGAAGGAGCGGGAAGCGCGCATGGCCAAACGCTTCTACAAAGATGCACGTGCGGAAGCACGGGATGACGGCGTGGCCGTCTTGCTGGATGAGCGGGAGTTAAAGACGCCAGCTCGCAATCCGGTCAGGCTTCCCTCTCACCCGCTGGCGGAGGCTGTGGCGGCTGAGTGGGCAGCACAGTCTGACCATGTCGACCCTGCCTCCATGCCGCGCACGCGCATCGTCACCACTGCGATTGACCGCGTGGCTGAAGATGCTGGCCCGGCGATCGACGAGATTGCCCGTTATGGTGGGTCTGATCTTCTTTGCTACCGGGCCGAGCAGCCTGCGGAACTGGTGGCGCAGCAGACAGCTGCCTGGGATCCGTTGCTTGCATGGTTGAAGGAGAGCCATGCTGTGCGTCTGGCGAGCACCAGTGGCATCATGCATGTAACGCAGGATGAGGCTGAACTTGTCCGCCTGCGGGCTGTGCTTTCCAAGCTGGACCCGCTGCGTCTGACTGCGCTGCATACGCTGGTGACGATATCCGGTAGTGCCGTGATCGGGCTTGCTGTCCTGCACAAGCGGCTGGATGCGGAAGGGGCCTTTGAGACCTCCCGTGTTGACGAGTTGTTCCAGATTTCCCAGTGGGGAGAGGATGCGGAGGCGGCCGCCCGGACCAAGGCCCACAAAGCTGAGTTCGATGCCGCTGCAGAGGTGCTGACGCTGCTCGGCTAGGCGGAGACCGTCGGTCCGAACACCATTTCAAATTCGGCCCTCAGAGCCATGTCGAGATCAGGCATGGTTGTCGTCAGTCCCAGATCCTCGAAACTCGTGACGCCATGCTGCTGGATGCCGCAGGGTACAATTCCCGAGAAATGCTCGAGCTCCGGGTTCAGATTGATGCTGATGCCGTGAAAGGTCACCCATCGGCGGACCCGCACGCCGATTGCTGCGATTTTGTCCTCCGTAGGCTGACCATTCATTTGCCGCGGTTTTTCTGGGCGCTCTACCCATACGCCCACACGGTCGTCGCGAATTTCGCCATGAACATGGAAGCGGGCGAGGGTGCCGATGATCCATTGTTCAAGACCCGCCACGAAGGCGCGGACATCCTGGCCACGCTCCTTGAGATTGAGCATGGCATAGGCAACCCGCTGGCCGGGGCCGTGATAGGTGTACTGGCCCCCGCGTCCAGTCTCATAGACAGGAAAGCGGTCCGGCGTCAGTAGATCGACCGGATTGGTGCTTGTGCCTGCGGTATAGAGAGGCGGGTGTTCCAGCAGCCATACGAGTTCAGGGGCATCTCCCGCAGCGATGGCTGCGGCACGCTCTTCCATGTAGGCCAGGGCATCCGGGTAGGCGACAAGCCCGTCCGCAACGCGCCACTGCACAGGTGCGTGGTCGCTGTAGAGCCGCTTGATTGGAGCGCGGACATCTTTCTTAGGTGTGGTGTGGGTGGACGTCATGTCAGGCCTTATAGCACGGGCTGGCCGGCCCGGTTTGTTTACGACTGGGTAACCCTGTTCTGAGACTGTGAGGCACACGGGGCAGCCCTCGCATGTGCGGGCGCCGGAACAGGCCAGATGTCATGAATGCGATCGACAAGGTTGAGGTTGAGATTTCGGTGGTCCTCGGCAAGGCGTCAATGCCCATCCACCAGCTTTTGAAGATGGGCCGTGGTGCCGTGATCGAGCTGGAAGCCCATGAATCCGAGGAAGTCTGGCTTCTGGCTAACAATCAGCCGATTGCCCGCGGCGAGATCGTGGTGCAGGGCGAGCATGTGGGCGTGTCAATTACAGAGGTTCTGCAGCAGCACACCTTCTGAGCCCGCTAATCACATTCCTTCTTGTGAAATATTCTATTTCACGTGTTTTGCTTGAACAAAATGCGTGAACCCCTTAACTCTTGTTCAATGCGCGGCGTGGGGTCCTGAAAACCCTGCATTTCCGCGGTGTCGAGCGAGTTAGGGAGCCTTTCCGTGATGTTTCCCGTTGCCTTGGACCTTACGCAGCTGATTGCTGCCGTGGCCGGCGCAGGCCGGGCGGCCAAGCAGCGTATCAGGCTGCTGGATGAGGCGGGGGCAAAGGGCGTTCTGGTTTTCGCTCTGGACGCTGACGAGGAGCTTGCGACGATGGCGGGTGACCGCCTTGTGGCGCGATTACCTGACGAAGCGGATCTCGACGGGATCGATATCCTCTTTGTGGCGGATCTTGGTGCCGAGACCGAGACCCGTTTGGCCGCCATGGCCCGGTCCCGCAAGGTCCTGCTGAACACCGAGGATGTGCGCCCGCTCTGTGATTTTCATGTGCCTGCCATGGTGCGGCGCGGCGATCTGCTGCTGGCCGTTTCGACCGGTGGCGCGTCGCCCGGGCTCGCCCGGCGGCTCAAGGCTCATCTCGCCGAGACCTTCGGGGAGGAATGGGCCGACCACGTATCCGAAATAGCTGGCGCCCGCGCGCGCTGGCGTGAGGAAGGGGTGTCCTTTGCCGATCTGGGCAAGCGCACCAATGCCCTCATTGATGAGAAAGGCTGGCTATCATGACAGCAATTCAGGCAATGCCTCTGGAGGCCACGCCCACGCCGGTGCAGCGCCAGGCGATGGACAGTGAGACCGTTACGTCCGAGCGGCTGGAGAAGCTTCAGGCCGAATTTGGTCACCTGGACGGCAAGGACCTCATGGATGCGATGATCCACAAGGCTTTCCCGGGCAAAATTGCCATGGTGTCTTCCTTCGGCTCCGAGGCCGTTGTGCTCCTGCACATGCTCTCGGAAGTCAATCCGACGGTGCCGGTTCTGTTCCTCAATACGGGCAAGCTGTTCGGCGAGACCTTGCGCTATCGCGACCGCCTCCAGGACAAGCTCGGCCTCACGGACATCCGTTCGCTGGGTCCGGATCCTCGGGTGCTGGATGTGCAAGACCCCAAGGGCGACCTGTGGGCCCGCGACGCGGATGGCTGCTGTCATGTGCGCAAGGTCCTGCCGCTCGCGCATGGGCTTGAACACTTCGAAGCGTCCTTCACCGGTCGCAAGAAATTCCAGACAGGTGCCCGGTCGCAGATGGCGACCATCGAGCAGGAAGCCGCTGCCGACGGCACGCCCGGGCGTTTCAAGATCAATCCGCTGGCCAATTGGGACCTCGACGATCTCAAGACCTATATCGAGGACCATAAGCTGCCGCGGCATCCGCTGGTGAAGGACGGCTATCTATCCATCGGCTGCATGCCCTGCACCGACCGGGTGAAAGAGGGCGGCGATTACCGTTCCGGCCGCTGGGCGGGCCTCGACAAGGATGAGTGTGGAATTCACGTGCCGGGTCTCGTCGACGGCGACGGCATCTGATCCCGAAAACGGCACGGGACTGCCGATTGGCGCAAAACCGGGCTTGTGCCAAGCCCGGCAGTTTGCTACACGGCGGTCCCTGCCTTGTCCGGCTGCTTCGCGGCCCGGTGTTCGGCAGTTCTACCGTGCGGTCGTGGCGGAATTGGTAGACGCGCAGCGTTGAGGTCGCTGTGGGGTAAAACCCGTGGAAGTTCGAGTCTTCTCGACCGCACCATTCATCTTCAGACATTCGAATTGGCTGATACGCGTCCGGCTGCCGGGCGCGTGCCTTGCCGTGAGCCGCCAACAGACGATTTCCGTTCGCCGGAAAAGCCGGGCAAAATGCGCAAAATCGCCTAATTTGGGGTGGTGACTTGGTGCGCCTTCCGCTAGCAACAGCGTCATCCCGCATTCGAAGATGGACCGGCCCACGTGAGCGACACCGCAGCAGAGCTTGACCGGAACCCGGAGGACGATCTCGGCCTGTCGCCGGATTTCGTCCGCACCGTTGTGGACCGGATCGACGCGGGCGATGCGCCTGCGGTGCGGAAACTCACAGCCGATCTGCATCCTTCCGATCTCGCCGAACTGATCGAGCTGCTGCGCCCGGATGAGCGGCGCACGCTGGTTGCGATCCTCGGACCGGATTTCGATCTTGTGGCGCTGTCCGAGCTGGACGAGGGCTTGCGTGACGAGCTGTTGAGCCATATTGGCCCAGGCCGCGTCGCCGAGGCACTGGCTGATCTTGATACGGATGACGCGGTCTATCTCCTCGAAGATATGGGGGCTGAGGAACAGCGCGAACTGCTGAACCGCATGCCCGAGGAAGAGCGGACCCAGATCGAACGCTCCCTCGAATATGACGAGGACAGCGCCGGCCGCCTGATGCAGCGCGACATCGTTGTCGTGCCGCCGCATTGGAGCGTGGGGCAGACAATCGACCACATGCGTGAGTCCGTCGACCTGCCGGAGACATTCTTCGAAATCTTCGTGGTGGATGAAGCCTTCCATGCCATCGGCACCGTGCCGCTGTCGCGGATCATGCGTACCAAGCGCCCGGTGAAGATCAGCGACATCATGGACATGGATCAGACGTTGATCCCAGCCGCGATGGACCAGGAAGAGGTCGCCTATCAGTTCGAGAAGTACAATCTCGTCTCGGCCGCTGTGGTGGACGAGGAAGAGCGCCTCGTCGGTATGGTGACTGTGGATGACGTGGTTGAGGTCATTCAGGAAGAGGCGGGCGAAGACATCCGCCGCCTTGCCGGTGTGGGTGATGAAGCCCTCACCGATACCGTGATCCAGACAGCCCGCAGCCGCTTTCCCTGGCTGTTTGCCAACCTCTTTACCGCCGCGATTGCCGCGATCGTCATTTCAGCCTTCGGTGTCAGCATCGAGAAGATGGTGACCCTGGCAATCCTGATGCCCGTCGTGGCCGCGCTAGCGGGCAATGCGGGCACGCAGACGATGACTGTGACCGTCCGCGCCATGGCGACCCGTGATCTCGTTGAGTTCAACGTGCGCCGGGTCATCTCGCGTGAGGTGCTGGTGGCCTTCCTGAACGGCATCATCTTCGCGATCCTTATGGGGATCGGTGTTGGTTTCATATTTGGGGATTGGCAGTTGAGTGGTGTTATCGCTGTCTCAATGGTCATCACGCTGGGCTTTGCGGGGCTTTCCGGCATCTTGATTCCGCTTGCGCTGGACCGGGCAGGGGCCGACCCTGCCATTTCGTCAAGCGTGTTCCTGATTGCGCTTACGGACGCGGTCTCGTTTCTGGCTTTCCTGGGATTGGCCACATGGTTGTTGCTTTAGTGAGTTCCGCCCTGCGCCGCATGGCTCTGGCTGCCGTCATCGTCCTCACACCTGTCATGGCGCAGGCCGGATGGAGTGAGGGGGCGCCGGTTGCGGATGCACGCGCCTTCGGGTCAGCGGCGGCCCAGGGTGACACGGTCTATGTGGCAGGCGGCGGTGCACTAGCAGGGCCGGTGAGTGATTTTGCGGCCTATGACCTTGTGGGTGATATCTGGCGGCCGCTGCCGACAATGCCGGTGGGGCGGCAGAATTTCGGCATGGCTGTTGCTGCCGATGGCGGCGTCTATGTGTCCGGCGGGTTCGCCGGCGATGCCTTTGATGCCCCGGCCAGCGATTTCTGGCGCTATGACATCACCAACGCTGTGTGGGTGCGGATGGCGGACATGCCGGCGGGGCGTGCGCGCCACGGCATGGTGGCAATCGATGGGGATCTCTACGTGGTTGGCGGCGAAGGCCCCAATGCGTCGCGCGTCTTCGTCTATGACACCTTTAAGGCTGTCTGGCGTGACCTCGGTGCTGATCTTCCGACGCCCCGTACAGATTTGGGCGTTGTTGCTGCCAATGGGCGTGTCATGGTGCTCGGTGGACGGACGGGCAGTGGCGTGACGGCCCAGGTTCATGTCTATGACCCGGCTTCGGGCCGGTGGTCACGCGGGGCTGACCTGCCGATGCCGCTGGCTGATGCTGCGGTCGGTACTGTCAATGGCACAATCCACGTTGCCGGCGGCCGGTCGAACGACCCTATGCGGACCTTCAAGGAACACTATGTGCTTGCTGCCGGCTCGCAGAGTTGGCGCACCAGTGAAGCCTTGCCCTTGCCGCGTCTCGGTGCAGCTGCTGCCGGCACAGCGCGGGGCTTTCTGGTCATCGGTGGTTCCGGCGGGGCAGGGGTCTTTTCGGTCTTTACCGCATCGGACGTGGTCGATATCTACAGGCCCTGATGACTGATCACGTGATTCACCGTGCAGGCCCGGGGGACGATAAGCGGGTTGGCCGGATCATCGGCGAGGCCTTTGCCGACGACCCCATCTCCCTCTGGATCCTGCAAAAGCCGTCGCTCATTACACGGATGATGACGCGACTGGCTCGCGCGGCCTACATTCCGGCAGGCTTCTCTGAATTTCTGGACAATGAGCAGGGTGCCACCATGTGGATGCCGCCCGGCGGCAGCAAGGCCATGTCATTCGGTGAGCAACTGGGCGCCATGAAAGATATGCTGCTGACAGGTGTTCCCGTCGCCTTGTCCCGCTCAACGGCATTCGAGAAGGCTCTGAAGCCGGTGAAGCCTAAAGAGCCGCATTTCTACCTCTTCACCATTGGCGTGGTGCCGGAGGGGCAGGGCAAGGGTCTTGGCGGTGCCTTGCTGCGTTCGGGCCTCGAGCAGGTCGACCGGGCCAGCATGCCGGCCTTCCTTGAAAGCAGTAAGCCCGAGAACGTTCCCATCTATCAGCGCTACGGGTTCGAACTCACCGAAGAGCCGGACCTGCCTGAAGGCTGCCCGCCGATCTATCCGATGTGGCGTGAGGCGCGGCGCGGCGGCGGCGCCTGATCTCAATCACAGCAGATCGCGCAGGAATGCGAGGTCCGGCTCGGTCATGATGAGATGGCGCGCGGAAAGCATGATGCCGCCATGGACCGCAGCCACATCGACGCTGCCATCCGCGAACATGCGGAACGCATCTGCCAGTGGCACAGTGAAGACCTCCAGGTCTTCGTCGTCTTCGAGTGCCTGTTCGGCCACCTGCTTGGCGCCGATGCCGAGATATGGATAAGCCCGCTGGCGGAAACGGCCGGGATAGGGTTGGATCGGCGGCAGGGCGAAAATCCGGTCGACCTGGTGGCCGGTCTCTTCCATGAGCTCGCGCTGCACCGCACTGTCCGTATCCGGATCTGTGTCGTCGATGATGCCACCGGGCAGTTCAACCATTACCCGCTCCGAGCCGTGCCGGTAATTGTGCACAAGTACGGCATCACCGGTTTCCGTAACCGGGAGCATTGCTGACCAGTTCGGCATGTCGAATACGTGATAGGGGTCGACGATGGTCCCGCGCATGGTTTCGCACCGCTGCTTGCGCGCGCGGATGTATGGCGTCTCGAATAGCACCTCGTCCGCAAGGACTTTCCATGCTTTCGGTTTGGGAGTGGATGTCATGGTGTGTTTGTGCCGGTGGCGTTGAGAGCGTCCAAAAGCGCCTGGGTGTTTGCAGGATCGCGCCAGGTATGCCCGGCATCAGCGACGATTTGAAGACGCGCATGGGGCACGGCACGGACAAATTCCATAGCTGTCTCCATTGGGCAGACGATGTCATAGCGGCTGGCTATGAGCGTTGTGGGAATTGAACGCAGCCGGGCGCTGGCGTCGTGCAGAATGGCGTCGCCGTTGATGAAGCCATGGCGCTGGAAATAGTGGTTCTCGATCAGCGAGTGGGCCAGCACATAGTCCGGATCCGATAACTCTGCGTCGAGGGCGTCGTACTCGAGGATCAGTCTCGAGACGGCCTTTTCCAGCCGCGTCCAGCATAGAAGGGCGGCAGACCGGGTGTGTGGGTCCGGCGCGTTGAACAAGGCGGCATAGGCCTTGATGGGATCGTCGCGCAGGCTCTCGGGGACTGGCGCGATAAAGTCGTCGAATACTTCGGGGAACAAGGATGCTGCGACCCCACCCGGATAGTAGAGCCGTTCAAGTTCCTTCTGCCGCGCCAGGAAAAGCCCGTAGAGCACCATTTCAGACACGTGCCCTTGATGGGCCATGGCATAGGCGACAGCCAGTGTGGCGCCCCAGGACCCGCCGAAGATGCGCCATTGGGTGATGCCCAGGTGGGTGCGGAGGCGTTCAATGTCAGCGATCAGATGCTGCGTGGTGTTGTGTGACAGCGAGCCATGGGGGCGGGATTGGCCTGCGCCGCGCTGATCCATCAGAACAATGTAGTTGCGGTCACCATCGAGGAGCCGGGTGATGTCTGGCGAGCATCCGCTGCCCGGTCCGCCGTGCAGGTAGAGGAGGGGAGTGCCGCCTGCGGTGCCCCGGGTTTCGAAATAGATCTCGTGTCCATCCTGTTCCGGCAGATAGCCGGACGCCAGGAGGGGGGCGACTGGAAAAAGGGGACGACTCATGATGCGGGCATCCTGCCACAGTCTGGCTACGGCGCGTGCTTGAGAAATGGGATGCCGGATAAAGGAAAGCCCGGATGTGTGGGGAACATCCGGGCTTTCAATCTCGTATCAGAAGCTGGCGGCTGGTTAGCCGGTCACCTTCAGGTTTTCAGCGGCCATCTTGCCGTTGCGGCCTTCGAGGAGTTCGAACTCCACGACCTGACCTTCGTCAAGCGAGGCGAGGCCGGCGGCCTGCACGGCGGTGATGTGCACAAAGGCATCCTTGCCACCACCTTCGGGCTGGATGAAACCATAGCCCTTCTTCATGTCGAACCACTTAACGGTTCCCTGCATCTTCATGCGTCCTTCAAAACTGATCGTCGTGCGATCCAGGTTCGCCACGGCACCATGCCGAAAGCGAGCTTTCGCAACCTCTGGCCGGAAGTCCTGAATGCGCCTTTTGTTTGATGACGTCGTCGGAGGCAGGCTAGAGAAGTCGAGTAGGCTCACGCATCATGCAAGTTTTTCGGCTTTTTTGCAATCTATTTCATGCCCACAAAGAAAAGACGGATACTGATAAATAATCAGGCAAATTATCACATGACAAAATCGTTGCCGGGCAACTGAAACAACCGCCTATGGCAATCAAGGGGAAGTCTGACAGCCTGGCAGGTGACGGTCGGCGAAGCGCTGAAATCAGCGAAAATCGGACTGCTGGTTGACCTGTGACATGCTGCTTGCGCCGTGACAGGGCCTATGCTCCCTTGCGACCCGGAGTCGCCGGGCTGCCTCTGTGAGGCGCCGATACTCTCAACAAGACGTCGAGACAGGAAACGCGCAAGTCCAATGCCCCGCCTCAGTTCCGCCATCCAGCCCAAGAGCTCCGCTTTCACTGCCAATGCAGCAACCATGCAGGCCCTTCTGGATGATCTGGCAACGAAGACGCAGGCCGCCTCGCTGGGGGGCAATGAGCGCTCTCGGGATCGCCATGTAAGCCGGGGCAAGCTGCTGCCGCGTGAGCGGGTGGCGCGATTGCTCGACCCGGGCACACCATTCCTGGAATTGTCCCCGCTGGCAGCTAACGGCATGTATGACGATGACATCCATGCTGCGGCCATTATCACCGGCATCGGTCGTGTTTCAGGCCGCGAGTGCATGATCGTCTGCAATGATGCCACGATCAAAGGCGGGACCTATTATCCGGTCACGGTGAAGAAGCATTTGCGCGCGCAGGAAGTCGCCCGGGAAAACCGGCTGCCGTGTATTTACCTGGTCGATTCCGGTGGTGCCAATCTGCCCAACCAGGCGGACATCTTCCCGGACCGTGAGCATTTCGGGCGCATCTTCTTCAACCAGGCCACCATGTCGGCGGAGGGCATCGCGCAGATAGCCGTCGTGATGGGGTCCTGTACGGCGGGCGGCGCCTATGTTCCGGCCATGTCCGACGAGACGGTCATTGTGCGCAACCAGGGTACGATTTTCCTCGGTGGCCCGCCTCTGGTGAAGGCGGCGACGGGCGAAGTGGTCTCGGCTGAAGATCTGGGTGGTGCAGATGTGCATTCCCGTAAATCCGGCGTCACGGATCACTATGCGGAGGATGACGCGCATGCGCTCGCCATCGCCCGGCAGATTGTCGCCAATCTCAATACACGAAAGCCGGTCGAGCTGGATATCCGCCGTCCCGTGGCTCCGCTCTATGACCCGTCGGAACTCAATGGTGTCGTGCCGGCTTCGCTTGCAACCCAGTATGACGTGCGGGAGGTCATTGCGCGGCTGGTGGACGGCTCGGAGTTCGACGAGTTCAAGAAGCTCTATGGCACGACGCTGGTGACGGGTTTTGCGCGGCTGATGGGGTATCCCATCGGCATTGTCGCCAATAACGGCATCCTGTTTTCGGAGAGTGCCCAGAAGGCTGCGCATTTCATCGAGCTCTGCTCCCAGCGCGGCATTCCGCTGGTCTTCCTGCAGAACATTTCCGGCTTCATGGTAGGCAGCCAGTACGAAGCCGGTGGTATTGCCAAGGACGGTGCCAAGATGGTCACTGCGGTGGCAACAGCGCAGGTTCCCAAATACACCGTCATCATTGGCGGGTCGTATGGGGCAGGCAATTACGGCATGTGCGGGCGTGCCTACAGCCCTCGCTTCATGTTCGCCTGGCCGAACGCGCGGATATCCGTGATGGGCGGCGAGCAGGCGGCAAGCGTGTTGGCCACGGTCAAGCGTGATGGCATGGAAGCGCGCGGAGAGAGCTGGAGCGCTGACGAGGAAGAGGCCTTCAAGGCACCGATCCGCGCCCGCTACGAGGATGAAGGTCATCCCTATTTCGCCACCGCGCGGCTGTGGGATGACGGTATCATCGCGCCGGAGGATACGCGTATGGTGCTTGGCCTTGCATTGTCCGCCTCGCTCAATGCCCCCATTCGTTCACCCCATGCGCCGGACCGGTTCGGCGTGTTCCGCATGTAAGGACCAAAGCGCTATGGCTGATGCATTCGTACTCATGGAAGTCTCCCGAGAGGGATTGGCGACCATCACCCTCAACAATCCCGACCAGCACAACGCGTTCAACCCGGACCTTGTGGCTGACCTGAACGACCGGCTGGAAGACTTGCGCGCCAATGGCGATACCGTGCGTGGCGTCATCATTCGGGCAGAGGGAAAAGTGTTCTCCGGCCTTGCCGATTTTGACTGGTTGCCGCATCTGGCTCACTACACAGATGATGAAACCGAGGAAGATGCGGAAGCCATTGCCGAAGTGCTCAGCCGTGTGCGTGAACTTCCGCAGCCGGTAATCGCCGTCGTGGAGGGGCCCGCTGCGGGCTACGGCCTTGGTCTTGTGGCAGCGTGCGATGTTGTGGTGGCGACCGAAGCTGCGCGCTTCGTATTCTCGGAAGTCCGCCACGGCTTTATTCCCGCATTGGCCATGCCCTATGTCATCGAAGCCATCGGCATCAAGGCTGCCCGCCATTATCTCCTTAGTGCATTGCCGTTCGACGCTGCCGAGGCGCATCGGCTTGGGCTCGTGGATGTGGTGGTGAAAGACGACACGGAACTCGAGGGCCGGTTGTCCAATTATGTGGATCATATCTTTGCCGCGGCCCCGGGTGCCCTCGCTGCAACCAAGGCGCTAATGGACGAGGTCACGGGTCTGCCCATCGATGACGAGTTGATCGACGAGATCGTTGCCGCCCACACCAGGAACAGGGAAGGCGGCGAGGCAGCTCAGGGCATTGAAGCGTTCCTCGAAAAAAGGGACCCGGACTGGCGCCGCTGATGATTACGTCTTTGCTGATTGCCAATCGCGGCGAAATTGCCTGCCGCGTGATCGAAACGGCGCGGGCCATGGGCCTTCGCACCATTGCTGTTTATTCAGAAGCCGATGCGGGTGCCCGTCATGTGGAGATGGCGGACGAAGCGCATCTGCTGGGGCCCGCTCCTGCCGCAGAAAGCTATCTCAGGATGGACCGCATCCTGGACGTAGCGCGGGCCAGCAGGGCTGATGCTATCCACCCAGGTTATGGGTTTCTGTCCGAGAACGCGGAATTCGCTGACGCGTGCGCGGATGCGGGGGTGGTGTTTGTTGGTCCGCCTGCGGATGCGATCCGCGCCATGGGTTTGAAGGACACGGCGAAGGCGCTGATGGAGAAGGCCGGGGTGCCGGTGGTGCCCGGCTATCACGGCGACAATCAGGATGCGGCCTATCTTGCGGGCGAAGCAGACCAGATTGGCTATCCCGTGCTTATCAAGGCAGTGGCCGGCGGTGGCGGCAAGGGCATGCGCCGTGTCGACGACGCTGCGGACTTCGACAAGGCATTGCAGTCTGCCCGCCGCGAGGCCAAGGCGGCCTTTGGTGACGATCGCGTGCTGATTGAGAAGTTCGTGGCAAGCCCGCGCCACATCGAGGTCCAGGTCTTTGCGGATGCGCATGGCAACGTGGTTCATCTCTTCGAGCGGGATTGCTCCGTTCAGAGGCGCCACCAGAAAGTCGTCGAAGAAGCACCAGCCCCCGGCATGCCGGACGACATGCGCGCCGCCATGGGCCATGCAGCATGCGAGGCTGCACGGGCAATTGGTTATCGCGGGGCGGGGACCGTTGAATTCATCGCAGACGCGTCTGACGGCCTGCGGTCGGACCGGTTCTACTTCATGGAAATGAATACGCGGCTTCAGGTTGAGCATCCGGTTACGGAAATGATCACCGGCCAGGATCTCGTCGACTGGCAGTTGCGCGTGGCTGGGGGTGAGCTGCTGCCTCTCAAGCAGGATGACATAGGCATCAACGGGCATGCCTTCGAAGTGCGCCTTTACGCGGAAGATCCGGCGAAGAGTTTCTTTCCATCCACCGGCCGTCTTGCCGCATTCGGACTGCCGCCTGAGTCCAATGCCGTGCGTGTCGATGCCGGCGTAAGGGAGGGGGACGAGATCTCGATCTATTATGATCCGATGATCGCCAAGCTCGTTACCTGGGGGGACACGCGGGACGACGCACGGCGGCAGATGGATGCCGCATTGCGGCAGGTGGAAGTCGCCGGTGTGCGTACCAATACCTCCTTCCTGCGCCAGGTCATTGGTCATGACGTCTTCGCAGCCGGTGCTATGGATACGGGCTTCATCGATGAGCATCTCGATGCGCTGGTGCCAGCGGTCGCCGGCGCCCCCGATGAGGTTCTTCTTCTGGGTGCAATTGCCGTGGCCCAATCACGCCTTGCGGCGTCACAAACGGGCAGTGCCTCAGATCCTTACTCCCCGTGGAACGATGTCTCCGGCTGGCGCCTTTCCGGGACGGCTGAGGAAACGATCATCCTGATCGAGGGGGAGGAGAGCAGGGAGCTGTGTGTCCGGTACACGCAGGACGGCATAGAGACGTCCTGGTCCGGGCGTGCCGCATCTGCTGCCGCAGCGGTTGACGGGGCAGGACGGGTTCATGCCTTGATTGATGGACATGGGATTGCGGCAGGTGTCGTACATGCCTCCAACGCCATAACGGTGATGCGCGAGGGTGAGAGCTGGACATTTGCATTACCTGACCCGCTGGATGTGACGGGCGACGACGCCGCCGCATCCGGTGGTGTCACCGCACCCATGACCGGCAAGATCACCCAGGTATGGGTCAAGGCAGGAGACAGCGTGTCGCGCGGTGCGCCGTTGATTGCGCTTGAAGCCATGAAGATGGAACACACGCTGTCAGCGCCCGGCGACCTCAAGGTATCCGATGTGTTGGCGGCGGTGGGCGACCAGGTCGAAGGTGGGGCGGCTTTGGTGGTTTTTGAGGATCCGGCTTCCTAGATCACCCTCATGACAGTGCATTTGATAAAGCTCTGCGTCGGTGCCCCCTCCATTGAGCACCTTGCTGACTGGCAGAACCGCGTGCTGGCAGGCAAGACCGCATATGGCAAGGTTGACCACTTGTTCCACACCACGCGCATGACGCCGAAACGCAAGGACGAGCTGCTGGATGGTGGTTCGCTCTACTGGGTGATGGCGGGCGTGGTCCGTGTTCGCCAACGGTTGCTCGATATTGAGCCCGTGGTGGACAAGGAGGGCGTTAAGAGGTGCCGTCTCATTCTCGATACGCCTCTCATCCCGACGCGTCCTCAGCCGCGCCGTCCGTTCCAGGGCTGGCGCTATCTTGACCCCAAGGATGCCCCGGCAGATCTTGAAGGGGTCTCCGGAACCAATGACGAGATGCCGCCGGAAATGCAAGCGGAGCTGATGGAATTGGGGCTGCTATGAGGATTTGGGGCTACGTGGCGGTATTGCTTGGGGTGGGTATTGCTCTGGCCGCCTATGCGACGCCGTCCCGGGCCGCCGGCGCCTGCCTGTCTATGCCTCTGGTCTTCGAGACCATGACTGCGGAAGGATGCCCGGACAGCTCCCGTATCCAGGCACTGCTTGATGCCCCCCTTGCCGTTGGCCCTGCTGATCCTGAGACCGGCGCGAGGCGCGGTGTGCTTCTTACCGCACCAAAGGATGACAGCAGGACGCAGGCGGTGCGGACCTGCCGTGCCTATGCGGAGGCGGTAAGGGCAGGGTGGTATGCCGCTACTCAGCTAGAGATGAATTCTGAAGGCTTCTTGCGGGTGGCATGCGGTGCGCTGTTGTCGCTCGATATGTCGTCGGTGGCGGCGACGTCCCGCTTCAAGGATGAAGGCGTTGGGTTTGATACCCTATCCCTTTTGCCGGTGGATATCCTGCCGGCTCTGTCTCCGGATACGGAGACGGCGCTCGCCAACCTCAAGCTTGGTGGCTTCAATGTGGGCAGCATGATCGCAACCGGCGATGTCCTGACGCGCTCCGCGCCTGATGGGCAGCTAGACCTTGCCTATGGTGGCATGGCGTCCACCTATGGTGAAGTTGCGCGGGGTGACTTCAACGGTGACGGAGCTGAGGACCTGCTGGTCTATGTCCGTCATCAGGCCGTCAACGGGTCGTTGCTGTGGTTTGAGCTCTTCGGGCTCAGCTACCCGCTTGGTACACTGACCTATGAGCGATTTTCGCCAGAAGCCCTGGGACAGCTAAAGCCACAAGGCTGACATCGCCTTTTTCACAGGATCAGGTCTCGGAGCGTGGGTCGAGATTGTCGATCAGGCGGGTCTTGCCGAGATGGGCTGCACCCAGTACGCGCAGGGGGACACCAGACGCGATGTCGTGGGGGGTGACTGCCGCCAGACTGTCAGCGTGCCTGATGGCGATGTAGTCCACCTTGTGGAAGCCGCTGGCTGCGAGGTGTTCGGCGCCGGCGGCTTCTGCTTGAGGGGGGGACGAATCCTCAAGGACAGCGCGGCCTGCGCGTTTGAGGGCCTCACGCAGGGCCGGTGCTGCAGCGCGTTCATCAGCCGAGAGGTAGGCATTGCGCGATGACATGGCGAGCCCATCTGCTTCGCGGATCGTGGGGCCGCCCATTACTTCCACCGGGATATTCAGATCGGTGACCAGACGGCGGATGACCTGCAGCTGCTGGTAGTCCTTCTCACCGAAAACAGCGACGTCAGGCAGGGCCTGCAGCAGCAGCTTGGTGACAACGGTTGCCACCCCGCCGAAAAAGTGCGGTCGGTGTTCCGTCTCAAGTCCTTCTGATGGGCCGCCAACACTGACCGATGTCGCAAAGCCGTCCGGATACATTTCAGTTGGGACAGGAGCCCAGAGGATCGTCGCGCCACGGGTCTCGAGCTTGGCGCGATCACCTTCCTCGTCGCGCGGGTAGCGGTCGAGGTCTTCACCGGGGGCAAATTGGGTGGGGTTCACGAACAGGCTCACCACCACCTCGTCCGCTGCCGCAAGCCCGGCATCGACCAATGTGAGATGGCCCTCATGCAGGGCACCCATGGTCGGAACCATGGCGATGCGTTGGCCTGCCTTCCGGCGTTCGGCGATTAGGGCACGAAGGTCTGAAACGGTGCGGACGATTTGAAGCATGGTCGATTGCTCCGAGTACGGAAAGACAGCCTGTATGCCTCATTTTCGGGCAGTTCCGGACGGCCGGGAGGCCCTTTATGTGGCACGGGTTTCGCAACATATACAGGCTGGGAAGCAGGAAAACCGCTGTTTTCCAAGCCATGCAATTTTGGGATGTGAAGAATGTGTGCCAATGCGGGATTTCCACCGGGTAGCGTGTTGACTTCGGCACCGTCACACTCCCAATATCTCCGCATTCTACGGGGGTGAGTAGCGTGAATTCGGGGCAAGTCATAAGCGTGCGGTCTCGCACGAATGGTAAACAGTCCGGGCCCGAGGGGCGGCGCGGGCATGTCATCGTTCTCGGCAATGAGAAGGGCGGGTCGGGCAAGTCCACGAGCGCTATGCACCTCATTGCCGGTCTGATGAAGGCTGGTTTCAAGGTCGGCTGCATTGACCTCGACAGCCGCCAGCGTTCCATCTCCCGCTATCTCGAGAACCGGCGCCAACTTTGCGATCGCACCGGCCTTCGTCTGGCCTTTCCGCGCCACGAGGTGATCGACCCCTCGACCCTGGACAGCAAGGAAGCAGCCCAGCGGGAAGAGGAGAGCAATTTCGAGCAGGCCCTTTTCGAGCTCCGTGCGACCTGCGATTTTGTCGTGGTGGATTGTCCGGGTTCTGACGTGTTCCTGTCCCGTGTCGGCCATCGCTCCGCGGACACACTCATCACCCCGATGAACGATTCCTTTGTTGATTTTGACCTTCTCGGCAAGGTGGATCCCGACACCAATGAGGTGATGGGCCCGTCCATCTATTCCGAGATGGTGTGGGAAGCGCGGAAGCGAAAGGCGATGGTCGAAGGCAAGTCCATAGACTGGGTCGTGATGCGCAACCGCCTGTCGCATCTGGATGCCAAGAACAAGCGGCGGGTCGAGCAGGTTCTGACCAACCTGGCAGGCCGTATCGGGTTCCGCCTCGCCCCCGGTTTCGGGGAGCGCGTCATTTTCCGTGAGATGTTCCCGATGGGGCTGACGCTCCTGGATATTATCGACGATGATGCGGGCGTCCCGCTGTCAATGTCGCATATTGCGGCGCGGCAGGAGGTGCGTGACCTCCTTACGGCACTGCGTCTGCCGGGCCTCGACGAAGGCAAGGATGCCGAAGCCGCCCAGGCTGTCTGACGGCTGTTTCTTCCAGAAAACCGATGATATCTGTGCCCTTGGCAGCGGACGCGTTGCGGCCCATCTTTAGGGCATGGACACGCTTTTCAGATGTATCTCCGCAATGGCCGCTTGCCATGGCTGGTGAGCGCAAGGCCCCTGCGTCCCGGACGGGCGCTGCTGCAACGTTTTCATCGCGGGGCGCAAGCGAGGTAGACGCATTTCTGGCAAAGGTGGCGGCCACGCCTGCGCCAGTGCGGTCACAGGGGCGGGCTCGGGGCCGTTTGCTCTTCATCATGGATGCCACGATGAGCCGGCAGCAAACCTGGGACCAGGCCCTGGGTGTGCAGGCTCAGATGTTTGAGGTGACTGCGGATCTTGGAGGGCTGGACGTCCAACTTGCCTATTTCCGCGGCCATGGAGAGTTCAAGTCTTCCGGTTGGGTCGGTGACCCCCGTGGGCTTGCCAGGGCCATGACGGGTGTGCAGGTGCGTGGCGGTCATACGCAGATCAGGCGGGCATTGCGGCACGCTCTGAAAGAGGCCCAGGCACAATCGCTTCCGGCGGTGGTCTATGCCGGTGACTGTATGGAAGAGGCCGCGGACGATGTGTGCGCTGTGGCCGGTGATTTGGCATTGCACGGCACCCGAGCCTTCATGTTCCAGGAAGGGTTCGACGAAACAGCAGAAGCCACCTTCAAGGAAGTGGCTCGCCTGACCGGAGGTGCCTTTGTGCGTTTCGATGCGGGAGCCGCGGATCAGCTCCGTGCGCTGCTTCGGGCCGTTGCTGTCTATGCCACTGGCGGTCATCGTCAGCTCGAGGCACATGCGCGGACCGCGCCGGCACTGGTCCGGCAATTGACGCATCAGGTCAGATAGGAGCCGGGCCATATGGGTTACCTCATTCTCTTTGCCTGCCTCCTCGGTGCCGCCATCCTCCTTATCCGGTCGGCGCAGACCTTGCCTGCCGCGCAGCTGGCAAAGCTGCTTCGCTATGTGGGCGGTGGGCTCCTGGGGCTCTTGTGCCTGTTCCTTGCGGTAACAGGGCGGCTCGGATTGGCTATTCCCGTCGGCGCCTTTGCTTTCGCGCTGCTGAGCGGAAACACGGCCTTTCTCGGCCGGTTAGCTAAGGCCGTGCCCGGCTTCGGCTCTCCGAGCGAGGGGCAGGTGTCGACGATAGAAACCCCGTGGCTGTCCCTATGGCTTGAACATGACAGCGGCCATATGGGCGGACGTGTCCGCCAGGGTCGTTTTTCAGGTGCGGACCTGGCCCATCTGAATAGCGAAGACCTGCGATTGCTGCGCGAAGAGTTGGGACACGATGCCGAGTCTCTCCGTCTGCTTGATGGCTATATCGAGCGTGAGCGACCGGATGTGGACGAGACGGGCGCCAGTGAGGAAAGCGAAGAACAGGCTGGCGACTGGGGTAAGCAATCTCGTAGGCAATCATCTGGTATCATGGGCGAGGATGAAGCCTATGAGGTGCTTGGTCTGTCGCCGGGTGCCACTGTGGATGAGATCAAGGCGGCCCACCGAGAGCTGATGCGCAAGGTGCATCCGGATACGGGAGGCTCTTCCTACCTGGCAGCCAAGATCAATCAGGCCAAAGACCTGCTGCTAACGCGAGCGCGTGCCTGAAACCTGGCACGCCTGCCTAGTTTGTCGTGGGGGCATACCAGTCGTCCGGTGGCACCGTGATGCAGCTGATGCCTTCACGGATCAGGCGGGTGCAGGCATTGCGGGCCTGATCTTCCCCGTCGAACCCCGTAAAGCGCGACCGGAAGAGGGTGCGTGAGGCAGTGCGGACCGGTACTGTTGCAGGGCCCTTGCCTTTGAGAACGCTGGGCGCACGTGCCATGGCAGCCTGGATGCGCCGTCCTGCTTCGGTGGCGTCCGAATAGGCGCCAATCTGGATGCGCCAGGCATGGCCGGCGGAAACCGTGCTGTAGCTTCCCGGGTCGTTGAGAGCTGCGAGATTGACATCGGTTGCGGAGGAAATGTCACCCGCTCCGGTGGGGCGGCCAGGATCCGTCAGCGTGCCAGCCGGCCGGGGGGCACTCTCCCGGGCATTGGCCGGAGAGACAAGCCAGGCCGATACATCATCGAAGACCCGTGGTGCGACCGCAGCTGCTGCGACCTGCCGGGCAGGTGCCTCAGGCTCTGTGGTCGGCCCTCTGAGGCCGGAAGCGGTCTCTGGGGAGGCAGCGGTTGGTGCGACAGCATCAGGCGTGGGCGCGTTGAAGGTCACGGCAGGGCGTCGGGCGGGTGCAGGTTCTGCCAGCAAGGCTGCCGCGGTAGCGGCGTCAAATGCGTCCGCGGGCTTCACTGAGGGCGCATTTGTCGGCGCGCGAGGTGCTTCCAGTGAGGCCATCAGCTGCGGCGGTTCTGCCGTCGGCAGGGTGACGTTCGGGCGTGCGCGGGGGATCGGCGCCGCGC
Organism: Pyruvatibacter mobilis; assembly: GCF_012848855.1. Taxonomy (NCBI): domain Bacteria; kingdom Pseudomonadati; phylum Pseudomonadota; class Alphaproteobacteria; order Hyphomicrobiales; family Parvibaculaceae; genus Pyruvatibacter; species Pyruvatibacter mobilis. The sequence goes on from NZ_CP051630.1 coordinate 1,134,268, forward strand.
TGGCGATGGAGATGCGCCCGCGTGTGGGGACGCGTCCGAAGGCTTCGTCCAGGATCTCACGCATATGGTCATCTCGGGTGCGCGGCGTCTTGCCACCCATCACGACACCGACCAGGTGCTTGCCGTCGCGGGTCACAGAGGCGGTCAGGTTGAAGCCTGACGCACGTGTGTAGCCCGTCTTGATGCCGTTGGTACCTTCGTAGTCGCCCAGCAGGTTGTTGTGATTGTTGAAGGTGCGGCCGCGGAAAGTGAAGCTTTCTGTGCCGAAATACGAATAGTACTGCGGGAAATCATCCATGATCCGCTGGGCGAGGGTGGCCATGTCGCGCGCGGTCGTAACCTGGCGCTTGTCGGGCAAGCCATGCGGATTGCGGAACGTCGTCCGCGCCATGCCCAGCTCGCGGGCGCGCTTGGTCATCTGCTGGGCGAACTTCCGTTCGCTGCCGCCGATGTTTTCGGCAACCACCATGGCAACGTCATTGGCCGACTTGGTGACCAGCGCAAGAATGGCGTTCTCAACCGTAATCGTATCGCCAGCGTCGAGACCCAGTTTCGACGGCGCCTGCCCGGCGGCGTGGCGGGACACCGTGAACTTGGTATCCAGAGTGATGTTCTCTTTCGCTAGCTCCTCGAACACGATGTAGAGCGTCATGATCTTGGTGAGAGAGGCAGGGTAACGATGGGCGTCCGCGTGGCGGGAAAAAAGCACGCGGCCCGAATACTTATCGAGCACAAGGGCAGCGTATTTTGGTTTTGCCGCTGCCGGCGTTGCCAAGGCCACGGAAAGCGTGAGCGCGAGCATCATCGTCGCGGCGACGACAAGACCAAAGGGCCCGCGTGCCTGCGCTACGGCTGATCCGGCGCCATGTCTTGCTTCAATCCCCAAGGACTTCGCCCCTCTCAAGCAGCTGATACGCACGCTACCCACCATTCTCACGCTGACCATGTGACCGATCCCCCGATGGCACATGGCGGGGTAGGCTGGCTGCCCGGTTTGCCTGAATTTGACACCCCGTCAAAGGGTAATGCCAGCCACTCCAAATGCAATCCCCCAAGCCCTGCATTTTCGATGCCGATCAGGGCCTTTCGGGCGGCGGAAAAACCGCTGGATTGTGCCGCGATAGCAGGGGCATGTGTCGCCGGTGTTGCAACCGGGAACGGGCACCTTGGATGTTGTGCGCTCGGGGCGGGCATTAGAGGCTCCGGAATGCCTGAAAACTGGGCCAAACGAGACCATGCCCCGGCGTGGTTAGAAAAGGGTTAACAGTCGTTAACTTCCCTGTGGATGATCTGGGATTTCGCAATGAATGCGGGTTTCACTTTCCCGGAAGGCTGATGTCGTATTAGCTTTCTGAATGGCCAAAAAGGGAATCAAGACCGGGGTTGCTGCGCTGGATTTCAGGCGTTTGAAGCTCAAGGGATCGCCGAATGAGTATCTCGTGGCGCCGGACGAGATCTGCGACAACGCTGTGCCTCATTGTCCGGCCGACGTCTATGACGTCCCGGCCTCGGAACTGCGGGACGCGATCATGCATGTTGTCAGCCGGCAGCCGCGGATCGAGCTTGCAGGCATGGATGAGGCGCGGATGGCCTTCGAGTTCGTGCAGTATTCCTCTGTCCTCAATTTCAAGGACATGATCTCTATCCAGGTGATCGAAGTGGATGCTTCGAACTCCACCTTGGCGATCTACAGCCGCTCCAAGACCGGCTATTACGATTTCGGGGTGAACCGGAAGCGGGTCGAGAGCTGGCTAGAGGAACTCGAAGGCGAGATCATTCACTAGCCCTCCGGCTCATTACCCGGGCTTGGCCCTGTGCGCCCTGCCGCATCTTCACATTTTGGGATAAAGCCCCATATTTGCTGTATTCTCGGCGTCAGGCAGCGGCCCTGTTTCGCTGTGAATTTCCAGCCAGTGGCCGCTTCCCGTTCGTTGACCAGTGCATGCCTGTTGAAACCATGACCGCGACTATTCACCCCCCGATGGCTGCCGGTGCGTCCTGCTTGGCAGGCCGCTTCGTGCTGCTTCCGGATGACCCTGCCGATGGTGGTCCGCCTGATGACGGGTCATCCGGCGGCGGCACCAATACCGGTGTCATCACAAAGACGAAGCCCAAAACCAAAAAGCCGTCCCTCTACAAGGTGCTGCTCCTCAATGACGACTACACGCCCATGGAGTTCGTAATCCATGTGCTGGAGCGGTTCTTCAACAAGGGGCGAGAAGATGCCACGCGCATCATGCTGCATGTCCATCAAAATGGCGTCGGCGTGTGCGGGGTGTTCACCTATGAGGTGGCTGAAACCAAGGTCACCCAGGTGATGGACTTCGCCGGCCAGCATCAGCATCCGCTGCAATGCACGATGGAGAAGGAGTGAGGGGACTTTCTGATCCGGGCTGAAGGATCAGACGGGGGCAGGCCGTTGCGTCTGGTGGGACGGGACGTCAAACTGTTAATACGCGGTGTCATATTGTTGGGGCTGCGAGCGACAAGGAGTTAGGTGCGTTGCCAAGTTTTTCCCGCAGCCTCGAGGAAGGTCTCCATCGCGCCCTGGCACTGGCCAATGAGCGCGGGCACGAATACGCCACGCTTGAACATCTCCTGCTGGCCTTGATCGATGATCAGGATGCAGCCGCGGTGATGCGCGCCTGTTCCGTTGATCTCGACAAGCTGCGCTCGGACCTTGTCTCCTATATCGACACGGAACTGTCCAACCTGATTGTCAATAATGGCGAGGACTCCAAACCGACGGCGGGGTTCCAGCGGGTTATCCAGCGCGCCGTGATCCATGTGCAGTCGTCCGGGCGGGAGGAGGTGACCGGCGCCAATGTGCTTGTCGCGATCTTTGCGGAGCGCGAAAGCCATGCCGCCTATTTCCTGCAGGAACAGGACATGACCCGCTATGACGCGGTCAATTACATCAGCCACGGTATCGCCAAACGTGGGGATATGAACGAAACGCGCAGCCCGCGCGGTTCCAGTGATGATGAGGACACGGCTGAAGGCAGCGTCAAGGAAGGCACCGAGGCGCTTGAGACCTATTGCGTGAACCTCAACGAGAAGGCAAAGGCCGGCAAGATTGATCCGCTGATCGGACGCGATGCGGAAATTGACCGCACGATCCAGATCCTGTGCCGCCGCTCGAAGAACAACCCGCTCTATGTGGGTGATCCGGGGGTCGGCAAGACGGCGATTGCCGAGGGGCTGGCGCGCCGCATCGTCAATGGTGAAGTGCCCGATGTCCTCAAGGAGGACACGGTGTTCTCCCTCGACATGGGCGCGCTTCTCGCAGGCACGCGTTACCGCGGCGACTTCGAGGAACGCCTTAAAGCCGTTGTGAAGGAACTTGAGGACTATCCCGGCGCTATCCTGTTCATCGACGAAATTCACACGGTGATCGGGGCGGGTGCCACGTCAGGCGGGGCAATGGATGCCTCCAACCTGCTGAAGCCGGCATTGGCATCCGGCAGCCTGCGCTGCATTGGGTCGACAACCTACAAGGAGTACCGCCAGCACTTCGAGAAGGATCGCGCGCTGGTGCGCCGGTTCCAGAAAATCGACGTGGCTGAGCCGTCTGTCCCCGACTCCATCAAGATTCTGAAGGGTCTCAAGCCCTATTTCGAGGAGCACCACAAGGTTCGTTACACGAATGATGCCATCAAGGCGGCGGTGGAATTGTCGGCGCGCTACATGCACGACCGGAAACTGCCGGACAAGGCAATCGACGTGATCGACGAGGTGGGCGCGTCGCAGATGCTGCTGCCGGAGAGTAAGCGCAAGAAGACGGTCGGCGTGAAGGAAGTGGAGTCGGTGATTTCTACCATGGCCCGCATCCCGCCGAAGTCCGTCAGCAAGACGGACACGGAGAAGCTTGAGAGCCTTGAGACTGATCTCAAGCGGGTCGTGTTTGGCCAGGACGATGCCATCACGGCACTGGCCGCAGCCATCAAGCTGGCCCGCGCCGGCCTGCGTGAACCGGAAAAGCCGATCGGCTCCTACTTGTTCTCAGGCCCGACAGGCGTGGGCAAGACTGAGGTTGCGCGTCAGCTTGCGTCCATCATGGGGGTCGAGCTCCTTCGGTTCGACATGTCCGAGTATATGGAGCGCCATACGGTGTCGCGCCTCATCGGCGCGCCCCCAGGCTATGTCGGCTTTGACCAGGGCGGTCTTCTGACTGATGGCGTTGACCAGCATCCCCATTGCGTGCTGCTGCTCGACGAGATCGAGAAGGCGCATCCGGACCTGTTCAACATCCTGTTGCAGGTGATGGACCATGGTCAGCTTACGGATCATAACGGCAAGAAAATCGACTTCCGCAACGTGATCCTGATCATGACGACCAATGCCGGTGCGTCGGATATGCAGAAGCCGCCAATTGGTTTCGGCCGCACCAAGCGCGAGGGCGAGGACGAAGAGGCGATCAAGAAACTGTTCACGCCTGAGTTCCGCAACCGTCTGGATGCCACCATTCCGTTTGCGAGTCTCAGCGAAGACATCATCGCGCGCGTGGTCGAGAAGTTTGTGCTTCAGCTCGAAGTGCAGCTTGCTGACCGTAACGTCACGATCGAGCTCTCCAAGGCGGCCAACAAGTGGCTCGCCGACCGCGGCTATGACGAGCAATTTGGTGCGCGTCCGCTCGGCCGCATTATCCAGGAGCACATCAAGAAGCCGCTGGCCGAGGAATTGCTGTTCGGCAAGCTCAAGCGCGGCGGCGTCGTGCATGTGGATGTGAAGGGCGACGAGCTCTCCTTCGCGGTTGAGGCCGCGCCGCCGCCACCGTCGAAGAAGAAGGGCAAGAAGGCGACGGAGAAGGCTGAGAAATAAGCGAGAAGGGCACCCGAAGGGTGCCCTTTTCCTTTGGGCAAAAGGTAGGGGCACGTTTCAGGCTGCTGGCTGTCTAGTGCGCTTCTTTCTGGCGGTAGAACTCGGTCAAGGTCTTGCCGGGCTCGGGCCTGAACATGTCACCGGTAGCGGTCACTTGAATCCGGTCGATCCGGAAGACCCGGAAATCGTCGCGCAGCTCACACCAGGCGACCAGCGTCCAGACTTTTCCCCAGAACCATAGGCCCAGCGGGCGGACGGTGCGGGTGCTCTTCTCGCCCTCCAGATCCTCATAGGAGATCGATAGGCGGGTGCGCGCATCGATCGCCCGCTCGAGCTTGTCGATGGTTCTGCGGTGGTCGTCAGTCAGCTCTGCCGGGGCGAAGGCATGGATCTGCACCTGTCGGCCATAGTCACGGGTAGAGGCTGGCAACACAGTTTCAATCTTCACAAGGGCTTCCTGTGCGGCCCTTGCCATTTCGGCACCGCCCCAGGCCCGGATGAAACGGGCACCCGCCACCAGTGCAGCCACTTCGTCGCGGGTAAACATAAGTGGTGGCAGGTCGAAGCCTTCACGCATCAGATACCCAATCCCGGCCTCGCCATCGATTGGGACACCCGAGGCCACCAGATCGGCGATGTCGCGATAGATGGTGCGCTCCGACACTTCGAGACGTTCCGCAAGTTGCCGGGCGGTAGTTAGCCGACCGCCCCGCAAATGCTGGACGATCTGGAAGAGGCGGTCGGCGCGGCGCATGTCAGTGGTCCGATCGTTCAGGCAGCGGTTTCAAACAGGCCGATGGAATTACCATCAAGGTCGATAGCATAGGCGAAGCGGCCAGCGGGAATGGTGATCGGGTCACTCAGAACCTTGCCTCCGGCTTCCGTCACGCGTGCCATTGCGTCTTCCAGCTTGCCCGGAACGGCAAGGTGGATGGTCGGGCCATTGCCATCCTTTGCGGGTGTTCCGGGATAGAGGTGACCGGCGGAGCCCTGGCCGTCAGAGGTCGTGAAGACGGCCATTGGATTGGGACCGTTGTCATCGCGCTGGAGTTCGGTCTCGAACACCTTGTTGTAGAAGGCGGTCGCGCGATCCAGGTCGGTCACAGGCAATTCTGCCCAGACGGTAAAATGGTCAGGTTTGTGTGTCATCGCTCTCTCTCCATGGCGGGCCCGATATGGGCGGGAAGGACGAGCGAGACAGTGCCAGAGCCCTCCTGACAGCATTCTGTCAGGAGGGTGGCTGGCGCGATCTTATTCTTCTGCGGGGCTCTGAAGGCGGAAGACTTGGGCGAGATATTCGGATGAGAAGTAAAGCGTGCCTGACGCATCGGCGGCCAGGCCGGTCGGCATGAAGACCTCAGGCCCTTCAGCGGGGATAGCACCGAAAGGCAAGCCGCTTGCGACAACCGACTTTGATCCGGACACCAGATCGATGATGGTGATCTGTGCCTTTGCCGCTTCGGCAACTGCGATTGCACCACTTGCGAGGAAGGTAAACCCTTCCGGGTTGGCGAGGTCATCCACCACGGTTTCCACGCCGCCACTGTCTGTCAGGCGGGAAATCCGGCCGCCAGAGGTCTCGGAGACATAGATGGCGTTGCCCGGACCTTGGACGAGCATGGCCGGTCCTTCGAGACCTTCAACAATGCTCACGCGATCGTCCCAGTTATCCGGGTTCACGCGCACTATGGCACCCTTTGCGTATTCGGTAACAAGAATGCCCCCGTCCTCCAGAGGAAGTGCGTCCGTCGGCGTGGTAAAGCCGTGATGGAGGCCGAGCGATTTGCCTGAGGCCGCATCCAGCACCTGCACGGCGCCTGCGGTAAGGCCGGCCGCAGCCACCTTGCCGTGCGCAATGGCCATGCTGGTGGGATAATCCATCTCCTGAGCAAAAACGCGTGCGATCTCGCCTACGTCCCCGGTCTCTGTATCGACTGTGCGGATCGCAAAGACATCGGCGACGTACAGCGTCTTCCCGTCAGGACCCATGGCAATGTCGGCGGCGACGGCGAGCGGGCCCGATACGAGTGGGGTGCTGTCTCCCGTCTCGACATTGATTTCGATGATGGCGTTGTCGGCCATGTTGGAGATGTAGAGTGTGTCGTCAGGGGCGAAGGCGAGATTATCGATAGCCGGCTTCACCTGGGCTATGAGCGTCTTCTCACCGGTGGGGACGTCCACGCGGATGACTTCGCCGGCCTGTGTATCGACAACAAAGAGCTCGTTGCTTGAACTGAAGTTGACGGCGGCTGGCGTCTTGAAGCCATCAGCGATGACCTCGAGTGTGCCTGCGTCAACATTGACGCGGGCGATCTGTCCTTTGAACCAGATGGGGCCATAGAGGTGCCCGTCGGGGCCGAAGTCGAAACCGTTGAGGCCACCCATGCCTTCCATGACTAGGCGGGGCTCCTTCTTGCCTGTGGGGTCAAGTTCCCACAAGGCGTCCCCGGCAAAGACCTGAGTCATGAACAGCCGGCCATCCTCGCGCCACGCTATCGAGTTCGTGCCGGGCAGACCTTCGGCGAGTGTCAGCAGAGTGCCCTCGGGTGTGCGCGCAAAGACCTTGCCCTGCAGAAAGGCGGTCCATGCCAGAGTGCCGTCGGGGCCTTGCTCCACATCGTCCGCCATCCCGGTAGGCGGGGCTTCAGCGATAGAGACGGCCCCGGTTTCGCGGTTGATTTCGTAGAGAGTGGCACCGACGACAGAGCCGGCAAGCAAGCGGCCTTCCGGCGTTACGGTGAGGCCGTGAACACCATGGAACGGCGACGGGCCCGTGAGGGGTTCCAGAGACCAACCCTCGGCCAGTTCCGGGGCCGCTTGAGCGGTGATTGTCGCCAGCAAGGTTACTGACAGAAGGCTTGAAGCAGCCAGTATACGGGTATTGCGCATGGAAAGTGTCCCCCTCCCGTGATTTTCTATGTGGGGAAGTCTAACCCAGTTTTTCCGTGATGCGCCTTGCGTGGTCTGCCAGCACGTCGTGGTCCTGCATGACGCGCGCATGGAGGTTCATCTCCACATTCTGCCAACGCGGGATGATGTGGAAATGAATATGGAAGACGGTCTGGCCGGCAGGGGCGCCTGAAAACTGCGCGCATACCACGCCTTCCGGCTCAAAGGCCGCGCGGACTGCATGGGCTACTTTCTGGGTGGTCTGGATCAGGGCAGCGGCGCCCTCGGCGCTGAGATCAAACATGGTCACTGCCGGCTCCCGCGGGATCACCAGAGTATGACCTTCACCCATGGGCATGATGTCCATGAAGGCGAATGTCTGCTCGTCCTCATAGACCTTGTGGGCCGGCGCTTCGCCGCGGAGGATCTTGGCGAAGATATTGTTGTCGTCATAGGCGGGGATCTGCATGGGAGTTTCCTCGGACGTCAGTCTTTGTCGTTGTCTGTTTTTCTGAACGGGGCGTGATCCGCCAGCATCTCCGCGTCGGCAGCCACATGGCGGCGCTCGGCGGCAAGGTAGTTGTCGACGGCTTCACGGAAGCTGGGATTGGGAATGTAGTGCGCTGAATAGGTAATATTCGGCGCATAGCCGCGGGCCAATTTGTGAGCACCCTGTGCACCCGCTTCCACGTGCTTGATCCCACGCGCCAACGCAAATTCAATGGCCTGGTAGTAGCAGACTTCAAAATGCAGGAAGTCGTGATGCTCCGTACACCCCCAATACCGGCCGAACAGGGTTTCCGATCCTATCATGTTGAGCGCGCCGGCGATGTACCGCCCGTCACGCTTTGCAAGGATAAGAAGAATATCTTCCGGCATCTCCTCGCCGATGATCGAGAAGAAGGACCGGGTCAGGTAGGGGGTGCCCCATTTGCGGCTGCCCGTGTCAACGTAGAAGCGGAAGAAGGCGTCCCAATGATCTTCGGTGATGTCGCTCCCGGTGACCCACTCAATGGTGATGTCATTTTCGACAGCGCGGGCGCGTTCTTTCTTGAGGTTCTTTCGCTTGCGCGAGGCAAGTGCCGACAGGAAGCCGTCAAAGGTCCCGTAGTTCTCATCTTCCCAATGAAACTGCTGGTCGGTGCGCTGGAGGAAACCGATCTCGCCAAGGCGTGTCCATTGGTCTTCCGGCAGGAAGGTGAGGTGGCAGGACGACAGTTCGAGCCGGTTGGTCAGTTCCACAAGCGCTGCGGCAATCTGGTCTTCCGTTTGCTGCTGATCCGGGCCGGGCATGGCCAAAAGGCGGCGACCTGTCGCCGGGGTAAATGGGACCGATACCTGCAGCTTGGGGTAATAGCGCCCGCCGGCGCGTTCCCAGGCATCCGCCCAGCCGTAATCGAAGACATACTCGCCTTGCGAATGGCCTTTGAGGTAGGCCGGGCAGCACCCCTTGATCTGACCTCGACCGTCTTCAACGAGGATGTGATAGGGCTGCCAGCCGGTTTCCGGTGTCGCGGAGCCCGATGTTTCCAGTGCTGACAGGAAGCGGTGAGACAGGAAGGGGTTGTAGGGAATAGAGCCACCGGGATTGGCGCATGCATCCCACTGGTCCGCGTCGATCGCGGCCATGCTGGCTTCTGTCCGAGCGATGATTTTGTCTGCGTCACCCATGCCGCGCCATTCTATCTGTCCCGGTGCGGGACCTAAAGGGCCGTGGCAGAAAACCTATGCTTTTCGAAGGTCACGAAAAGGCGAAACGCGAGGGATGGCCATCCATCTGCTCAGGGGCGGAATGTCTCGAAGATGATCTGGTCTGCATGCTTTGCCGCAGAGTCGCGATGAGCATCGGTTCTTACTGTCCAGGTGAGAACGGGCAAGCCAAGCTTGCGGCGCAGGTCGACAGACCATTGGGGCAGGGCATTGACGTCGAATCCGATGAAGTGCGGCCGGCTCTTCCAGTTCAACAGCATGTGCTTCAGTGCCATCCGCCGCATCCAGGGCATGGAGAGTGCTGGGCCCTGATCATATGCATAGGACAGCTGGCCACGTGTGATGTCCGGAGCGTTTTCTGCAAACCAACCCATGCTTCGGGGATTAAAGGACATCACGGCTGCCGGGCCTTTGTAGTCCTTGAGAAGCTTGGCGGTCCGTTTCTCCAGGGGGCCTTCCTTGCCGAAGGGGATCTTGAGTTCAATGACCGGCACGACCTTGCCACCAACCTGGTCAAGAAACTCACCCAGCGTCTGCATACGGTCCGTGGTGGTTTTGAAAGAGATTTTCTTCAAGTCGTCTGATGTGTGGGCAAAGACCTTGCCGGTTGCTTCGGTGAGCCGGTCGAGGGTGGCATCGTGGAAGACCATGGCTTCGCCATCCGCAGCAAGCTGCAGGTCACACTCGATTGCGTAGTTCGCATTGATAGCCGCCTGGAACGCAGAGGGGAGGTTTTCGACAACGCCGTCCTCAAGCCCGTGCAGTCCGCGATGGGCGACGGGGCGGGCAGTTAGCCAGGCAAGGTCACGGGCCATGTCAGGCGATCTCAAAAACTGCGTCGATTTCGACGGCGACGTTGAAGGGCAGGTTTCCGGCGCCCAAAGCAAATCTTGAATGTTTGCCGGCTTCGCCGAACACATCGACCATGAGATCAGAGCAGCCATTGATGACCGCCGGATGCTGGTCAAATTCCGGGGTGCCGTTGACGAAGCCGCCCAGCTTCACGCAGCGCGTTACCTTGTCGAGGTCGCCACCGCAGGCCTGGCGGAGGGCGGACAGGATGTTGAGGCCGCAGAGGCGGGCTGCCTTCACCGCGTCGGACTGGCTGACGGTGTCACCCACTTTGCCGACATAGGGCAGACCGGATCCATCGACGGGGACCTGGCCTGAAATGAAAACCAGATTACCCGTGACCACATAAGGCACGTAGTTGGCGGCAGGGGCCACCGGGTCGCTCAGAGAAATGCCAAGTTCTTTCAGTCGGGCGTCGATCCGTCCTGCCATGGTGTCCTGCTCCTGAGAAAACTTTGTTTCTTTGGGCGCTCTTTTCGCATGGGCACGATTTTTTTTGAAGGACACGCATTTCGTGTATTTGGGGCCTGGGTGCACCCATGGCGCGGTGTATGCACGGCCTGAAGTCAGGTCACGTCCTGGTGCCGGACACGAAAAAGGGAGACCCAAAAGGATCTCCCCTTGTCGGTTTCTCAGGGCGCATTGCGGATGCTGGTGCCAAGCGTCCTCGCGCCCTGGTGGCTCGTCGTATCAACGCAGCCGCCCCCGCAGCGGCTGGCGTCTAGCGCGCTGCCTGGAATGGACGCAGGCGCGTTGGTTCCGGCGAGCGGCGGCGTTTGTCGTGATACATGGCAACGTCCGCCATATGCATCACCTGTTGAGGAGATGCATTGCGGTCATAGGGCGCAATGCCAAAACTCGCGCGGACAGGGATGTCGCCGTGGTTGAGACGGGCCGTTGCGGAATTCAGTTCGTTCTTGAGTTCGATGGCGCGATGACGTGCCGGCGCAAGATTGCCGTTGACCATCAGGATCGCGAACTCGTCGCCGCCGAGGCGGGCAAGGTAGTCAGTGGTCCGGACCCGCTCCGCCAGGAAGTCGGCGACAAACTTCAGTATCTCGTCGCCGGCCGCGTGGCCGAAAGTGTCGTTGACGGGCTTGAAGCCGTCGAGATCAATCGCCACGAGCAAGCCCTGCTCGTCGTGGCGGCGGGCATTGGCCAGGGCCCGGTCAAGGGCATCGGTGAAACCACGCCGGTTGAGAAGGCCGGTGAGCTCGTCTGTCATCGACAGGGTTTCAAGCTGGGCGATGCGCGTTTCCTGCTCGGAAATCGTGCGCTGTGCCTCCGCGGCATATGCAAGGGCGCGTTCGATCAATTGCCGCGTCTCGCGGGTCATGTGAAGTGCCGGCTGGTCGAGATGGCCGATGAAGGACGGTTCCTCCTTCAGCCCCTTGAGATCCGAAACGGGGAAGATCTCTTCAGTGGGGGAGAGTGCGTGATACATGGCTGAAAACTCCTGTTCCCTGCACCGCCCAAGCCGCCCCGGATCTGCCGGGACTGATGAATTGGGCTATCTACAGGGAGCAAGCGCCATGCCTAGCTGCGTTAACCGGAAAACCCGCAGAAGCGCTATAGTTTCCCGCATGTGATTCACCATCTGACGGGGAAAGACCTGCAGTTTTCCCCCGCCGGGCGGCAGAATCTGCCCGGCAGTTTGGGCCCTGCGGGTGCTTGGGGTAGGCTTCGCGTATGGAAGGCAGGAACGACATGGCAGGACTCCGCAGAAGAGCGCTTCGTTGGCTTGTGATCGCTGCGGGTGGCGTGGCTGCTTTGGCAAACGCGGGCAGCGCCTTTGCTGCGGGCACCGGCTTGAGCCCACACCGTGCCGTCTATGCCATGAAGATGATTTCCAGCACGGAAGGGTCCGACATCTCGTCGGTTACCGGCAAGCTGGTGCTGGAGTGGCAGGGGTCGGCTTGCGAGGGCTGGGTGACCAACCAGCGCATCGTCAACCGGATGGGGAGCAAGCAGGGCAGCAGCTTCGTCAGCGACTTCCGGGTCAGTTCGTGGGAAGCCGGCGACGGCAGTGATTACACCTTTTCCATGATCCACTATGTCAACGGCGAGACCATCGAGGAGATCGAAGGCTCGGCCGTTCGCAAGGAAGACAAAAGCCTGGCCACGCTGAGCAAACCTGAGGATGGAACCATTGCTTTGCCGGACGGTGTGGTGTTTCCGACCGAACAGATCAGCCGGATGCTCGACGCAGCCCATGCGGGCCGGACGGTATTTGCCGTGCCTGTCTTTGATGGGTCAGATACGGAGCACTATTTCGACACCACAGCCATCCTGGGCGGTCGCAAGAAGGGGGCGCCGCAGGGCGAGGAAGCCAGGGCCGGAAAGAGCCTTGAAGGCCTGGCGCACTGGCCTGTGCAGGTCAGCTATTTCAACCCCGGTGACAGCACGGGATTGCCGGACTACGAGGTTTCATTCCAGGTCTACGAGAACGGTGTCTCCACCGGACTTGTGATGGACTACGGTGATCTTGTTCTTGGTGCTGACCTGATGGATCTCACCATGCTGCCCGTGCCGGAGTGCAACTAGGGCTTTCGGATTCCCCGGCCCTTGTCGATCATTTCCTTGCCGAACTTTGCGCGGACCTTGTCGACAGCGCGCTCCGCTGCTGCGCGGCGGTTTGCGTCAGGATCAAGAAGGTCCCCCATCTGCATCCCGCCCGTTGCCGTTACTAGATTGGCGACCCCGATTCCGATCAGGCGGTAGGCGGTGCCATCGGTCTCGGGTCTCAGCAATTGTCGGCCAGCCCGAAAAATCACGTCTGCCAGCTGGGTCGGATCGCTCAAGGTCAGGTTTCGAGTGCGTGTTTTGAAATCTGCACTCTTGAGCTTCAGGGTCACGGTGTGGCCAGCAAGATCTGCGGTCTTGCAGCGGCCGGCCACCTTGTCACTCAGCCGCCAGAGAATGCCCTCCAGCGCGTCATAGTCCCGGATGTCATCGTTGAAGGTGGTCTCGGCGCTGATGCTCTTTGCTTCTCGCACCGGTTTGACCTCGCGGCTGTCTTCACCGCGGGACAAGCGGGCAAGCCGCAGGCCCAACTGCCCATAGCGTGCCATCAGTTCACGTTCATCCGCCTGCTGAAGGTCGGAGATCATTGTGATCCCTGCAGCTTCCAGCTTGCGCTGCATGGCCTTGCCGACACCCCATATCTTTCCAACGGGCATCCTTGCCAGGAGCGCTTTGGTTTCGGTTTTGCCGATGATTGAAAATCCGCGAGGCTTGTCGAGATCGGAGGCCAGCTTGGCGAGAAACTTGTTGTGGCTCAGTCCCACCGACACGGTGATGCCGATCTGTTCCTCGATGCGGGCGGCAAGGCGCATCAGGGTTTCGGCGGCACTCATGCGATGGAGCCGCTCTGTGCCTGTCAGGTCAAGAAAGGCTTCGTCGATCGATATCGGCTCGACCAAGGGCGTGACATCGCGCATCAAGGCGCGTACCTCGCGGCCGACGGCTGCGTATTTCTCCATGCTGGGTTTGATGACTGTGGCGTGAGGACAGGCTTTCAATGCCTTGAACATCGGCATTGCCGAGCCGACCCCATAGGTTCTTGCGATGTAGCAAGCCGTGGACACAACCCCTCGATGACCGCCTCCGATGATTAGCGGCTTGTCGCGCAGGGATGGATCATCCCGTTTCTCGATGGCTGCATAGAATGCATCACAGTCAATGTGCGCGATGGTGAGGTCCAGAAGTTCATCATGGCTGGCGATGCGCGGGCGGCCGCATGACGGGCAGCGTCGCGGAAGTGGTTCGCCTGCGACCCGGGCAAAGCAATCGCGGCAAATGGCTGCCATCAGCGCAGCCCCGTCTGATGCGATTGGGTATCGGCATGTTCCGGCCACAACCATGCCGCTCCTCGGATGCCGCTTGAGGCGCCGTGGACGTTCCGCCTGATGAGGGTGGATACCGAGTCTGAAAAGACATAGCGCGGGAGTAGCCGGGGCACGGCATCGTAGAGGTGGTCCATATGGCTGAGGCCACCGCCGAGGACGATCACGTGCGGGTCGACAATGTTGATGACTATGGCCAGCGCACGGGCCAGGCGATCCGCATGGCGGTCCAGTGAGGCCTTGGCCTCCGTATTGCCGGTCGCTGCGGCAAGCGCGATGTTCTCAGGTTTGAGGCGATGCTTTGTTATCCGCAGGTGGTCAGCGGCCAGCCCGGGGCCGGAGCACCAGGCTTCCACGCAGCCCTGTTTGCCGCAATAGCAGTCGGGCCCCGGCAGTTCGTGCGCCTGTGGCCAGGGCAGAGGGATGTGGCCCCACTCACCGGCAATTGCGTTTGGGCCTGAAAGGAGCTTTCCGTCCACTACAAATCCGCCGCCGACCCCTGTCCCGGCAATCACGCCGAAGACACTTTGGGCACCTCGTCCGGCGCCATCGGTGGCTTCCGACAGGGCAAAGCAGTCGGCATCGTTCGCCAGGCGCACACGCGGGCCGAGCCTTTGCTCCAGATGCGTGTGAAGTGGCTGGCCGATAAGCCAGGTTGAATTGGCGTTCTTGACGATACCTGTGGCGGGGGAGATGGCCCCGGGCATGCCGATGCCGACGGGGCATGTGGCGCCGGCTTCCCGGTCCAGCTGCCCGACCAGGTGACTGATCAGATCGAGTGTAGCCTCGTAGTCACCCGCAGGTGTCGGCTCACGCAGGCGCAGGAGGTCTTCTCCATGCGGGCCCATCAGCATGGCTTCGGTCTTGGTGCCGCCGAGGTCAATGCCGATGCGCATGGCAGGGTGCCTCAGGCGCTCAGGCCGGTCTTGTGGGCCTGGATGGTGCTGTGGATATGGTCGGCCGCGTGCGTCCAGTCGCCGGAGCTCACATGGCGCGCCTTGGGTGACGGGACCAATTTGCGCAGGCGCGGGTCGGCCACAAAATGCACGAGATGGACACCATCGACGGCATCATGAACTGATTGGAGGTTGTGGGGGATGTCATCGAGGAAGAAGACCGGCTTACCTCCGCGAGCCGCCAAAGACGCCATTGCCGGGCCTTTCAGGCCCGCATTGGCAACAAGCGGGTAGGGCATGCCGCTTTCGGCGAGGGAACGGGCACGGCTGTCACGCTGAGGAAAGGGCACGTTGGAGAGGACGACGATGTCCGCGTGATCCGCGAGCTTGCTGAGAGCTTCCGCTGCGCCAGGCACCGGTGCCAGCCGGTGAGTTTCCGCCTCGAAGAACCCGCCAAGCAGGCCTTTCATTTCGCGGGCTTCGACGACGGCACCGGTTTCCTTGAAGCGTACATTGCCGGTGATTGCGAAGCTGTCGAGGGTGATTTCGTATCCTTCACGTTCCAGATAGGCCTCGAGCCCGGCCATGAACTGAAACAGGACTTCATCTGCATCGGTAACGATCAGCGGCCGCTCAGGATCGAGGCGAAGTTCGTCGATCTGCTGGATGACAAAAGGGTCGAGGTCGGTAGTCGCGGTGGTCATATGGACGTCCAGTCCTGGTTGAATGCGCGGCCTGTAAGTGTGCGGCGGGCGCGGGCCGGTGCGTCGTCCGGGCAGCCCTGTTCGGCTGTGAAGGCCAGCAAAAGGGATTCGTTCCCCAGAAGATAATCCAGGATGGCCGTTTGTCCCTCGATCGTAGCAACAAGCTGACGGAGGTCCTGCGGAGTGATGCCGGTCATGCGCAGAAAGCCATCGATCCGCTGGCTGTCATCAAGCAGGAAGGTTAACCCGCTGAGGGCCAGAATCTGGGCGTCGTCTTGAGTCACGCGGTGTTTTTCCCTGTTTTTCAACCAAAAATCGCGCCTGGCGTGTCGTGCTTAAACAGTGCCTTAAGCCTTTTGGCCCACAGTCAGCGGCGTAGGTGAAAGAAGCTGGCGCCACCTTCGGACAGATGCCGTCACCAAGGATTGCTCTGACCCTGTCCGGACTGGCGGATAGCCTGTCTATCACGTGGGCAAACATGGCCGAGACGGCCAGGGGAAGCCAAGAGATATCAGCGGTGCCTACCGCCCTCGGGAGATACGACATGTCGAAGCGGGTTTTGATTGTTGAGGACAACGAGCTGAACATGAAGCTGTTTCATGACCTGCTCGATGCCCATGGATACGAGACGCTCCAGACCCGGGATGGCATGGAGGCGCTGGAGCTTGCGCGCTCCGAGCGACCGGATCTTATTCTGATGGATATCCAGCTGCCGGAAGTATCCGGCCTGGAAGTCACGAAGTGGCTGAAGGAAGACGATACGCTGCGGGAAATCCCCGTGGTTGCCGTCACGGCCTTTGCCATGAAGGGTGACGAGGAGAAAATTCGGCAGGGAGGCTGCGAGGCTTACATCGCAAAGCCGATCTCTGTCGCACAGTTCATGGAAACCGTGCAGCGGTTTCTGGGCTAGCGGCGCAAGCCGGGAGAGCGTTTCATGACGGCGCGAGTTCTCGTGGTCGATGACATTCCGGCGAATGTCAAACTTCTGGAAGCCAAGCTGACGGCTGAGTACTTTGACGTGTCCACGGCCACCAATGGCCTGGAAGCGCTCGAAGCTGCTGTGTCTGAGAAGCCTGATATCATCCTGCTTGATGTGATGATGCCGGAGATGGACGGCTTCGAGGTTTGCCGTAGGCTCAAGTCGCAGCCGGAAACGCAGCACGTGCCGGTGATCATGGTGACGGCGCTGGATCAGCCGACAGACCGGGTGACGGGCCTTGAGGCAGGCGCTGATGATTTCCTGACCAAGCCGGTTGACGATATCGCCCTGATGGCGCGCGTCCGCAGCCTTGTTCGGCTCAAGCTGATGACGGATGAGCTGCGCCTCCGTGAGGCCACGGGCAGCAAGCTGGGCCTCATGGATGATGCCGAAGCGCTGCACCGTGCCGGCAAGGGCATGGGGCGTGTACTGGTGGTCGAGGACCGGGAAACGTCCGCGCGCCGCATTGCAGACAGTCTGCGGGAGAGCAACCGCGTCACCATTGAGAGCGATGCGCGTGAAGCACTGATGCGGGTGAACGGGGAAGACTTCGATCTCGTTGTCGTCAGCCTGTCGCTTGAGCGGTCAGACGGCCTGCGGTTTTGCTCCCATCTGCGCTCCGAAGAGCGGACGCGCAATACCCCGATCCTTTCGATCGTCGAGAATGGCGATACCGCGCGACTGGTTCGGGCGCTCGATATGGGCGTGAATGATTATCTGATGCGGCCGGTGGACCGAAACGAACTCACCGCGCGTGTGCGGACGCAGCTGAAGCGGAAACGCTACCAGGATCTGTTGCGGGAGAACCTGCAACTGAGCCTCGAGATGGCGATCACTGATCCGCTGACCGGGCTCTACAATCGCCGTTACATGGAGAGTCACTTGTCGACGCTGGTCCAGCGGGCAGCTGATCGGGGCAAGCCGATGTCGCTCCTGATCATGGATATCGATTTCTTCAAGTCGGTCAACGACACCCACGGCCATGATGTGGGTGACGATGTCCTGAGGGAATTTGGCATTCGGCTGCAGCAGAATGTCCGCGGCATTGACCTTGCCTGCCGGTTTGGCGGTGAGGAGTTCGTAGTAGTGATGCCTGACACAGATGTGGCTTTTGCCCACAACGTGGCGGAACGGCTGCGTAAATCCATTGCTGCGACGCCCTTTGTCGTGGATGGCGGCGAGAAATCCCTCGATATCACCGCGTCGATCGGCATCACGTCGCTGCATGCACCGGATGAAAGCGTCGACCAGCTCCTGAAGCGTGCCGATCAGGCCCTGTACCGTGCCAAGCGGGAAGGGCGGAACCGGGTGGTTTCCGAGGCCGCTTAACGCCGATCTTCACGCCAAAATTCTCCCATGCATGACCTGACCCAGGTCATACGGATCCGCCTGGGTGATCAGCACTGTGCGTGAATGCGTGGATAAGCTGTGGATAGCGAAGCAAAACTGCCAAGAAACATGGTTAACCCGCTTATTTTCTTGCGGTTTTTTAATATGAACAATGGATTAATCGCTTGCGCCCATGTGATCGGGTGCTAGGCTTCCCGCCGCCGGTATCTTTTTGGGGGAGCTGCCGGCACAGCGCCGATTGCCTGCAGGTGGGGATTTGCAGGCACTCCGGCCGCTTAAAACGGGGGGCGTGACCTTCTCCAGCGTCTGTTTTCGGGCGTTATCAATGGGGGGATCGCCGTTCCAGACCTTGTGCCGGTTTTGGGGAAGCCGCATCTCTCCCAGGACCGTTTTGCGTGCTGACGGTGGACACCGGGGTCGGATAGGCCTCTTTTGATCCCGGGTCCTCAAGCTGACAGGACGTTTGGTCTGGCACCGCATTGACGGGTGGACACAGCCGCATCTGGTCTGCCCAAGCGGTGATTTTACCGGCCAGGGGAAGGTTGGGCCCTTCCTCTGGCCGCCCGGCCTCTTCTAGTCAAATATCAAAACATTTTGGCAATGCCTTGAAGTAGCAACAAAAAACGCCGCCGGCGTGTGCCAGCGGCGCTTTTTGCGAGACTAGAAGACTGCCACCACAGGCAGGGCAGTCTTACTTGATCTTGGTTTCCTTGAACTCGACGTGCTTGCGCGCGACCGGGTCATACTTCTTGACGACCATCTTGTCGGTCATCGTGCGGGCGTTCTTCTTCGTCACATAGAAGTAGCCGGTGTCCGCGGTGCTCTGAAGCTTGATCTTGATGGTTGTCGGCTTAGCCATTTGGCCGGCTCCTGCAGAGAATTGATGGGCCCCGATATCCCCGCAAATCAACCTGGCAGGGGAGGCGAAGCGCGCAACCTAATGATCGCTGCGCTGCTGTCAAGATGCCTGCTGACCTATGCAGGCTTTCTGTTCATGGCCGGTCGCCTTCCGGCGGGTCGATGGGACCTGCGCTGGAGCGTCGCCAGAGGGTGAGAATGAGGCCGAAGCTGGCCACCAGTGCCAGGCTCATGGGCAGGCCATGGGGTTGGAATGTATCCATGGCGATGCCACCTGCTGCCGGGCCGAGGAGCGAGCCGAGAGAGTACATCACAACGAAGGCGGCGTTGGCACCGGCTAAATCCGCCCCCGAGAAGCGTTGGCCAAGCAGGGCAAGGCCAACGGTGTAAAGACCGACCACAACGCCCCCATAGGCGAACAGTACCGGATAGAGAAGCCAGGGCTGGCCTGCCGTCGCAGGCAGCAGGAGTGGCCCGGCGACGCCGATTGCAGCGCAACCGGCGAGCACAAGTCGGCGGTCGATACGGTCAGCGAGGTACCCGATCGGTACCTGTAGGGCCACATTGCCCGCAGCGAAAACCGTGAGAACCAAAGCCGCGACATCAGCGGTGGCGCCGGACCTCAAGGAGTAGATCGGCAGGAGGTTGAAAACCTGAGTCTCGATGGCGCCGTAGGCAAGAGCGGCGAAAGTGGCCGCTGGCGCGACCAGAATGAAGGCCGCAAAGGAATGGCTTGGCTTCTCGGTCAGGTGGGGCATGAGCCCCTTGCCCAGCTGCAGGGGCAGGATCGCGACGAGCATCATTGTGGCCGTCAGCAGGAAGGGCAGCGTGCCGTCCGTGCCGATCGCAAGCAACATGACCGGCCCCAGGGCAAAGGAGCCGGAGAAGATCGTTGCGTACAAGCCCATGACCCGACCGCGCGATTTTTCCAGGGTCACCTGGTTTATCCATATCTCGCTGACGATGAAGAGCCCTGCGAGTGCGGAGGCGGTGACGAAGCGGATCGGGAACCAGAAATAGACATCCGGCAGGGCGACGTAGGCCAGTGTGCCGAGCGACGCGACCATGGCACAGGTGATCAGGAAGGCCATCATCGGCACATGCCGTAAGATGCGCGGCACGAGCGGCGTGAAAAGGATGTGGGACAGGCCCACCATGGCTGTATTGAGGCCGATCAGTGTGGCGGAGGCCCCCATGGATTCCATGCGCAGCGCCAGCAGGGGCAGCGTGGCTCCCAGTCCCACGCCCACAGCGGCAATACAGCCGAGGGCCGCGGCAATCGACCGGCGGCGTTCGGCATCCGTAAGGCTTTCAACCGCCGGGGGCTCGATGATGGTCGTGGTCGAACGTTCCACCGGGCTGTCTCCCTCCTGGTCTGCCGTGACTGCTTTGGGATCAGTCTTCGTAGGTGAGAACAGGTGTGCCGC
Source organism: Pyruvatibacter mobilis (assembly GCF_012848855.1). NCBI lineage: Bacteria > Pseudomonadati > Pseudomonadota > Alphaproteobacteria > Hyphomicrobiales > Parvibaculaceae > Pyruvatibacter > Pyruvatibacter mobilis. Next base: position 1,154,599 of record NZ_CP051630.1, read on the forward strand.
GGCGGTAGCGCCAGAAGGCGACCGGCCCCTGCAGAGAGCCTGCACTGCTGCGGCGAATGACTTCCTGAAGAACGAATTCGGTTACGTCGATCACAGGCAGCGCCAGTGCCCTGGCGAGCGGATACCAGTCCAGGTCGAGGAGCTCGCCGGACCCGGCAAGTGTGCCTTCTACCGGCGCGTTCTCCGCAACAAAGAAACGGGCATGAAAGCGGATCGGGCTTTCCGCAGGCGTGATGGCACGCGCGAGGAGGCTGAGGGTCCGTGTGTCCGGGACAAGGCCGCGTTGCTGGAAGACTTGCCAGGTGCCGCTTGCGGCCTGACCGATATCCCCGTCCGTTCCGAGCAGGAGGCCGGTCTCTTCGAATGTCTCCCGGATCGCCGCAGCTTCAAGTGCCTGCTGTGCCGCATCTGGCGCTGTGCGGTTGGTTGCGGTCCGAATGCGACGATCCTCCGCGTCCAGCTTTCCACCGGGGAAGACGAAGGCGTCAGGAATGAAGGCATGCCGTGAGTGGCGCCGGCCCATGAGGACTTCGGGGCCGTCGTTTCCGTGGCGGAGAAGAACGAGACTTGCGGCATCGCGCGGCTTTACGCGCTGGGCCGGGCGCGCTGGTGTCTGAGGCAGGGCAGTCATGGGGCAATCTTGTCCTGCACCGGCTTCGCGCCGCGGAAATATATGAAGGGCACGGGGCGACGGTTGGCCTTTGCCGGCTCGACGAGCCTTGCCTCAACTTCGGCGAGCACGGCGCGGGTTATGTTGGGCAATTCGAGGTCACGTGCTTCGGTGATCGTCAGCCAATGCAGGTCCAGCAATTCGCCTGAGGCGCCGCCGGTGTCATGCATGTCACTGAGGATCGCTGACGCGTCGCCGATAAAAAAACGTGTGTCGAACCGCCGGGTGCGATAGGGCGGTGTGATAGCGCGCGCCACCATCCGGAACTTCGATAGATCAGGCAGCGCGCCTTGCTGGAAATAGGCGTTCCAGTCCGCGTGGCGCGATTTCGGCGGTGCGTCCTGATTGGCGGCCCCGACAACCAGCCCGGTCTCCTCAAACGTTTCACGAACAGCGGCAAGGGCATAGGAGCGGGCGCGAGCCTGCGTTGGCCGGCCGCCGCGCATGCGGTCCATCAGTTGCCGCTGTACTGGAGGGGACAAATCCCGCGCCGGGGTAATTCGGCTGTCGGCACGGTCCACCCGGCCCCCGGGAAAGACATACTTGTTGGGCATGAACTTGTGCCCGGCGTGCCGTTTCCCCATGAGAATGCGCGGCGCGTTGTCATCATGCCGGACGAGAATAAGCGTTGCGGCATCACGCGGGCGGACAGCGGGGGACTTGTCCTGCCGGTACTCGCTCGGCCGCATATAGGCTGGATCGAAAGGTCCGTTGCTTCCCTTCGAATGTCCCTTTGTCGCCGTTCCCTGGGTGCTTGTATTCTTGTCGTGAGTTTTTGTCATGGCCGCGACGATGCCGCGCCGGGGCAAGACTGTCTAGGACTTGAAATCAGTCCGCAGCTGTGCGCACGCGGTCGGACTCGTCCGCTTCAAAACCGTGCATGCGGAATGCCCATTGCAGCCCCACCAGCGATCCTTTCACCGGTGGAAGCATGGCAAGGCACATGATCACCGTCACAGGCAGCCAGATCGCCATGTGGATCCACAGGGCCGGTGCCCACAGGCGCTCCATCAGGATCATGAGCGGGATGATGATGTGCCCGGAAATGAAGATGGTGAAATAGGGTGGGGCATCATCGGCCCGGTGGTGATGCAGTTCCTGCCCGCAGGTGGCGCACGAATCATCAACCTTCAGATACGAGCTGAAGAGTGCGCCTTCGCCGCATTTTGGGCATTTGAGCTTTGCGCCTTTAAGCATGGCGGGCCACAGCGGACGGCGGGGCGGACGGGCATCCGCGAAGGAGTCGTTTGTCATGGTCTCGGTCATGCGTATCGGCTTTTCGCTTGGCATGGATCCGGTGCCGTGGGTCGCCCTGTGTCTAGGCAGGCCCGGGAGAGCAGCGGAGATGCGGTGTAACAGTCAGCGAAAAAGTGGAAGCGACGCGGCTTGTTCTCAAGGTGTCGCTTTGACGCACGGGTTGCAACCGTGGTGCGAAAAAGTGACACGCTGCGGCGCGCAGGGTCAGGTGCCTGGCCGGGAGAGTTTACGTTTTCCCGTGCGTCCACTGGGTTTCCCGCCTGATTTGCGACCGCTGCGAGGCGAAGGTGACCGTCCTCTCCGGCCGCCGGGCCCTGAGCGGGAGGATGATGTGTCGCGGCGGGCATGCTTGCGCTCGGCGCTGTCTGCTCGGCGTCCCCCGGCCAGAAGCTCGAATCGTAACCCGCCCTTGAGGGGCGCGACTTCTTCGAGGCGCACGGTCACATCGTCACCGAGGCGATACATCATACCGGTTCGCTCACCAACCAGCGCATGCAGGCTCTCGGAGTGATGGTAATAGTCGCCACCCAATGACGCGATGGGTACGAGGCCGTCAGCGCCGGTTTCCTTTAGGCGCACAAACAGACCGAAACGGGTTACGCCGGAGATGCGGCCTTCGAACTCTGACCCCAGACGGTCCGCAAGATAGTGGGCCAGATAGCGGTCGGTGGAAGAGCGCTCGGCCATCATCGCACGTCGCTCTGTGCCGGAAATGTGTTCGGCCGTCTGTGCCAGCCTGTCGACTTCTTCGGGGGTCAGGCCGTCCTTCGGGATGTTCGGCCCAAGACCAAGGGCCCGGATGAGTGAGCGGTGTACCAGAAGGTCCGCATAGCGGCGGATAGGTGACGTGAAATGCGCGTAGCGCTGCAGGTTCAATCCGAAATGGCCGATGTTTTCAGGATTGTACTCAGCCTGCGCCATCGAGCGGAGCACGACTTCACTAACGAGATCCGCCGTTTCGCTTCCGGAAACCGTCGTGAGAATTCGGTTGATGTGGCCGGGTTTGACCACTGCGCCCCGCGGCAGGTTCAGATCAAGCGTCTGGAGAAACTCGGATAGGGCAGTGAGCTTCTCCGGGGAAGGGGCATCGTGGACGCGATAGACAACAGGGGCGTTCTTCGCTTCCAGGCTTTCCGCTGCGCAGACATTGGCCGCAATCATGAAAGTTTCAATCAGCCGCATGCTGTCGAGGCGCTCAACCTCCCGGATGCGCGAGATGTGCCCGTCTTCGCCGATCTCGATCTTCCGTTCCGGCAGGTCCAGGGCAAGCGGCGCGCGCTTGCCCTGCGCCTTCAGCACGGTCTCGTAGGCCTTGAACAAGGGGATAATCACGTCTTCGGTGATCTGCGCCGGCACATCGGGTGCCTTGCCGTCATAGGCTGCCTGGGCCTGCTGATATGACAGGCGGGCGGCAGAGCGCATGAGACCACGCATGAATTCGTGCGCGACCTTGTTGCCATCCTTGTCGAACACCATCCGCACTGCGATGCAGGGGCGGGGCTTTCCTTCCACCAGAGAGCAGAGATCGTTTGAAATACGCTCCGGCAGCATGGGAACCACGCGGTCCGGGAAGTAGGCCGAATTGCCCCGTTTGCGTGCTTCGCCATCGAGGGCCGATCCGGGGCGGACATAGCCTGCGACGTCCGCGATCGCAACAATCACCTGGTGGCCGCCCGGGTTCTTCGGGTCGTCATCGGCGGCTGCCCACACCGCGTCGTCATGATCGCGGGCGTCAGCCGGATCTATGGTGATGAGCGGCACGTCTCTCATATCCGTCCGTCCACGGACGGTCGCGGGCTTGATTGCGTCAGCTTCGGCTGTCACCTCTTTCGGAAACTCAACCGGAATGCCCTGTTCGTGAATGGCAATGAGGCTGATTGCATGGACGTCGTCCATCGTACTCAGTGCCTTGACGACACGTGCCGCGCGGGGTCCGTGGCGGGTAGGGGAGAGCAGTTCTGCCTCAACCAGGTCGTCGGGCTGCGCTTTGCCGATATCCGCGTTTGCAACTCGGTAATCGCCGCGCTCGCGCTTGTCGACGGGTTCAAGTGTCCAGTCCTTGCCCGGTCCGGCTCGCAATACGCCGATCACGGTTTTTGCGCCCATACCAAGCTTCTTGATGACGCGAGCTTCGTAGTCGAAGTCTTCCTCGGCCTTGCCTAGCCGCGCCAGCACACGGTCACCGATACCGAAGGACGCGTTGTCCTTGTGACCGGCTGGCGCGAGCACAATGGTCGGCGGCGCCATGTCAGACTGCCAATTGACCGGACGTGCCAGTAATTCGCCATCGGCATCCTGCTCTGTGATTTCGATCACACCGACGGGCGGAAGTTCTCCCGGCTTCGAGAACTTCTTGCGCGGGCCGCGCTCAAGCAGGCCGTCTTCTTCCATCTCACGCAGCAGGCCCTTCAGGGCAACTCGCTGGGGACCTTGCACGCGGAAGGCCCGGGCAATCTCGCGTTTGCCCGGTGTGCCCTCGTAGGTGGAGATGAACTCCAGTACCTGGTCCCTTGTCGGGAGGAAATTGGCCGATGCAGCCTTGGCTTTGCCGCGCTTTGGCGCCTTGCCGGCCCTGGATGCGCGGGCAGGTGGCTTGGAGCGGTTGGCTTTCGCGCGCTTGGGGCGGGGGCTGCCGGGTTTCTTGCTCACTTAGGAGGCATCCGTATCCGCCGGGGTGGCGGTCTTGGCCTTGGCTTTTGTTTTGGTTTTCGCCTTGGTTTTGGCCTTTGTCTTGGTCTTGGCTTTCGCTTTGGCCTTCGTCTTTGCCTTGGCTTTGGTTTTCGCCTTGGCCTTCGACTTAGTCGCGGTCTTTTTTCCGGACTTGGCGGCCTTCGCGGCCACAAGCTCGACCGCACGTTCCAGGGTCAGATTGTCGATGTCTTCCGACTTGGGAATCGTG